>NZ_PDWK01000053.1 GCF_010093135.1 Pseudoxanthomonas taiwanensis | reverse complement strand
CGCCACCGAAACGCTCGGCGCCGATCTTGGTCAGCGCGGCCGTCAGCGTGGTCTTGCCGTGGTCCACGTGGCCAATCGTGCCCACGTTCACGTGGGGCTTGGTGCGCTCGAACTTACCCTTGGACATGGCTGCCTTTCTCGCTGACGGTTGTGGTTACGACTGTCTTCCTTAAGGGAACCCGGCCCACCTGGGGCCGGGCCTTGCGGGAGACCCCGCTAGAAAAAGTGGTGCTCACGAATGGAATCGAACCATCGACCTCCTCCTTACCAAGGAGGTGCTCTACCGACTGAGCTACGTGAGCACGTGAAACCTGTTGTGGCCGGAACACCGCGGGCAGCGCAATGGAGCGGGAGACGGGAATCGAACCCGCACCATCAGCTTGGAAGGCTGAGGTTCTACCATTGAACTACTCCCGCAAGGGGAACCGCTTTTCCCGGTCTACCGCTCCGGGCCTTGCCTCGTTGTTCCGTACCTCTTCAAAACTGGTGGAGGGAGGTGGATTCGAACCACCGAAGGCGTAAGCCAGCAGATTTACAGTCTGCCCCCGTTGGCCGCTTGGGTATCCCTCCGGGATCTCGCCACCGGCCAGAAACAACCGGGGTGAAACAGCCCGTAATTTTGGCGATGGACCGGCCGGATGTCAACGCTTCCGGGACAATTTTTTTCGCCGCCGGCGCTCAGACGTTGAAGCGGAAGTGAAGGATGTCGCCCTCCTGCACCCGGTACTCCTTGCCCTCCAGGCGCATGCGCCCGGCCTCGCGCGCGCCGGCCTCGCCCTTGTACCTGATGAAGTCCTCGAAGGAGATGGTCTCGGCCCGGATGAAGCCCTTCTCGAAGTCCGAGTGGATCACGCCCGCGGCCTGCGGCGCGGTGGCCCCGGCCTTCACCGTCCAGGCCCGCACCTCCTTCACGCCGGCGGTGAAGTAGGTCTGCAGGCCCAGCAGCCTGTAGGCGGCCCGGATCACCCGGTTCAGGCCCGGCTCCTCCAGCCCCAGGTCGGCCAGGAAGGCGTCGCGGTCGGCGTCGTCCAGCTGCGCCAGCTCCTCCTCGATGGCCGCCGACACCGGCACCACCTCCGCCCCCTCGGCGGCGGCGCGGGCGCGCACGGCCTCCAGGTGCGGGTTGTTCTCGAAGCCGTCCTCCAGGACGTTGGCGATGTACATCACCGGCTTGAGGGTCAGCAGGAACAGCTCGCGGACCGCCGCCCGCTCCTCCTCGTCCAGGCCGGCGTTGCGGGCGGCCCTGCCCTCGCCCAGGGCGGCCTGGAGCTTCAGCAGCACCTCCTTGCGCGCCAGGGCGTCCTTGTCGCCGCCCTTGGCGGCGCGCTCGGCGCGGGCCAGGGCCTTCTCCACGGTCTCCAGGTCGGCCAGGGCCAGCTCGGTGTCGATGGTCTCGATGTCCGAGATCGGGTCCACCCGGCCGGCCACGTGGACGATGTCCGGGTGCTCGAAGCAGCGCACCACGTGGGCGATGGCGTCCACCTCGCGGATGTGGGCCAGGAACTTGTTGCCCAGGCCCTCGCCGCTGGCCGCGCCGGCGACCAGGCCGGCGATGTCCACGAACTCCACGGCCGTGGGCACCACCCGCTCCGGCTTGACGATCTCGGCCAGCTGGTTCAGGCGCGGGTCGGGCACCGGCACCACACCCACGTTCGGCTCGATGGTGCAGAACGGGAAGTTGGCCGCGGCGATGCCGGCCTTGGTCAGCGCGTTGAACAGGGTCGACTTGCCCACGTTGGGCAGGCCGACGATGCCGCATTTGATGCCCATTGCTCCGTATCCGTCTGTCGGCGGCGGTGCCGCCGGTTGCGTCGTGAAAGGGTAGGAAAAACGCCGCCGCCCGGCATCCCGGGCGGCCGGCTCAGGCCTTCGGCGTGTGCAGGCGCTTCATGGCCTCCATGAAGTCGCCGCGCACCGCCAGCGGCAGCACGTCCAGGGCGTCGTCGATGGCGCGCCCGATCAGGATCTCGTCGTCCTTGCCCGGGCGGCCGAGCACCCAGCCGGTGACCCGGTCCTTGTGCCCGGGGTGGCCGATGCCGATGCGCAGGCGGTGGAAGCGGCCGTGCCCCAGCAGCCGGATGATGTCGCGCAGGCCGTTCTGCCCGCCGTGGCTGCCATCGAACTTCAGCCGCGCGGTGCCCGGCGGCAGGTCCAGCTCGTCGTGCACCACCAGGGCCTCCTCCGGCTCGATCTTCCAGTAGCGCAGGGCGGCCACGACCGACTTGCCGCTCAGGTTCATGAAGGTCATGGGCTTGAGCAGCCACACCGGCTGGCCACCGATCACGGCCTTGCCGGTCTCGCCGACCAGCTTGCCGTCCGGGCCCAGGCGCACACCCTCGCGCCCGGCCAGGGCGTCGACCAAACGAAACCCGGCGTTGTGCCGGGTGTTGGCGTATTCGGCGCCGGGGTTGCCCAGCCCGACGATGAGGCGCAGTCCAGCCATCGCGTTCGCGTCCAGGGCCCTGCCCGGCGGACCGGGCAGGGCCTGGGAGGCTTACTTCTGCTCGCCGCCCTCGGCGGCCGGCTCTTCCTCGCCGCCCGCCGCCTGCTTGGCGACGACCACGGCCACGTCGTGGTCCGGACCCAGCTTCAGCTCCGGCAGCTCGACGCCGGCCGGCAGCTTCAGGTCGGACAGGTGGACCACGGCGCCGACGGCCAGGTCGGACAGGTCGACCTCGATGGCGGTCGGCAGGTCCTTCGGCAGGCAGGCCACGGTGACCTCGGTCAGCTCGTGCATGATCACCACGCCGGCGGTCTTGCCGGCCGGGGACTTCTCCTCGTTGACGAAGTGCAGCGGCACGGAGGCGCGCAGGACCTCGTTGTCGGACACGCGCTGGAAGTCCAGGTGCAGGATCTGCTGCTTGTACGGATGGCGCTGGATGTCCCGCAGCAGGACCTTCTGGACGTCGCCGTTGAGGCTCAGGTCCAGGATGGAGGAATAGAACCACTCGTTCTGCTGGGCCAGCCAGATCTTCTCGTGGTCGATCTGGATGCTGACCGGCGGCAGCTCGCCGCCATACACGATGGCCGGCACCTTGCCCGCGCGGCGGAGGCGGCGGCTCGCACCCTTGCCCTCGGCCTCGCGGCGCTCGACGTTGATCACATGGTTTGCCATTTCTAACTTCTCAGGTTGGATGGACCGCCTCGCGGCGGCTGGGTGGTTCCCCCGCGACCAGGGGAACCGGGAAAGGGACGCGGCCGGGCGGACCCGGCCCCGCCCCGGATGGGGCGTCAGTCGACGTACAGCGAGCTGACCGATTCGCCGAAGGCGATGCGGCGGATGGTCTCGGCCAGCATCTCGGCCACGCTCAGCTGGCGGATGCGGCCGCAGGCGCGCGCCGCGTCCGACAGCGGAATGGTGTCGGTCACCACCAGCTCGTCCAGCTGCGAGCGGATGATGTTGTCGATGGCCGCGCCGGACAGCACCGGGTGGGTGCAGTAGGCCACAACCTTGCGCGCGCCGTTGGCCTTGAGCGCGCCGGCGGCGGCGCAGAGGGTGCCGGCGGTGTCCACGATGTCGTCCACCAGCACGCAGGTCTTGCCCTGCACGTCGCCGATGATGTTCATCACCGTGGCCACGTTGGCCTTCGGGCGGCGCTTGTCGATGATCGCCAGGTCGGCGTCGTCCAGGCGCTTGGCGATGGCCCGCGCGCGCACCACGCCACCCACGTCGGGCGAGACCACGATCAGGTTGTCGGTGCCGTACACGCGCCAGATGTCGGCCAGCAGCAGCGGCGAGGCGTAGACGTTGTCGACGGGGATGTCGAAGAAACCCTGGATCTGGTCGGCGTGCAGGTCCACCGTCAGCATGCCGTCGGCGCCGGCGGTGGAGAACATCTTGGCCACCAGCTTGGCGGTGATCGGCACGCGCGAGGAGCGCATGCGGCGGTCCTGGCGGGCGTAGCCGAAGTACGGCACCACCGCGGTCACCGAGGCGGCCGAGGCGCGCTTGAGCGCGTCGATCAGGGCCAGCAGCTCCATCAGGTGTTCGGCGGCCGGCGCGCAGGTCGGCTGCAGCACGAACACGTCCTGGCGGCGGACGTTCTCCTCGATCTCGACCTGGACCTCGCCGTCGGAGAACCTGGACACCAGCGCCTTGCCCGGGCGGATGCCCAGCTCGCGGCAGATGCTCTCGGCCAGCGGGCGGTTGGCGTTGCCGCTGAAGATGAGCAGGTTGCGGTCGTCTGGCATCGTCTTCATCGCGGCTGGGGCTTCGGGCTGGCTTGGGTTTGGGGAACCGTCCGCGCCTGGGCGCGGTCCTGATCACTGCGGCAACGGCGGTCTGGCAGGGGCGGTAGGATTCGAACCTACGAATGCCGGGATCAAAACCCGGTGCCTTGGACCTCTTGGCGACGCCCCTGGATCACGCCCGCGGCGCCAGGGCGGCCCGCAGCGGTGATTCGTCCACGCCGGCCGCGATCCAGGCGCGCAGCCGGCGCGGCAACCGTGCCAGCGCGTCCTCCGCCCCGGCACGGTCGGCGAACTCGACGAAGCATCCGCCGCCGGACCCGGTCAGTCGTGGCGTGCCGACCTGCGCCAGCGCGGCGAAGGCGGCCTCCACGGCCGGTTCGCGGCGGCGCAGGACCGGCTCGAAGGCATTGTCGAGCACCGCTCCCGCAATGAAGTCCGATATTGTCGCGGGCGAGGAATTGCGCGTCAAATCGGGGGCCCGGAACAACTCGGCGGTGGGCACGTGCACGCCCGGGTCCACCAGCAGGTACCAGGCCGGCGGGAGGGACAGCGGACGCAGCCGCCCCCCCACCCCCTCGGCCCCGGCGCCGCGCCCGCGCCCGAACACCGGCACCTCCGCGCCCAGGCGCCGGCCCAGCGCAGCCAGGCGGTCCTCGCCCAGGCCCAGGCCCCACAGCCGGTCCAGCACGCACAGCACGGTGGCCGCATCGGACGAGCCGCCGCCGAAGCCGCCACCGGCGGGAATGCGCTTTTCGATGCGGATGTCCGCACCCAGCGCCACGTTCGCCTCCTTTCGCAACAGTTCGGCGGCGCGCACGGCGAGGTCGTCGCCCGCCGCCACGCCCGGCACCGACCCGCCGTGGCGCTCGATCCGGCCGTCCCGGCGCAGCCGCAGCCAGACCCGGTCGCCCCAGTCCAGCAGGCGGAACACGGTCTGCAGCTCGTGGTAGCCGTCGGCGCGGCGGCCGGTGATGCGCAGGAACAGGTTCAGCTTGGCCGGGGCCGGCCAGGCGCTCCAGCCCTCACTCACCTTCCACCTCCCAGGCGTCCACCACCAGGCGCACGCGCGCGTCGGCGCGGGTGGCCTGGATCCGGGCCGGCATCTCAGGCAGCCGGCCGCTGGCCGGCCACCAGGCCTGGTACTCGATGGTCCAGCCGTCCACCTCGATCCGCTGCAGGCGGCCGTCCGCGCCGTAGCCGACCCGGGCGCCGGGCGTGGCCAGGCCGCGCACCCAGTCGGCCAGGGCCCGCACGGGGATCGGCCAGCCGGTGGCCTCGCGCAGCAGCGCGTCCGCGTCCCCGCCCCGGCGCGGGCCGCCTTCCAGCCCCTCCAGCACGGCGCCCTCGGGGCCGCCGCGCAGGCGCCAGCTTTGCCGGGTCACCGGCGCGCTCAGTGCGGCCACGTAGCCCTCCCCGCGCTGCGACCAGTCCAGGCGGCCGCTGCCCCCGCGGTCGCCGGTACTGACCGCCAGCCGCCCCTGGAAGCCCCAGTCCGTGATCTCCGCCAGGCGGCGGGCGCGGGCCTGCTGCACCACCTCGGCGCCGGCCCGGGTGTCGGCCACCGGCACTCCCGGGCGTCCGGGCCCGGTGGCGCAGCCGGCCAGCAGCAGGGCCAGGGCCAGCCCCGCCGCGCTCCAGGAAGCCCGGCTCATGGCGCCGGCTCCGTGGCCGCCGGGGCGCCGGCGGGGTCATCGCCGGCGCCGGGTGCCGGCCCGTCCGGCGGCAGGCGCAGCCGCTCCAGCGCGCGGCGCAGGGCCCGGTTGTCCGGGTCCAGCTGCCGCGCCTCCTCGAAGTAGCGGCGCGCCTCGTCCCGCCGGCCCAGCACCCACAGCACCTCGCCCAGGTGGACGCCGATCTCCGGATCCTTGAGCAGGCCCCAGGCGCGGCGCAGCTCCACCAGGGCCTCCTGGTGGCGGCCCAGGCGGTACAGCACCCAGCCGTGGCTGTCGACGATGGCGGCATTGTCCGGCTCGGCCACGCGGGCGCGGTCGATCAGCTCCAGCGCCTCCTGATAGCGCTCGGTGCGGTCGGCCAGGGTGTAGCCGAGGGCGTTGAGCGCGGCCACGTTCTCCGGGTCCACCACCAGCAGCCGGCGCAGGTCGGCTTCGGCGCGGTCGATGCGGTCCTGGCGCTCCCAGGCCAGGGCGCGCGCGTACAGCAGCTCGACGTCGTCCGGGAAAGCGGCCAGGCCGCGGCCCAGCGCCTCCACCTCGCCGGCGCCGTCGCCGTCGCGCTGGCGCAGCTCGGCCTCCAGCAGGTAGGCGTTGCGGCGGGCCATCGGGTCGGCGGCGGCATCGTCCTGCAGCGCGCGGGCCTCGGCGTAGGCCTCCGTGCGCCGGCCCAGCTCGTGCAGGGCCACGGCGATGCGGATCCGCGCCTCGTTGCGCTCCGGGCCGCCAGGGACGCCGCGGTACCACTCCACCGCCTCGGCCGGGCGCCTGAGGAACTCGGCCAGGCGTCCCAGCAGCAGGCGCCGCGCCGGGTCCGGATGCGCGCCGTCCTCGCCCAGCTCGCGGTACAGCGCCTCCAGGCCGGCGGTGTCCTCGGCGCGGGCCAGCAGCGAGGCGCGCAGCTCGTAGCTGCGGGTGTCCTGCGGCCCCATCGCCATCACCCGCGCGGCATCGCCCGGGGCGCGCATGGCCTCGTAGGTCATCGCCAGCATCGCGCGCAGCTCCGGTTCGGCCGCGGCGCGCGGCTCGACCTGGGCCAGCAGGGCGCGCGCCTCGCCGGTGCGGCCGGCCTGGTGCAGCTGGCCGGCACGCATGATCGCCACGCCCGGCTCCTCCGGAAAGCGTCGCACCACCGCCTCGACGAAGCGCTCGGCCAGACCCGGGTCGTCCAGGCGCAGGGCCAGGTGGCCGAAGGCCTGCCACACCGGCAGACGGTCGGGGATGGCGCCGGCCTCGACCAGGTCGCCCAGCACCCTGGCCACCCGCTCCGGGTCGCGGCCGCTGCGCAGGGCGCTGTAGGCGTACTGCCAGCCGCGCGGATCGGGCGAGCGCAGCAGCGTGCGCAGCTCGCGCCGGGCGTAGGAAAGGCGGCCCTCGCGCAGGGCCAGGGCGGCGTCGGCGCCGCGCACGGCCAGGGCGCCGGGGGCGCGCTTGCGCCACAGGCGCAGGGCGCGGCGCGCCCGGGCGTCCTCGTTGGCCAGCATCGCCACCCGGGTGGCGCGCTCGGCCAGCACGGCGTCGCCGGCCTCGGCCTCGGCCGCCTCCAGGTACCAGCGGGCGGCATCAGCCAGCTGCCCGGACTGGAGCGCGAACTCGGCCGCCAGCAGCGGCTCCAGCGGGATGTCGCCGGCCGGGGCCGGGGCCGCCGCCGGCGCCAGCAGCAGGCACAGCGCCAGCCGCCGCCCCAGGCGCCGCGGCGTCCCGGGGGCGGCGTGGCGCACCGTCGCACGTGAAGAAAGCATCGATTCGGGCATGGGCACCCACCGGGCCGTAAAATGGCGGCCCAAAGCGGCAGATTATCGCAAGCACCTGAACCATGACGCTGTGGCTCCTGGGCCTGAACCACCAGACCGCGCCGGTCGACCTGCGCGAGCGGGTGGCGTTTTCCGGCGACAGCCTGGCCGCAGCGTTGGCCGCGCTGCGATCCCTGCCCGGCGTGGCCGAGGCGGCGCTGCTGTCCACCTGCAACCGCACCGAGATCTACGCCATCGCCAACGACGCGCAGCCGCTGGCCGACTGGCTGGAGGGGCACGCCCCCGGCCTGGGCGCGTACCTGTATCGGCACCGCGACGCCGACGCCGTGCGCCACCTGTTCCGGGTGGCCACCGGCCTGGACTCGATGGTGCTGGGCGAGCCGCAGATCCTGGGCCAGGTCAAGGAGGCCTGGGCGCGGGCGCGCGGGCACGGCGCCCTGGGCCCGCGCCTGGACCGCCTGTTCCAGCAGACCTTCGCCGTGGCCAAGCGCGCCCGCACCGACACCCGCGTCGGCGCCAACCCGGTGTCGGTGGCCTCGGCGGCGGTGCGCCTGGCGCAGGACACCTTCGCCCGGCTGCCCGATTCGACCGTGCTGCTGGTCGGCGCCGGCGAGACGATCGAGCTGGCCGCCCGCCACCTGGTCAAGGGCGGCGTCGGCCGCCTGCTGGTGGCCAACCGCACCCTGGCCCACGCCCAGGACCTGGCCGCCCGCCACGGCGGCTACGCCCTGCCGCTGACCGACCTGGACCGCCACCTGGCCGAGGCCGACGTGGTGTTCTCCGCCACCGCCAGCCGCGACCCGGTGCTGCGCCAGGCCCAGGTCGAGGCCGCACGGGCCGCGCGCCGGCGCAAGCCGATGCTGCTGTTCGACCTGGCCGTGCCGCGCGACATCGAGCCGGGCGTGGCGACGCTGGCCGACGCCTCCCTGTACACGGTGGACGACCTGGAGCGCGCGGTGGAGGACAACCGCCGCAGCCGCCACGAGGCCGCCGAGGCCGCCGAGGCCATCATCGACCTGCAGGTGGCCCGCTTCATGGAGGCGGTGCAGGCCAGCGGCCGCCAGGAGACGCTGCTGCGCCTGCGCGCCCTGGGCGAGCGCACCCGCGACCAGACCCTGGCCCAGGCGCGCCAGCAGCTGGCCGCCGGCCGCGACCCGGAACAGGTGCTGCAGTTCCTGGCCCATACCCTGACCAACCGCCTGCTGCACCCGCCGACCGCGGCGCTGCGCCAGGCCGCCCTGGCCGGCGACGTGGAGCTGGCCCGCGCCGCCGAGCGCCTGTTCCCCGACAAGGCGCCCTGCCGGCACCCTGCCCCGACCGCATCCGATGACCCCGAGCCTGCGCCGCAAGCTTGAAGCGCTGGCCGAGCGCCGCCAGGAACTGGAGCGCCTGCTCGCCGACCCGGCCGTGGTCGCCGACACCGCGCGCTTCCGCGACCTGTCGCGCGAGTTCGCCCAGCTCGAACCGCTGGCCACCGCCCTGGCCGAGGAGGCACGCGCCCGCGCCGACCTGGCCGCGGCCGAGGCCATGCGCGAGGATCCCGAGCTGGCCAGCCTGGCCGAGGAGGAGATCGCCGCCGCCCGCGCCCGGCTGGAGCAGCTGGACCGCGAGCTGTCCCTGCTGCTGGTGCCCAGGGACCCGCGTGACGAGGGCAACCTGTTCCTGGAGGTGCGCGCCGGCACCGGCGGCGACGAGGCCGCGCTGTTCGCCGGCGACCTGTTCCGCATGTACGCCCGCTACGCCGAGCGCCAAGGCTGGAAGGTCGAGGTCGAGTCGGAGAACCCGGGCGAGCACGGCGGGCACAAGGAGATCGTGGCCCGCATCGTCGGCCGCGGCGCCTATTCCAAGCTGAAGTTCGAGTCCGGCACCCACCGCGTGCAGCGCGTGCCGGCCACCGAGTCGCAGGGCCGCATCCACACCTCGGCGGCGACCGTGGCCATCATCCCCGAGGCCGACGAGATCGAGGACATCGTGATCAACCCGGCCGACCTGAAGGTGGACACCTTCCGTTCCTCCGGCGCCGGCGGCCAGCACGTCAACAAGACCGACTCGGCCATCCGCATCACCCACCTGCCCACCGGCATCGTGGTCGAGAGCCAGACCGAGCGCAGCCAGCACGCCAACCGCGAGAAGGCGATGAAGCGGCTGAAGGCGCAGCTGCTGGAGGCCGAGCGGCAGCGCCAGCAGGCCGAGCAGGCGCAGAGCCGGCGCCTGCAGGTGGGCAGCGGCGACCGCAGCCAGCGCATCCGCACCTACAACTTCCCGCAGGGCCGGATCACCGACCACCGCGTCGAGGGGCTGACCCTGTACGACCTGGGCAACATCCTCGACGGCGACCTGGACCCGCTGATCACGCGCCTGCAGCAGGAATACCAGGCCGACGAGCTGGCGCGCCTGTCGGCCGAGTGAGCGCCGGCGCGCGGCGCTAGGCTATGTCCATGACCGCCGAGTTCATCCCCCTGCGGCTGTGCGTGCTGACCGTCTCGGACACGCGCACGCCGGCCGACGACGCCTCCGGCGACTACCTGTGCACCGCCCTGCGCGGGGCCGGGCACGTGCTGCACGCGCGCGCCCTGCTGCCGGACGACCGCTACCGCCTGCGCGCGCAGGTCTCGGCCTGGATCGCCGACCCGGAGGTGGACGGCATCCTGGCCACCGGCGGCACCGGCTTCACCGGCCGCGATTCCACCCCGGAGGCGCTGCTGCCGCTGCTGGACAAGGAAATGCCCGGCTTCGGCGAGCTGTTCCGCGCCCTCAGCGTGGAGGAGATCGGCACGGCGGCGCTGCAGTCGCGCGCCTTCGCCGGCCTGGCCAACGCCACCTTCCTGTTCGCCCTGCCCGGTTCGACCTCGGCCTGCCGCCTGGCCTGGGAAAGGATCATCGTCCACCAGCTGGACGCGCGCACCCGCCCCTGCAACCTGGCCACGCTGCGGCCGCGGCTGCGCCGATAGCGGCCTTCAGCCGGTGCGGAAGCCCGGCGCCACCGGGCCGTCGTACGGGCAGCGCTCGACCGCCTCGACCTTCGCCGCCGGCGGCCCCTGGTGCAGCCAGGCCTCCAGTTGCGCCAGCGCCTGCGCCGGGCCGGCGGCGACCACCTCCACCCGCCCGTCGGGCAGGTTCACCGCGCTGCCGTCCAGCCCCAGGCGCAGCGCCTGCTCGCGGGTGGAGGCGCGGAAGAACACGCCCTGCACCCGGCCGCTGACCAGGAAGCGGGCCGCGCTCCCGGCGCCCCCTCCCCGCCCGCAGCGATGGCCGCCTCCAGGTCGGCCACGGTGACCGGCCCCAGGAAGTGGTGCGCCACGCGCCCGTCCGGGGCCAGCAGGTAGGTGGTCGGCAGGCCGCGCGGGGTGGCGAAGTCGCGCGGGGGATCGAGCGGGTCGACCACCACGACCGGATAGGCCACCGGGTGTTCGGCCAGGAACCGGCGCATGTCCTCCGCCTCGATGTCCTCGTAGGCCAGGCCCACGACCTCCACGTCCTCGCGCGCGGCGTGCAGCGCCGACAGTTCCGGCATCTCCTTCCGGCAGGGCGAGCACCAGGTCGCCCAGAAGTTCACCACCACCCAGCGCCCGCGGTGCGCGGCCAGGTCGTAGGGGCTGCCGTCGACCGTCACCGCGGCCAGGCGCGGGTACTCGGCGGTGCGCTCGACCACGCCGGGTGTCTCCAGCGGCGGCGGCGCGGCCGGATCGGCGGCCATGGGCGTGGCGTCCGGGGCGGTGCCCGGCTCCGGGCCACGACCGCAGGCAGCCAGCAGCAGCGCGGACAGGAGCAGGAAGGGCGTGGCGGTCTTGTTCATGGCATTCCGGGGGAAGCGGGGGGATAGAGGTCGGAGACCCGCCGCCTGAGCGCCTCGCGCAGCGGCAGGCGCAGCTCGTCCAGGGCCGCGGTGGCGGCCGCGCCCAGGTCGTCGTCGCGGCAGGGCAGCCAGGCCTCGCCCACCGGCACGCGCAGGTGGCAGGCCTCGTACAGCTCGCCCAGGGTCAGGCTGTCCAGGTCCCGCGCCAGCAGCCACTCGCCCTGCTCGTCGCGGCGCAGCAGGTTGATCCCGGCCAGCCGGGTCAGGAATTCCTGGGCCAGCGAGTCGGTCAGCATCGGCTCCAGGTGCAGCAGCTCGTCCACGTGCAGGCCGCGGCCGTCGCGCCGGGCCTGCTGGAAGCGGCCGATCAGGCGCAGCAGCGCGTACACCTCGTAGCCGGGCGGCAGGCGCATGCCGGCCGGCTGGTAGCGGAACGCGGCCAGCGAGGAGGCCAGCGAGGCGCCCAGCAGGATCGCCACCCAGCCCAGGAAGATCCACAGCATCAGGATCGGCACGAAGGCCAGCGCGCCGTACAGCTTCTGGTAGCCCTGGAAACTGTCCAGGTACACGCCCAGGCCGGCCTTGACCGCCTCCAGCACCGCCACCGCCAGCACCGCACCGGCGAAGGCGTGGTGCCACTGCACGGTGTGGTGCGGCACGACCCGGTACACCAGCATCACCGCCACCAGCTCGATCAGCACCGGCGCCAGGCGCAGGCTCAGGTCGGCGATCCACGCCCCCTCGGGGGTCTCGAACAGCGGCAGGGCGAAGAAGCGCGCCGAGATCGACAGCGAGGCGGCGGCCAGCAGCGCGCCCAGGGTCAGCACCGTCCAGTACACCAGGTAGCGGGACAGACGCGGCCGCGCGCTGGCCACGCGCCAGATGCGGTTGAAGGTGGCCTCCACGCTGTTGAGGGTGACCAGCAGCGACACCACCAGGGCCACCGTGCCGGCGGCGGTCAGCTGCCGGGTGTTGGCGGTGAAGCGGTCCAGGTGCGAGGCGATGGCACGCGCCGCGCTGGGCATGAAGTTGGAAAACACGTAGTCCACCAGCGCGGCGCTCCACTGGTCGAACACCGGAAAGGCGGCCAGCACGCCCAGCACCACCACCGCCAGCGGCACCAGGGCGAAGGTGGTGGTGTAGGCCAGCGCGGCGGCCGCCTGGAACAGGCGGTCGTCGAGGAAGCGGTGCCAGAGGAAACGCGCGAACGTGGCCGCGCGTGCCCGGTCCCGCAGGCGTTCCCTCCACATGGCGACGAATCCGGCGCGTTCCATCCGCGAAGCCTACCCGATGCGCGCGCATGGCCGCATCGCCGATACTGGCGGCCTTTCCCGAATCCGCATACGCCATGCCCGAGATCCTGGTCCTGTACTACAGCCGCGGCGGTTCGGTCGCGCGCCTGGCGCGGCAGATCGCCCGCGGCGCGGAGGAAGTGCCCGGCATGCAGGCGCGCCTGCGCACCGTGCCGCCGGTGGCCTTCGTCACCCGCCAGGCCGCCCCGCCGGTGCCGGAGGACGGCGCGCCCTACGTGGAGCCGCGCGACCTGGCCGAATGCGCGGGCCTGGCCCTGGGCAGTCCGACCCGCTTCGGCAACATGGCCGCCCCGCTCAAGCACTTCCTCGACGGCCTGGGCGGCGAATGGGCCAGCGGCACCCTGGCCGGCAAGCCGGCGGCGGTGTTCACCTCCACCGCCACCCACCACGGCGGCCAGGAAGCCACCCTGCTGTCGATGATGCTGCCGCTGCTGCACCACGGCTGCCTGCTGCTGGGCATCCCCTACACCGAGCCCCTGCTGTCCAGCACCCGGGGCGGCGGCACGCCCTACGGCGCCAGCCACGTGGCCGGGCCGGAGGACGACCCGCAGCCCACCGCCGAGGAGGCCGCGCTGGCAAGGGCGCTGGGCCGGCGCCTGGCGGACGTGGCCGCGAGGCTGGCGCGCTGATGGCCGCCTCCGCCTCCTCCCGCCTGGCCGGCGCCGCGCTGCTGGCGCAGGCCGCGCTGTACGCGGCCTGGTTCCGCGACGACCGCCACCTGCTGGCCTCGCTGCTGGTGTTCGCCCTGCCGCCGCTGCTGCTGGCCTGGCCGGTGTGGCGCGGCCGCGCCCGTGCCGCGTTCTGGGCCGGCGTGCTTGCGCTGTTCTGGTTCAGCCACGGGGTGATGGTGGCCTGGGCGCACCCGGCCCAGCGCGCCTGGGCCTGGGGCGGGATCGTGCTGGCGCTGGCCGTGCTGCTGGCCGCCTGCTGGCCGGGTGTGCGCGCCCGCTCCGGCACGCGCGGCCGCTGACGGCCCGCGGCGCGCGTGCATCGCCGATAATGTGCGCTTTCCGCGCCGCGCGGCCCGCCCGCGCCGCCCCCTTCAACGCCCGGCGCCGCTGCGCCGGCGAGGATTGCCCATGGAAGAACTGCTGATCGTCACCACCGGCGGCACCATCGACAAGATCTACTTCGACGACAAGTCCGACTACCAGATCGGCGAGCCGCAGATCGGCCGCATCCTGGAAGAGCTGGGCGTGGCCTTCCGCTACACCGTCATTCCGATCCTGCGCAAGGACTCGCTGCATATCACCGATGCCGACCGCGAGCTGGTGCGCGCCACCATCGCCGCCCAGCCCGGCGGCCACGTGCTGGTCACCCACGGCACCGACACCATGGTCGAAACCGCGCGCGTGCTGGAGTCCATCCCCGACAAGACCATCGTCCTGACCGGCGCGCTGAACCCGGCGCGCTTCCGCGGCTCGGACGCCGAGTTCAACATCGGCTGCGCGGTCGGTGCGGTGCAGAGCCTGCCGCCCGGCGTGTACATCGCCATGAACGGCCGCATCTGGAACCCGGAGCGGGTGCGCAAGAACGTCAGCGCCAACCGCTTCGAGGCCTGCTGACGGCCCATGTCCCAGGTCACCCGCGCCACGCGCCTGCTGGACGCGGCCGGGGTGGCCTGGCGCCTGCACGCCTACGACTACGACGCACACGCCGCCGCCGGCGGCAAGGGCCTGCACGCGGCCGCCGTGCTGGGCGTGCCGCCCGGGCGCGTGCTCAAGACCCTGATGACCCGGGTGGACGCGCAGGCCGTGTGCGTGGTCATCCCCAGCGACCGCCAGCTGCTGCCGAAGGCGCTGGCCGCGGCCGCCGGCGGCAGGACGGCGCGGATGATGGAGCCGGCCGAGGCCGAGCGCCGCACCGGCTACCGGATCGGCGGGATCAGCCCCTTCGCCCAGCAGCGCCCGGCGCCGGTGTGGTTCGAGGCCGATGCACTGGGCGAGCCGGGCGTGTTCATCAACGCCGGCCAGCGCGGCCTGCTGGTGGAACTGGCCCCGGCCGATGCGGTGCGCGTGCTGCGGGCGCGGACCGCGAGGATCAGCCACCCCTGAGCGCCCTTCCCCGCGTCGCAGGGATTCCCCGGCGCCGGGTGCGCAGGCGGGCGCGGCGGCACCGTGGCCGGTCAGAACATCCCGGTCTCGAGCCGGGCGGCCTCCGACATCATGTGCCGGCCCCACGGCGGATCGAACACCAGCTCCACGTCCGCCTCGGCGATGGTGGGAATCTGCTCCAGCTTGCTGCGCACGTCGTCCACCAGGATCTCGCCCATGCCGCAGCCGGGCGCGGTCAGGGTCATCTTGACCTCGACCGTGCGCCTGCCGTCCTCGCGGTGGCGCAGGTTGGCCTCGTACACCAGGCCCAGGTCCACGATGTTGAACGGAATCTCCGGGTCGAAGCAGGTGCGCAGCTGGCGCCAGACCAGCGCCTCCACGTCCTCGTCGCTGGCATCCTCGGGCAGCTCCAGCGGCGGCGGCGGCTCCTTGCCGATGGCGTCGGCGTCCTTGCCGGCGATGCGGAACAGGTTGCCTTCCACGAACACCGTATAGCTGCCACCCAGGCTCTGGGTGATGTAGCCGACGCTGCCCGCGGGCAGGGTCACGGCCTCGCCCTGCGGCACCATGACGGCGGCGCAGTCGCGCTCGAAACGGACGGGTTCGCTGCTGCGGGAATACATGCGGGGGATATGGGGCTGCCGGCCGCGCTTGCAAGCCGCCGCCCCGTGTGGGCCGGGGAAGTGCGGATTCTAGCCGATGCGGCCAGCGCGTATCCTTAGGCGGTCCCTGTACCGGTCCGCACGATGCCCGCACCCGACACGCCCCGCCCCCGCCGCAGCAACTCCTGGCTCGGGGCGCTGCTGCTCCTGCTCGGGTCGGCGACGATGGTCGTGGCCTGGACCTCGCTGGCCCTGGCCACCGGCCACCAGCACGGCTGGGTGGCCCTGGCGGCGGCGCTGCAGGCGGCCTGGCTGCTGCGCCTGGGCGGGATGCCGCGCGGTACGGGCCGCGCGCTGCTGGCCGCGGCGGCGACCGTGGCGGTGGCCCTGGCGGTGCAGTGGCTGGTGGCCTCCGGCCACATCGGCGCGCAGATGGGCCTGGCCCCGTGGGAGGCTGCGCCGAAGATGGGCGCCTACTACGTGCTGGTGCTCAGCCGGCTGGCCAACACGACCCTGGACCTGCTGTGCCTGGCTGCGGCGCCGCTGCTGGCACTGCGCGCGGGACGCTGAGTTCCGTCAGCCGGCCTCCTCCAGGCAGCGCACCAGCAGCGCCACCGCCTCGCGGATCTCGGCCGTCGTCAGGCTGGCGAACCCCAGCAGCAGGCCCGCGCGGTCGGGCGGATCCAGGTAGTACGGCGTGACCGGATACAGCGCCAGCCCGCGCGCGCGGGCGTGCGCCACCAGCGCCTCCCCGGCCGCGCGGTCGCGGCCGCGCAGCCAGGCCAGCAGGTGCATGCCGGCGTGCGAGTCCTCGATCTCCAGACGGTCGCCGGCGCCGGCGCGCATGCCCTCCAGCAGCACCTGCCGGCGATCGCGCAACGCCCGGGCCGCACGGCGCAGATGGCGCTCGAAGCCGCCGTTGGCGATGAAGCGCGCCAGCGCCGCCTGCTCGATCGTGGGCGAACCGAAGTCGTCCTGCCACTTGGCGTTGAGGAAGTCGGTGCGCAGCCCCGGCGGCACGACCAGGTAACCCAGGCGCAGGGCCGGGAACACGACCTTGGAGAAGGTGCCCACGTACAGCACCCGTCCGTGCCGGTCCAGCGAGCGCAACGCGGCCAGCGGCCGGCCGTCGTAGCGGAATTCGCCGTCGTAGTCGTCCTCCAGCACCCAGCAGCCGTGGCGGCGCGCGTAGTCCAGCAGCGTCATGCGCCGCGGCAGCGACATCACCGCACCGGTTGGGAACTGGTGCGACGGCGCGACGCGGACCAGCTTCGGCGGCGGGCACGGCAGCGCGTGGCAGCACAGGCCCTCGCGGTCCACCGTCACGGTGTGCAGGCGCGCGCCGTGGATCTGCATCACCTCGCGCAGGGCGTTGTAGTGCGGCTCCTCCAGCGCCACCACGTCGCCGGGGTCGAGCAGCACGCGCGCGGCCAGCGCCAGCGCCTGCTGTGTGCCGGCCACGATGAACACGTCGTCCGGGCACGCCACCACGCCGCGGCGGCGCGCCAGGTAGTCGCACACCGCCTCGCGCAGCGCCGGCAGCCCCTGCGCCGGCGGGTAGCCCGGCGGCGTGTAGACGGCCGCGTGCGCCAGCTCGCGCGCCCACACCGTGGTCAACGCGGGGTTGGCCATGGGCACACCGTACTGGAACGCGTAGCGCACGCCGGGCACGGTGCGGCCGGGGATACGCGCGTGGTCGTGGAAGACCCGGGCGCGGCGGGCGAACTCCGACTGCGGCGGCACCGGTGCGGCCGCGGCGGTGCCGCCGTCCAGCGTGCGCAGCGGCCGGGCGACATAGCTGCCCGATCCCACCCTGCCCTCGATGAAACCCTCCACGGGCAGCTGCTCGTAGGCCGCCAGCACGGTATTGCGGGATACCCCCAGCTCCCGCGCCAGCTGGCGGGTGGGTGGCAGGCGCGCCCCACGGGCCAGCCGTCCCTCCAGCACCACGTCCTTCAGGGCCCGGGTCAGCTGCACGTGCAGCGGGCCGTTGCCATCCAGTTCCAGGTACATGCCCCGTCCGGCTGCATTTGGCTCCATTCAAGCGCCACCCGGCCTTTGCAGGCATTGGCCGGAGCGGCCCTTTTCCATGTGCATCCATGGCCACGATGCGTAAACAGCCCGTGAATGGCACCGGGAAATATCCATGCATGCACAAATGGCCCGCCTTGACTGACGTAATTTGGCTCCGCCACCGGGCCATCCCTCTGCCTAGCATCGCCCTCGGTCCCGCCGCAGGGCCCGCCACGCCTGCAGGACGCGCGATGGAAAACTCCCCTCCCCCCGATGACACCTCCGCCGCGCCGCCTGCCGCGCCACCGTTTCCCGCGGCGCCGGCCGCGCTCCAGGTCCTGCGCCTGTCGGCACGCGGACGTGCCCCGGTGTGCCGCCTGCCGCAGGGCTGGCTGACCGTGCTCCTGCCCCTGACCCGGACACCTGCAATTGCGCGCCGGCGAGGATTTCTGGTCGCTGCCCGCCCGCCACCTGCTGGTGTGGCGGGACGGCGTGCTGACCGGCGTGGCCGCCGGACATGCACTGGCGGTGGCCGCGCCGCTGGCGGCGTGGAGCCAGCGCAGCGGCCCGGTCGAGCCCCTGCCCTGGGAAGCCCCCTGCCCGCGCGGCGTGGCCCGGCTGCTGCTGCACGTGGCGCGCTGCGTCCGCGACGGCGACACGGCGCTGGTGGAGGCCACCTGGCGCGCCCTGGCGCAGTCGCTGCTGCACGAGCAGGCGCCGCTGCTGGAATGCATGGCGCGCTGCACCGGGCGCACCCTGCAGCGGCGCAAACAGACCCTGCTGCGGCTGCTGCGCGTGCAGGACCTGATCCGCCGCCAGCTGGAGCACCGTCCGGACCTGCGCCGCCTGGCCGCCAGCGCCAACTACTCGCCGCACCACCTGCTGCGCATCTCCCGCCGCGTGTTCGGCGAGACGCCGGCCGAGTACGCCGCGCGCCTGCGCCTGCAGCGGGCATGGCGGCTGGTCCGGTTCACGCGCATGCCGGTGTGCGAGATCGCCGAGGCGCTGGGCTTCGAGAGTCCGAGCGCGTTCTGCCGCGCGTTCCGCCAGGCCTTCGGCCTGACCGCGACGCAGGCGCGCCTGCACGCCGCAACGGACACGGCCCAGCCTCCGGCCGGGGAGCAGCACCTGCCCTTGCACGTCTAGGCGCGCCGGCCCGCCACCGCCCCGTCGGGTTCACGCCGGACATGGCGCCATCCGCGCGGGGGGGGGCGGCGGCTCCGCCGTACCGGGCGCACGCGTCGCCCCGTCGGCGCAAACGTCTAACGATGGTTTTTTCCGCAAGCGTTGCACACCGGCCGCTTCCACCTCCGTACATCGCCGGCGGCCGGAGATTCCTAGCTTGGAACGGCGCGGCGCCCGCCGCGCCAGACCCAGTGGAGGCGTCATGTCCAAGCGGAAATTCCCTGCCAACGCCACGCCGGCCGGTGGGCCGGCCCTCGACCACCACCACCGTCGCCCGGCCGCGCGCCTGCGCGAGGCGATCCTGGCCACCCTGGCCGTGGCCACGGCCGTCGGGGCACCGGCCGCCGCCGCACAGCAGGGCCAGGAGCAGCCGACCACCCTGGACAGGATCGAAGTCATCGGCAGCCGCATCCGCCAGGTCGAGCTGGAGACCCAGCAGCCGGTGCTGACCGTCACCCGCGCCGACATCGAGAAGCAGGGCTTCCAGTCGGTGGCCGACATCCTGCAGAACGTCGCCGCGGTCGGCGCGCCGGCGATCAGCCGCGCCCAGCCTCTGTCGGCGGGCGAGGCGGTGGGCGGCCGGTACGTGTCCCTGCGCAACCTCGGCACCACCCGCACCCCGGTGCTGCTCAACGGCAGGCGGCTGGGCATCACCACCGGCGGCCTGCAGGACACCTCGCTGATCCCCACCGCCGCGGTCGAGCGCATCGAGGTGCTGAAGGACGGTGCCTCCTCGATCTACGGCTCGGACGCCATCTCCGGCGTGATCAACATCATCACCCGCAGCGGCTACGACGGCGCCTCCGCCGGCGCCTATTTCGGCCAGTACACCGAGGGTGACGGCGACACCACCCGCGCCGACATGGTGGTCGGCTACAGCACCGACCGCGGCTCGGTCACCGTGGCCGCCGAATACCGCAAGGAGGAGGCGGTGTTCGCCGGCGACCGGCCGTTCTCCGCCTATCCGCAGAGCCACCGCCACCCGACCCGCGGCTGGACCACGGTCAGCCAGTGGGGCGTGATCAACCTGCCGGCCGCGCTGGGCGGCAACCGCGTGCTCGACCCCGGCGCCGACTGGCGCGACCTGGCCAACTACCACCCGCTCAACACCAACACCGGCACCAGCGCGGCCGACCCGGCCGGCTCCACCGCCGACAAGAGCAACACCAACCAGCAAATGCACCTGCGCACGCCGCTGGAGAGCCGCTCGCTGTTCGTGGACGCGACCTACGACTTCAGCCCGCAGGTCCGCTTCCGCGGCAACATGCTGTACAGCAACCGCGACTCGGAGCGGCAGGTGGCTGGCTATCCGTTCCAGAGCGGATCCTCCAACATCCTCATGTCCGAGGACAGCTACTACAACCCGGTCGGCAGCCATCACGGCTTCGCCAACCCGCAGGCCGTGACCTTCTGGCGCCGCACCTGGGAGGTGCCGCGGGTGGACCGCCCGGAGTCGACCACCTGGCGCTTCACCGCCGGCCTCGAGGGCAGCTTCGAGCTAAGCGGGCGCACCTTCGACTGGGACGTCGGCTACCTGTACAACAACAAGGTCGTCCAGGCCAACTACGGCAACCTCAACCTCAGCCGCGTGGCGCAGGCGGTCGGCCCCTCCTTCCTCAATGCCGACGGCGTGGTCCAGTGCGGCACGCCCAGCAACCCGATCCCGCTCAGCGACTGCGTGCCGTGGAACCCGTTCATCCCCTACGGGCGCACCGGCGACGGCGGCCTGACCGGCAACCAGCAGCTGCAGGACTTCCTGTTCCAGACGCTCAACTCCACCAGCGAGACCGAGACCAAGTCCTTCAGCGCCAACCTCAGCGGCACGCTGTTCATCCTGCCCGGCGGCGACGCCTGCTTCGCGGTCGGCGTGGAGAGCCGCAAGGAGTCCGGCGAGTTCGTCCCCGACGCGATGGCGGTGACCGGCAACCCCACGACCCTGTCGGCCGGCCCGACCCGCGGCAGCTACAGCCTGGACGAGGTGTACCTGGAGGTGCTGCTGCCCCTGCTGGCCGACCTGCCGGGCGTGGACGAGCTGACCCTCGGCGCCGCCACCCGCCATTCGGACTACGACACCTTCGGCACCACCACCAACAGCAAGGCCGGCTTCACCTGGCGGCCGGTGAAGTCGCTGATGCTTCGCGGCACCTGGGCCGAGGGCTTCCGCGCGCCGACCATCGCCGACCTGTACGGCGGCGGCTCGCAGACCTTCTCCTTCTTCACCGCCCCCCTGCGACTCGCTGTTCGGCGCCGCCGCCTCCAACCTGCAGGTACTGGCCCGCTGCGCCCAGGACATCCCCGACGCCGCCAGATTCCGCCAGCAGGCACAGGGCTTCGTTGATGCCGCCCAGCCGAACTCGCAGACCCCGGTGGCCTTCTTCTCCGGCTCCAACCCCAACCTGAAGCCGGAGACCTCCGAGTCCAAGACGCTGGGCGTGGTGTGGAGCCCGGGCTTCCTGGAAGGCCTGAACGTGAGCCTGGACTGGTGGAAGATCCGGATCGAGGACACCATCGTCGCCGACAGCCCGACGCAGATCCTCAACGACTGCTACATCCAGGGCGACGCGCAGCGCTGCACCATCTTCACCCGCGACCCGGTGCGGGGCTACGTCAACAGCCTGAGCTTCGCCAGCATCAACGCAGGCTACCGCGAGGCCGAGGGCTACGACTTCGACCTCAGCTACAGGCTCGGCACCGGCATCGGCGACTTCTCCCTGCTCTGGCAGACCACCTACACCAGCCGCGACGAGATCAAGACCGACACCAACCCGAACTCGCTGCCGCAGCAGCTGGTGGGCTGGGCGACCTCGCCGGGCCTGGTCGGCACGCTCCGGATCCGCTCCAACGCCAGCCTGACCTGGAGCCACGGCCCGTGGAGTGCGACCTGGGGCGCGCGCTACTACGTCGGCCCTGAAGAATCCGCCTCTCATCCCCGTGCGGGTACCGTTGGCTGCGATCCAGCCGTGATGAGCGAAATCAACGCCCCCAGCATCCAGGCACAAAAAGCCGCGATCCAGCGCATCAGCCAGC
>NZ_PDWK01000052.1 GCF_010093135.1 Pseudoxanthomonas taiwanensis | reverse complement strand
CGTTGCCCGAGGCGATCTCGGTGGAGGCGGTGCTGATGGCGCCGGAGGCCTCCTGGATGCGGTGGACGATGGACTTGAGCCGCTCGACGGTGGCGTTGGCGTCGTCGCGCATGCGGGCGAACACCCCCCGGAAGTCGCCCTCCATCCGCACCGTCAGGTCGCCCTGGGCCAGGCCGGACAGCAGGCGGGACACTTCCGCCAGACTGATCGCGTTGGCGTCCAGCAGGCTGTTCAGCTGCACCGCCAGCTGCAGCAGGAAGCCCTGCTTGTCGCTGGTGTCGATGCGGCCGGACAGGTCACCGGCGGCCGCGGCCTCGACGATGCGGCTGACCTCCTCCTCGATCCGCACCTCGCCGGTGCGGTCGGCCCACTCGACCACGTAGCCGATGCGGCCGCCGTCGCCGCCGACCACAGGGTTGATGATCAGGCGCATGCTCCGCCCGCCGATGCGGATGTTGGCGCGGTGGGTGCCGGTCAGGGCGGCCAGCATGCGCTCCTGGCGGGACGGGTCGCGGTGGAACATGTCGATGCTGTTGCCGACCACGGTGGCGGCGTCGAAGTCCGGCAGGTCGCGGCGGATGTCCTCCTGCGCCTCGGCCAGCATGCGCAGCAGCGGCCGGTTGGCGTAGACGATCCGGCGCTGGGCGTCGGCGATCATCACGTTGGTGGTCACACAGTCCAGCGCCGTGTGCATGCGCACGTAGGCCCGGGCGCGCGCGCTTTCCTCCGCCTGGCGACCGGCCATGCGCCGACCCAGTTCCACCAGGGCCTGGGCCAGCGAGCCCGGCGCCCACTCGCGGGCGGCAACCGCCTCCGGTACCGGGCGCTCCTCGGCCAGCTCCCGGGCCAGCATCGCCAGCATGCCCGGGGTGGCGCCCAGCTGCAGCAGCTGCCGCCGCAGGCGCACGGCCATCCACGCCAGCACCGCGGCCTCCGTGGCGACGAAGGTCATGTGCAGCAGCGCGCTGGCGGCTGTGGCGGACGGATGCAGCACGGACGGCTGCACGGCCAGGCACGCCGCCTGCCAGGCGGTGAGGGCCGCCGCCGCCGCGACGATGGGCAGCCAGTCGCGGTACTGGAGCAGCAGGGCCAGCAGCAGGACGATCGCGCCAAAGTGGAGCCCGGACATGCCTCCGGACTGGTGGACCAGCGTGACGGCCTGCGCCACCAGCGCCAGCGCCACCACCGTCCGGCCCGGCCGGGTTCCCGGACGCAGCCGCGCCAGTACGGCGACGAGGAGCAGGGCCGGCAGGGCCGCCCCCAGGAACGCGCCCCAGTGGCCACCGGCCACCGCGGCAAACAGCGAGAGGCCCGCCAGCACGGTTGCCACGCCCAGGAACAGCCGGTCGGCCGCGGCCGCCACCTCCTCCAGGCAGGCCGGGGACGCGTGACGGACGGTCAGGATGGATGCGCTATCGGTCATGGATGATCTCCTTCATCGGCATGAGCAGTCGGACGCGGCCACCCGGGAGGGCGGACGCGGCTGGCGGGCAATGGCGGAAACCCCGGGCGTGGACGCGGGGCGATGGCGTCGCGGCTGGTTGCGCCGCGGAACCGACACGCGGCGCAGGTCGTGGTGGCCGGATGCGGCCGGAAGGTGGGACCGGCGGACTTCCGTGTCCCCCAGCTTCACCCGCCGGGAACATCCCGGGGCCGCCATGGTGCGCGGCTCCGCCGGCCCCCCCGGGGATACCGGGGACGTGCAGGGGGACTCCAGTCCCGTGTTCTTCCCTGATCAAACCTCTTCCCCGATTCCCCTGGATCGGGAGCACCCCGACGGGGTGCGCCCTATCCACGACATCGGCGCCGGTGGCGATTGCCTTGAGGTGTGCCTCTGACGGCCGGTTAACGGTTCAAGGGAATGAAGGGAGCCGGGCAGGGCGGGCAGCCGCAGCGGGTGCGCCGGGACGGGGCGCCGCCAAAAAAGAAGGCCGCGCCGTGGAACGCGGCCGTGCCATGCAGGCAAGGGAGACTTGTGCGGTATCAGGCGGCCTTCTGCACCTGGCGCATGCGCGCCAGGCCGCCGACGTCGACGATCAGCGCGACGCGGCCATCGCCCAGGATGGTGGCGCCGGAGATGCCCGGCACGCGCCGGTAGTTCTTTTCCAGGTTCTTGACCACGACCTGCTGCTGGCCCACCAGCTCCTCGACCTCCAGCGCCAGCTTCTGGCCGTCGCCCTCGACCACCACCACCAGCGACTCCCTGCCGCCGCCGTGGTAGCCGTAGGTGTCCGCCAGCGAGATCAGCGGCAGGTACTCGCCGCGCACGCGCAGCACGCGGCCCTCGCCGGCGACGGTGCGGATGTCCTCCGCTTCCGGCTGCAGCGCCTCGAGCACGTGGCTCAACGGCAGGATCAGGATCTCGCCGCCGGTGGACACGACCATGCCGTCGAGGATGGCCAGGGTCAGCGGCAGGCGGATCACCACGCGGGTGCCCTTGCCGGGCGCGCTTTCGATCTGCACCTCGCCGCCCAGGCCCTGGATGTTCCTGCGCACCACGTCCATGCCCACGCCGCGCCCGGACAGGTCGGTGACCTGGTCGGCGGTGGAGAAGCCGGGGGCGAAGATCAGGTCCCAGACCTGCGCGTCGGTCGGGTTCTCCGGCACCTGCAGGCCGCGCTCGGCAGCCTTGGCCAGGATCTTGGCCCGGTCCAGGCCGCGGCCGTCGTCGGCGACCTCGATCACGATGTGCCCACCCTGGTGGGAGGCGGCCAGGGTGATGGTGCCGGTCTCGTCCTTGCCGGCCTGGCGGCGCACCTCGGGCAGCTCCAGGCCGTGGTCGATGGCGTTGCGCACCAGGTGGACCAGCGGGTCGGTGATCTTCTCGATCAGGCCCTTGTCCAGCTCCGTGCCTTCGCCGATCGTCTGCAGGCGCACCTGCTTGCCCAGGCGGGTGGACAGGTCGCGCACCAGGCGCGGGAAGCGGCGGAACACGGCATCCACCGGCAGCATGCGCACGCCGATCACGGCCTCCTGCAGGTCGCGGGTGTTGCGCTCCAGCAGGTCCAGGCCGGCGAACAGGCGCTCGGCCTGGGTCGGGTCCATGCCGCTGGTGCACTGCTTGAGCATGGCCTGGGTGATGACCAGCTCGCCGACCAGGTTGATCAGGGCGTCCACCTTGTCCACGCTCACGCGGATCGAGGTCTCGGCCTCGCCCACGTGCGCGGCGGCCACCGCCGCCGCGGCCTGCCTGCCCTGGGCGGACGTGGCGCCGGCACCGGTGGCGGGCGCGGCGGCCGGCAGCTGCGGCTGGATGTCCAGTTCGCAGTCGTCCACCACCCAGGCGAACACGTCGTCGATGGCGCTGCGCGGGACCTTGCCGCGCAGACCCAGGTCCCAGGCGATGCAGGCTTCCAGCGGATCCAGCTGGGGGAAGTCCGGCATCCGGTCCAGCTTGGCGGTCACGTCCAGGTCGCCCAGCTGCTCCAGCTCGCGCAGGATGCGCAGCGGGTCGTTACCGGTCATGAACAGCGACGGGGCCGGGGCGAAGGCGATCTTCCAGCCCTCCGGCTCCGGCCCGGCGGCCTTGGCCTGCGCGACGGCGGGGGCCGAGCCCAGCTCCTGCTGCAGGCGGGCCATCGCCGCCTCCACCGCCGCCTGGTCGGACGGCTTGCCGTGCTCGGCCTCGGCCAGGAGGGTGCGCAGCACGTCGACCGAGGCGAGCATGGCGTCCACCGCACCGGAGGTGATGGCGCGCTTGCCGCCGCGGATCTCGTCCAGCAGCGTCTCCAGCACGTGGGTCAGCGAGGCCATCTTCTCGAAGCCGAACGTCGCCGCGCCCCCCTTGATCGAGTGGGCGGCGCGGAACACCGAGTTGATGACCTCCGGGTCGGTGCTGCCGCCATCCATGGCCAGCAGTCCGGCCTCCATCGCGTCCAGGCCTTCCCGGCTTTCCTCGAAGTAGGTGGCGTGGAAGCGTTGCAGGTCCATGTTCATGGCGGGGACGGCTCGCTACGGCGGGCGGTATCAGCCCAGGACTTTCTGGACGGTGGCGACCAGCTGCTCGGGGTTGAACGGCTTGACCAGCCAGCCGGTGGCGCCGGCGGCCTTGCCTTCGGCCTTCTTGTCGGCGGCCGACTCGGTGGTCAGCATCAGCAGCGGGGTGAACTTGTAGTCCGGCAGGGCCCGCAGCGCACGGATCAGCGAGATGCCGTCCATGTTGGGCATGTTCACGTCGGTCACCACCGCGTTGAAGCGCTGCTTCTGGGCGCGGTCGAGGGCCACCTGGCCGTCCTCGGCCTCCTCGACGGCGAACCCGGCCGAGGTCAGGGCGAAAGAAACCATCTGGCGCATCGAGGCCGAATCGTCCACTACCAGAATGCGTGCGCTCATGCGGCGTTCTCCACGGTTTGCTTCTTCACTTCGTCTTGGGTGGGAAGGCCCAGCTGCCCGGACAGGCCCAGCAGGCGCGCGGCGTCGCGCAGCGCGTCGCTGCATCCGCGCAGCTCGGTGCGCAGGCCCTGCGCGCCGCGGCTGCGGAAGAAGGCGCACAGCACCTGCATCGCGGCGGTGTGGACACGCCGGACCGCACCGCCGTCCAGGACGACGGCCGGGTCGGTGAGGTGCGCCGCCAGGCGCTCCTTGAGTTCGGCGCTTGCCTCGATGCCGAGGGCCTCGCCAAGGGACACGGTGTTCACCGCGTCTCCGGGATTGGGGTCCGACTGGATAGCGGCCGCGATCGGCCAGGCTTTAGGCCCCGGCACCCGGGCCGCCGGTCTGCAGCAGGCAGGTGGCGTCCAGCAGGATGATCGGCTCGGCGGAGAGGCGGGCGATGCCGCGGAACAGGTCGTTGTGCAGCCGGCCCATGCGGCAGCGGTCGGGGGCCTCGATCTGCGGCTCGGCCAGGGTCACCACGTCCTCGACGGCGCTGACGCGCAGGCCGAGGATGTCGCCCTTGTCCTCGAGCACCACGAAGCGGGTGGCCGGCGTGGTCGGCTGCGACGCCTGGCCCAGGTGCACCCCCAGGTCCAGCACCGGCACCACCTGGCCACGCAGGTTCATCACTCCCAGCATGGCCGGCGGGGTGCCGCGCAGTGCCAGCAGCGGACTGGGCAGCACCACCTCCTGCACTTTCAGCAGCTCCAGGCCGTAGGCCTGGTGGCCGCAGCGCAGGCGCAGCCAGCGCGAAGTGCGTTCCACCGCCGGCGCCGGCGTGGACGGCTCGGCGGAGGCGGGCGCCGCACCGGCCAGGATCGGCGCGCTGCGCGGCGCCGGCACGGCCCGCGGTGCCGGCGCCGCGACACGCGGAGCCGGAGTGGCGGGCGCAGGCGCGGCAGCCGGCGCCGGAGCCGGGGCCGGGGACGCCGTCGCCGTCGGGGTGGTGGCGACCGGCGCGGGCGCCGCCGGCGATGCGGCGGGCGCGGCCGGGGTGTTCATCGGGGCGCCCACCAGCAGTCCGTCCAGGTATTCGTCGAGGACTTCGGCAGCGCTCATGCCGCGCGCTCCAGGACCTCGCCATCGCTGGCCAGGATCCACTCCAGGGCCCGCCGGTAGGCGGACAGGGCACGGCCCGGATAGCCCGCGTCCTCGGCCACCGGCTGCACCAGCGTGTCGGTGTTGCACAGGCGGGTGTCCACCGGCACCGCGTCCTCCCCCCCCAGGGCGCCGTGGGCCTCCTGCATGCGCTTGAGCGCCCCCTGGCCGGCCCGGGTGCGGCGGTCGTACAGGGTCGGAAGCACCGACACCGGCAGCGGCCGCCGGCGCGAGCGCTCGACCATCTCGACGGTGCGGCGCATGCCGGCCAGGCCGTGCAGGGCCAGCGGTTCGGCCTGGGTCGGGATCACCACACGGTCGGCCGCGGCCAGGGCGTTGATCATCAGCAGGCCCAGGGTCGGCGGGCAGTCCAGCAGCACGTAGTCGTGCTGGCCGGCGTGGCGGGCCAGCGCCTGCGACAGGGCCAGGCCCAGGCCCGGCTGGTTGGCGCTGCGCCGCTCCAGCGTGGCCAGGGCGGTCTGCGCGCAGACGAAGCCGAGGTTCTCCACCGGGCTGTGGCGGACCAGCGCCGACAGCGGCTGCGGCGGGGTGGCGAACAGCTCCAGCACGCCCTCCGGCGGCGGATCGGAGGGCACGCCGAAGGCGCGGGTCAGCGAGGCATGCGGGTCCAGGTCGACCAGCAGCACCCGCTGGCCGCGCTGGGCCAGTCCGCGGCCCAGGGCCAGGGTGGTGGTGGTCTTGCCTACGCCGCCCTTCTGGTTGGCGATCGCCCACACGCGCATCGATCCGATCCTCCTGACTTTACGGGTTGGCGGTGGTCGGCCCGTTGCTGCCGCCTTCGGGCACGTCCGCTTCCTTTATCGGCGCCGATGTCACGGCCTTGACTGTGTCCCCGTCCGCGGCCTCCTCTTCATCGGGCGCAGCGAGGATGATCAGCACCACCCGGCGATTGAGGTTGCGGCCCTCCTCGGTGCTGTTGTCCGCGCGCGGGCGGTACTCGCCGTAGCCGACCATGGCCAGCCGCTCGGGCGCCACGCCACGGGCGACGAGCAGGTGCACCACGCTGGCCGCGCGCGCCGCCGACAGCTCCCAGTTGGACGGGAACTGCACGGTGTTGATCGGGCGGTTGTCGGTGTAGCCCTCCACCCGCACCGGGTTGGGCGTGCCCTCCAGCACCTCGGCCATCTTCGCCAGCACCTCGCGCGCGGAGGCGTCCAGTTCCGCCGAGCCGGTGTCGAACAGGATGTCGCTGTTGATCTCGACCTCCAGCCACAGCTCGGCGCGCTTGACCGTGATCAGCCTGGCCTTGACCAGCGGCGCCAGGGCATCCTCCAGGCGCGCGGCGACGTTGCCGAGCTGGCGCTGGGCGCGCTGCACCGCGGCGCGGCTGGCCACGTCCAGCGGCGTGCCGGTGCGGGCGTGCGAGGCCAGCGCCGGCAGCAGGGTGGGGTTGGGCGAGGGCGCCGGTGCCGACGGGCCCTGCTTGGCACCGGAGCGGATCGGCGAGGGGCGGTCGTAGTCCGAGCCCTGCAGCTGGTGGTTGCCGATCTGCACCGGGTTGATGGTGCGCGGCGCGCCGCCGAAGGCAGCGGTGAGCGCGTCGGCCAGCACGCGGTACTTGCCCTCGTTGATCGAGGAGATGGCGTACATCACCACGAAGAACGCCAGCAGCAGCGTCATCAGGTCGGCGTAGGGGATCGCCCAGGCCTCGTGGTTGCCGTGCTCCTCGTGCTTCTTCCTGCGCGCCATCGACGGCTCCGGGTCAGTGCAGGAAGCCGGCGAGCCTGGATTCGATGTTGCGCGGGTTCTCGCCCTGCGCGATCGCGATCAGGCCCTCGATGATCATCTCCCGCTCGCCGGTGCGGCGGCCGATGACCGCCTTGAGCTTGGAGGCGATCGGCAGGAAGAACAGGTTGGCCGAGGCGATGCCGTAGATGGTCGCGGTGAACGCGGCGGCGATGCCGTGGCCGAGCTTGGACGGATCGGCCAGGTTCTTCATCACCGCGATCAGCCCGAACACGGCGCCGACGATGCCCAGGGTCGGGGCGTAGATGCCCATGCCCTCGAACACCTTGGCAGCGGCCAGCTCCTGGTTCTCCTGGCTCTCCAGGTCGATCTCCAGCATGTGCCGGATCTGCTCCGGCTCCACGCCGTCGACCAGCATCTGCAGGCCCTTCTTCAGGAACGGGTCCTCCTGCTCGCCGACCTGCTGCTCCAGGCCCAACAGGCCCTGGCGGCGGGCGATGTTGCTCCATTCCAGGATCTGCGCCATCAGCGCGGCGCGGTCGGCGGCCGGCGGGCGCAGCACCCAGCCGACGATGCCCAGGGCGCGCTTGAACACCGGCGGCGGGGTGTGCACGAAGATCGCGGCGAAGGTGCCGAGGATCACGATCACGAACGCGGCGGCCGACCACAGCGAACCGAGGCCGGCGCCCTTGAGGATGGCGCCGCCGATCAGCGCGACCAGGGCAAGGAGCAGACCGATGAGGCTGAGGATGTCCATATGTCGGGTTATCGGCGCACGTGGACTGGGACTTGAGCGGGAACGCCCGCCGGCATCGCCGCCGGCGCGCGGCTGCGCGGAACGGCGCACGCGCACGGCGTGCGCCGCGCGCTCACGGACTGCTGGCGCGCAGGCCGTCGACGTCCAGGATCAGCGCCAGGCGGCCGTCGCCGATCAGGGTGGCGCCGGCGTAGCCGGGCAGGCCGCGCAGGGCGCGCGGCAGCGGCTTGATCACCACTTCCTCGCGGCCGCGCACCTGGTCCACGATCAGGCCGAAGCGCGCGTCGCCCATCTGCAGCACCACCACCGTCAGCAGCGGTGCCTCGCGGGCCGGGATGCCCAGCCAGTGGCGCAGGTCCACCAGCGGCAGGGTGTGGCTCTGCCGGTCCAGCACCGGGCGGCCGTCGAACCAGCCCAGCGAGGAGGCCGCGGCGTGCAGCACCTCCTGCACGCGCGCCAGCGGCAGCGCGTACACCGCCTCGCCGGCCTGCACCAGCAGGGTCGGCAGGATGGCCAGGGTCAGCGGCACGCGGATCAGGAAGCGGGTGCCACGGCCCAGCTCGGACTGGATCTGGATCTGCCCGCCGAGCTCGCGGATGCGCGACTGCACCACGTCCATGCCCACGCCGCGGCCGGAGATGTCGGTGACCTGGGCCTTGGTCGAGAAGCCCGGCAGGAAGATCAGGTTGAGGCATTCCTCCGGGCCCAGGCGGGCGGCGGCGTCCGGGTCCAGCAGGCCCTTCTCGCGCGCCTTGGCGCGCAGGCGCTCCGGGTCGATGCCGGCGCCGTCGTCGTAGACCTCGATGGCCACGTAGTCGCCTTCCTGCTGCGCGGCCAGGCGCAGCTTGCCTACGCGCGGCTTGCCGGCGGCCTCGCGGATCTCCGGCGGCTCGATGCCGTGGTCGATGCCGTTGCGCACCAGGTGCACCAGCGGATCGGCCAGGGCCTCGACCAGGTTGCGGTCCAGCTCGGTCTCCGCACCGACCATTTCCAGGTCCACTTCCTTGTTGAGGGAGCGGGCCACGTCGCGGGCGACCTTGGGGAAGCGCGAGAACACCTTGCCCACCGGCTGCATGCGCGTGCGCATCACCGCCGACTGCAGGCGCGAGGTGGCCACGTCCAGGCCGGCCACGGCGCGGTCCAGTTCCTCGTCGCGCAGGCGTGCGCGCAGGGTCTTGAGGCGGTTGCGCGCCAGCACCAGTTCGCCGGTCAGGTTGACGATGGCGTCCAGGCGGCGGGTGTCCACGCGCACGGTGTGCTCGGCCTCGGCCGCGGCCGCCGGCTTCGGTGGCGCGGGCGGGCGGGCCGGCGCACGCGGTGCGGGCGCGGGGGCTTGCGTCGCGGGCTTCGGCGCGGCGGCGGCGGGTGCCGTCGGCTTGACGCCGGGAGCGCCGCCCTTGCCGTGCAGCTGGTCCAGCAGCGCCTCGAATTCGTCATCGGTGATGGTGTCGGAGGCCGGTGCCGCGGCCGGCGCCGGCGTGGCCAGGCCCGGGGCACCCCCCTTGCCGTGCAGCTGGTCCAGCAGTGCCTCGAACTCGTCCTCGCTGATGGGGTCCGACGCGGCGGCCGGCGGGGCGGGTGGTGGAGGCGGCGCGGCCTGGAACTTGAACTGGGCGATCAGCGCCGGCGGCGCGGGTTCGGGGTCGGTGCCCGCGGAGAGCGCGTCCACCATGGCCTGCAGCCAGTCCAGCGAGCGCTGCGCGGCGTCGAAGTGCTGCGCCTCCAGCCGGGCCTGGCCGGAACGGGCGGCGCCCAGTGCCTCCTCGGCGGCGTGGCACAGCTCGACCATCGGCTGCACGCCGAGGAAGCCGGCGCCGCCCTTGAGGGTATGGAAGCCGCGGAACACCGCGTTGAGCTGCTCGTGGTCCTCCGGGTCGTGCTCCAGCGTGACCAGCTGCTCGCCGAGGCGGTCCAGGATCTCCTGGGCCTCGATGATGAAGTCGGCCGCGATTTCCGGCGTCACCCCGCTCATGGCCTACAGCCCCAGTCCGGCAAGCAGCGTGTCGGCATCGTCCTGGCTGACGGCGTGGCGGTCCAGGCCGGCCACGGCCGGGCCGGCCAGGGCCGGTTCGGCAGGCCTGCCTTCCTGTGCCAGGCCCAGTTCGCCGAAGCCCTCGTGCATGCGTCGCACGATCCCGGCCACGCGCTTGATGATCTGGCCAGTGATGTCCTGATAGCTCTGGGTCAGCGCGATCTCGGTCAGGTTGGCGCGGATCCGGTCCAGCACCTGGTCCTGGCCCACCGACACGCCCTCGGCGCGCAGGCCCTCGACCAGGGCGCGGCATTCGTCGGCCAGGTCCAGGGTACGGTGGGTGGCCTGTTCGGTGACCGAGATCACGTGGTCCAGGCGCGCGCAGGCGTCGTCCAGCTCGGCGCCGCTGGCGCCGGGCACCTGCGGCAGTTCGCCGAGGGCCTGGCTTAGCTCGCGGGCGAGCCGGCCCAGGCCCTGCACCAGCGGGCGGGTGCGGGCGGCGGCCAGGGCGTCGACCTCGGCGCGCAGGGCGCTCTCGTCGCCGCGCTCCAGGGCGTTGAGTGCTTCGTGCAGGCGCCGGATCAGGGCCCGGCGTTCCGGCGAGGTGGTGCTCATGCGGTGGCCGCCAGCCTCTCGAAGATCTTGTTGAGCTTCTCTTCCAGGGTCTGCGCGGTGAACGGCTTGATGATGTAGCCGTTCACGCCGCACTGGGCCGCCTCGATGATCTGCTCGCGCTTGGCCTCGGCGGTGACCATCAGCACCGGCAGGGCCTTGAGCTTGTCGTCCGAACGGATGGCACGCAGCAGCTCGATGCCGGTCATCCCCGGCATGTTCCAGTCGGTGATGACGAAGTCGAACGGCTGGCTGCGCAGCGCCGCCAGGGCGGTGTGGCCGTCGTCGGCCTCGGCGGTGTTGGTGTACCCCAGATCGTTGAGCAGGTTCTTGACGATGCGCCGCATCGTCGAGAAGTCGTCCACGATCAGGATGCGCATGTTCTTGTTCACTACGTGCTCCGTTTGCAAAAGCCTGCGCGCTCAGTCCTCTTCCAGACCGGCATCGCTCAGTTCGTACTGGGACAGGCGGGCGCGCAGCCGCAGTACCGCCTGGCCGTGGATCTGGCACACGCGGGACTCGCTGACCCCGAGCACCGCGCCGATCTCCTTCAGGTTCAGTTCCTGCTCGTAGTACAGCGACAGCACCAGCTGCTCGCGCTCCGGCAGCTGGCCGATGGCGGCGGCCAGCTCGCGGCCGAAGTCGGCGCGCTCCAGCGCCTGCTGCGGGGTGGGGGCGCCGCTGTGCACCTGCACCTCGCCGTGGTCCTCCACGTGCGAATCCAGGCTCAGCACCTGACCGCGCGAGGCGTCCTCCAGCAGGCGCAGGTACTCCGGCAGCGACATGTCCAGGCGTGCAGCCACCTCCTGCGGGGTGGCGGCGCGGCCGGTGGCCTGCTCGATCTCGCGCACCGCGGCGGCGGCATCGCGCGCGCGCCGGTGCACCGAGCGCGGCACCCAGTCGCCGCGGCGGATCTCGTCGATCATGGCGCCCCGGATGCGGATCGAGGCGTAGGTCTCGAACGAGGCGCCCTGGTCGGGGTCGTAGCTGCGGCTGGCCTCGATCAGGCCGATCATGCCAGCCTGGATCAGGTCGTCGACCTCCACGCTGGCCGGCAGGCGCGCGGCCAGGTGGTGGGCGATGCGCCGGACCAGGTCGGCGTGGCGCGCCACGGCATCGCTGGCGCAGCTGCGCTGGACGGCGCGGTATTCGGCGGCGGCTGCCAGGCTCATGCGACCGCCCCCTGCCGGATCATCCGGTCCACGAAGAACTCGATGTTGCCGCGTGGGGCCGCCGGCGGCTGCCAGCGCGCCGCGCGCCGGGCGATCTCGGCGATGGCCCGCGCCGACGGACTGGCGGGATAGGCGGGGGCGACGGCCTGCTGGCGCTGCACCGCCATGCGCAGCCATTCGCAGTGTGGCACCGCACCCAGGTAATTGAGCGAGACGTCGCCGAGGAAGCGCTCGCACACCCGTGAGAGCTTGTCGTACAGGCCGCGGCCCTCGGCCGGGCTGCGCACCATGTTGGCCACCACCTGTACCCGGTCCACGCCGCGCTCGCGGGACAGGACCTTGATCAGAGCGTAGGCGTCGGTGATCGAGGCCGGCTCGTCGCAGACCACCACCACCGCGTCCTGGGCGGCCTGGCAGAAGGTCAGCACGCTGTCGGTGATGCCGGCGGCGGTGTCCACCACCAGGATGTCCAGCTCGCGCTGCAGGTCGTTGAACACGTTGACCAGACCCACGTGCTGGGCCGGCTGCAGCTCGGCCATGTGCTGGCGACCGGAGGCGGCGGGCACCACCAGCATGCCGCCCGGGCCCTCCATGATCACGTCCTCCAGCTCGCAGCGGCCGGCCACCAGGTCGGCCAGGGTGTACTGCGGGGACAGGCCCAGCAGCACGTCCACGTTGGCCAGGCCCAGATCGGCGTCCAGCAGCAGGGTGCGCTTGCCCAGCGCCGCCAGCGAGGCGGCCAGGTTCACCGACAGGTTGGTCTTGCCCACGCCGCCCTTGCCGCCGGTGACGGCAATGCTGCGGACGGGGGTCAGGGGCTTGTTGGCGGCGGACATGGGCGGGAATCGGACCTCATGCGACGGCATGGTCATGCTCCGGGACGTTCGGCTTATCGGCAGCGCGGCGCAGATCTTCAAGGCGCAGGACCAGGCTGGCCGCGTTGGCCCGGTGCAGGTCCTCGGGGACCCGCTGGCCGTCGGTGATCCAGGTCAGCGGCAGCTGGTGGTCCACGACCACCGACAGGGCGCTGCCCAGCCGGCCGGTCTCGTCCACCTTGGTCAGGACCACGCCCTGGGGCCTGGCGGCACTGAAGCGGCGCACCACCTCGTCCAGGTCGGCGTAGTGGGAATTGGCCGGCAGGACCAGCAGGGTGCTGACCTGGCGGGCGGCACGCAGCCAGTTGAGCTGGCTGGCCAGGGCGCGGTCGCGCTGGCCCAGGCCGGCGGTGTCCACCAGCACCACCCGGTAGTCCTGCAGGCGCTGCAGCAGCTGGATCAGGGCCGCGTCGCTGTCGGCCTCGTGCACGGCGATGCCCAGCTGGCGGCCGTAGCCGTGCAGCTGCTCGCGGCCGCCGATGCGGGCGGTGTCGGTGGTCACCAGGGCGATGTCGCGCGGACCGTGCTCGGCCACGAAGCGCGCCGCCAGCTTGGCGATGGTGGTGGTCTTGCCGGCACCGGTGGGACCGACCAGGGCGATCACGCCGCCCTGGTCCATCGGGTCCACCGGGCAGATCGGCAGCTTCTGCGAGACCAGGCCCAGCATCAGGCCGCGGCCGCGGTGCAGCGGCGTGTCCGGCGGGATCTGCAGGGCCACGTCGCGGGTGATGCCGGCATCGAAGCCGTAGTCCTCCATCAGTTCCATGGCCTGCAGGCGCACCGGCGAACCGCGCAGGCGCTCGTCGGTCAGGCGGTGCATCTCGCGCTCGATCATGGCGCGCATCTGCGCCAGCTCCTCGCGCATGGCCTCCAGCTGTTCGTCGCTGGCCGGGGCCGGCGGCGTCGGCACCGGGGCCAGCGCCGGGGCGGCGGCGCCGGGAGGCGCCGGTGCGACGGCGGGTTCGGCCACGGCGACCGGGGCGGGGGACGCCTGGACCGGGGCCGGTGCGGCTGCCTCCGCCGGGGCCACGCCGGCGCTGACCGCCTGCGCGGTGGGGGTGGCCAGGGCGGCGGCCATGGCCGCGGCGAAGTCCGGACGCGGCGCGGGTGCCGCCGGTGGCTGGACCTGGGCCCCGGCGGGGGCCAGGAACGGGTTGGGGCGCGGCGCCGGCTCGGTGGCCCGCTGCGCCTCCAGCAGGGCGCGCTGCACGGCGTCCTCGTCGTAGTTGCTGGCGGCCACGATCTCCACGCCTTCCTCGGTGCGGCGGTTGGAGAGGATGACCGCGTCCGCGCCGTGCTCGGCGCGCACCATGCGCAGCGCGGTGCGCATGTCGGGGGCGACGAATCGTTTGATCTTCATGGCGCGGAACCGGATCGGGTCAGGCAGTGGGAAAGGGACGGCGGAAGGAGCGGGGCGGGCGGCGGCGGACGCCACCGGCGTCGTGGGCCGCTTGTTCGTGCTTTCGGTCCGGCCATGTGTTCACTTCCTCCGTTCCCCTTGGCCATCAGCTGATCGTGCCGACCAGCTTCAGCCGCTTGTCCTCGGGCACCTCGGTGTAGGCCAGCACCGCCAGCGAAGGCACGCTGTGGCGGACCAGCCGCGCGAGGGCGGCGCGCACCGGCGCCGGCACCAGCACCACCGCCGGCTCGCCACGCGCCTCCTGGCGCTGGGCGCAGTCGGCCAGGCTCTGCTGCAGGCGCTCGGCCAGGCCGGGCTCCAGCGCGGCGCCGTTGCCCTGCACGGAGTCCTGCAAGACCCGTTCCAAAGGCGGGGCCAGGGTGAACACCGGCAGCTCCGGCGACATTCCGGCGATCTCCTGGACGATGAAGCGGCCCAGGGCGTTGCGCACGGCGGCGGTGAGCACGGCCGGGTCCTGGGTGTGGGCGCCGTGCTCGACCAGGGCCTCGACGATCTTGCGCAGCTGGCGCACCGGCACCCGCTCGGTGAGCAGGTTCTGCAGCACCCGCACCACCACCGACAGCGGCAGGGTCTTGGGCGTCAGGTCCTCGACCAGCTTGGGCGCGCTCTTGGCCAGGGTGGCCAGCAGCTGCTGCACCTCCTCGTGGCCCAGCAGCTCCGGTGCGTGCTCGCGCACCAGGTGGGACAGGTGGGTGGCCACCACGGTGGCCGGGTCCACCACGGTGTAGCCCAGCGCCTCGGCCTGGGCACGCTGGTGCGGCTGGATCCACACCGCGTCCAGGCCGAAGGCCGGGTCCTTGCCCTTGATGCCGTCGATCTGGCCGAGCGCACCGCCCGGGTCCAGGGCCAGCTCGCGGTCGGGGTGGATCTCGGCGGTGGCCACCGGCACCCCGTGCACCAGCACGCGGTACTGGTTGGCCTGCAGCTCCAGGTTGTCGCGGATGTGCACCGGCGGCACCAGGAAGCCGATCTCCTGGGTCAGCTTGCGGCGCACGGCCTTGATCCGCGCCATCAGTTCGCCGCCCTGGCCCTTGTCCACCAGCGGGATCAGGCGGTAGCCGACCTCCAGCCCCAGCGGGTCCACCGGGCGCAGCTCGTCCCAGTCCGGCTCGGCGCTGCTGGCGGCCGCCGGCGTCGGCGCGCCGTCGCCGGCCGGATCGGCGGCCGCCGGGGCGCGGGCGTCGCGCTGCCAGAGCTTCCACGCGCAGAAGCCGAGGATCGCCGCCAGCGTCAAAAAGGCGACGTTGGGCATGCCCGGCACCAGGCCGACCACGCCCAGGATGCCGGCGGCGATGGCCAGCGCCTTGTGCTGGCCGAACACCTGGCCCACCACCGCACCGCCCATGTCCTGGGCGCGCGAGGCACGGGTCACCAGCATGGCCACGGCGGTGGACACCAGCAGCGCCGGCAGCTGCGCCACCAGGCCGTCGCCGATGGACAGCAGGGTGTAGGTGGCGGCCGCGTCGGCCACCGGCATGCCGTGCTGGAGCACGCCCACCGCCAGGCCGCCGACCAGGTTGATGGCCAGGATCAGGATGCCGGCGATGGCGTCGCCGCGGATGAACTTGCTGGCGCCGTCCATCGCGCCGTAGAAGTCGGCCTCTTCGCGCACTTCCTCGCGCCGGGCCTTGGCCTCCTCGCGGGTCAGCAGGCCGGCGTTGAGGTCGGCGTCGATGGCCATCTGCTTGCCGGGCATGGCGTCGAGGATGAAGCGCGCGGTTACCTCGGAGATGCGCCCGGCGCCCTTGGTGATGACCACGAAATTGATGATGGTCAGGATGGCGAAGACGACGATACCGACGGTGTAGTTGCCGCCGATCACGAACTCGCCGAAGGCGGCGATCACCTTGCCCGCGGCGTCGTGGCCGTTCTGGCCGTTGAGCAGGATCACGCGGGTGGAGGCCACGTTCAGGGCCAGGCGCAGCATCGTGGTGGTCAGCAGCACGATCGGGAAGATCGTGAAGTCCAGCGGACGCTGCACGTAGACCACGGCCAGCAGCACCACCAGCGACAGGGCGATGTTGAAGGAGAACAGCGCGTCCAGCACCGGCGGGGCCAGCGGCACCACGATCATGGCCAGCATGGCCAGCACCACCAGGGGCGCGCCCAGGCCGTTGCGGGCCAGCTCCAGCAGGCGCCGCGCCAGCGGCGGGGAAGCCACGGTGCTCACCGGCCGTCACCCTCCGGGAACTCGTCCACCTCGACCCGGCCCAGCTCCGGGTGGGCCCTGAGGGTGCCGGCACGCCAGGCGCGCAGCTGGTAGACGTAGGACAGCACCTGGGCGACAGCGGCGTACAGTCTCACGGGGATTTCCTTGCCTAGCTGGCCTTCGCGATACAAGGCGCGTGCCAGAGGCGGTGCGGACACCAGGGCCACGCGGTGGCGTGCGGCCACCTCGCGGATGCGCAGGGCCACCTCGTCCACGCCCTTGGCCACCACGGTGGGGGCGCGCATGGTGCCGCCGTCGTACTTGAGCGCCACGGCGTAGTGGGTCGGGTTGACCACCACCACGTCCGCGGTGGGCACGGCCTCCATCATCCGCCGCTGCGACAACTGGAACTGGATCTGCCGGATCCGGCCCTTGACCTGCGGGTTGCCCTCGCTCTCCTTTAGCTCCTCGCGCAGCTCCTGGCGGGTCATCTTCAGCTTCCGCGTCCAGTTCCACTTCTGGTACGGGACGTCGGCGGCGGCCAGCAGCAGCAGTGCGGCGCCGGAGGCCAGCAGCAGGGTCGCGGCAAAATGCAGGCCGGTGCGGACGGCGTCCTCCAGGGCCTGGTTGGGCATGACCCGCAGCACGTCCATGCCGTGGGCCAGGGCCAGGCCGGCGGCGGTGCCCACCAGCACCACCCGCAGCAGCGACTTGGCCAGCTCGGCCAGGCTGGTGGGGCCGTAGATGCGCTTGAGCCCGGACAGCGGGTTGAGGCGGTTGATGTCCGGGACCAGGGCCTTGGGCGCGGAGGTGAAGCCGCCCAGCACCATCGGCGCCCCGAAGGCCGCCAGCAGGCATGTCGCCATCAGCGGGGCAACCACCAGCAGCAGCTTCAGCAGCAGCAGGCCCATGTGCGGGAACAGCCGCTCGGGCGCGCCCAGCAGGGCCGGTTCCGGGCTCAGCGCGCTGCGCAGCCAGCCCTGCGCCCCGCGCCCGAACAGCGGGCCGGCGGTGACCAGCGTCACCACCCCGGCGCCAAACACGGCCACGGTCGCCAGCTCGTGCGAGCGCGGCAGGTTGCCCTGCTCGCGCGCCTGGCGCAGGCGTTTTTCGGTAGGTTGTTCGGTGCGTTCCTGGCCGTCCTCGTTCTCGGCCATGGCCGGCTCCTGCACACGGGGATCCAGCGCAGGTCATGCAAGTCCCGTTCCAGCCGCCGTCAGCCGGCCGGGGTCTCCTCCGCGGGGGCCGCGGCCGGTCCGGGCCGGGGCAGCGGCCCGGGCCGGCCGATGTGGTAGCCCTGGACCCAGTCCACGCCCAGGCCACCCAGCTCGGCGAGGATGGCCTCGTCCTCGACGTACTCGGCCACGGTCTCGGCCTGGTAGGCGCGGGCGATGGCGACCATGGCCCGGACCAGGTCGCGGTCGCGCGGGTTGCGGGCGATGTTGCGGATGAAGCTGCCGTCGGTCTTGATCAGGTCGATGGGCAGCTGCTGCAGGCGCTCGAAGCTCTGCATGCCGGTGCCGAAGTCGTCCAGGGCGATCAGGCAGCCGCGCCGGCTCAGGCCCTCCAGCAGCGGCCGCGCCTGGGCCATGCCGCCGGAGACCACCCGCTCGGTGACCTCGAAGCACAGCCGGGAGGCGCAGCCGGGCAGGGCGTCGAGCTGGTACGGCAGCCAGTTGCGGAACTGCTCGGAGATCAGGCTGCGCCCGGTCAGGTTCACCGCCAGGCGCCGGTACGGCAGCGGCCCGGGATGGGCCCGCATCCACTTCAGCAGGTGCTCGATCACCGCCCGGTCCAGCTCCACCACGCCGCGGCTGGCCTCCAGCTCGGCCATGTACTCGTGCGGCAGCAGCAGGCGGCCGTCGTCGTCGCGCAGACGGCACAGGATCTCGCCCATGGCCGGGACGGCCTCGCCCAGCCGGCGTATCGGCTGCACGTGCAGCTCGATGCGGCGGCGTCGCAGCAGCGACAGCGCCAGCGAATGGGTTTCCAGCAGGGCGCGCAGCGCCACCGGGTCGGACTGCCCCTGCGCGAACACCGGCGCGGTCTCGCCGCGGTCGCGCGCGCACTGCATGGTGCCGTAGGCCGCGTGCAGGGCCAGCTCCAGCGCCTGCGGGCTGGCGTCGCGCAGCATGGCCACGCCCAGGTGCGGCTCGATGCGCACGCACACGTTGTCGTAGCGGAACTCGAACTGCTCCACCCGCGCCAGCAGCGCCTTCCACGACACCTGGTCGGTGTCCGGAACCAGCACGAACCGGCCCATGCCCAGGGTGTAGGCCTGCACGTCCGGCCCCAGGTGCCGGTACAGGGCCGCGGTCAGCGCCTCCTGCGCCGGCAGGCCGAGGCCGGCCATCAGGCTGTCCAGATGCTCCACGCCCAGGCAGGCGATCTCCGCCGGCGGGCTGTCGCGCCGGGCCAGGTCGTGGCGCAGGGCGTTGAGGTTGGGCACGCCGCTCAGGCCGTCGCGGCGGCCTTCCTCGGCCAGCCGCGCCATCGTCCGGCGGTTGTCGCGGCTGATCACCAGGGTCAGCACCATCAGTTGCTGGGCCATGCTCATCTCCAGGCCGATCTGCAGCAGCTGCAGCGCGTCGGTGCGCAGCCCGGAACGGGTGCCGGCGCCCACCAGGACACCAGCAGGGTGGTGACGCAGGCGATCAGCGGCGCCGACCAGCGCCAGGGCAGGCGCAGCACCGCCCACATCACCAGGCCGGCGAACATCAGGCGCTGGTCCAGCAGGCCGCCGAGCAGGTGCCCGGACGGCGAGGGCACGGCCCACAGCATCACGCCCAGCAGCAGGCTGTAGGCGGCCACCAGTACGACCTCCCAAGCGCGCAGCGGCACCTGCATCGGCGCCGGCTCGCGGCGGCCGGTGACCCACAGCACCAGCGGGAGCGTGACGCAGAGCACGCCGTAGAAGCGCGAGAAGCCCACCCGGATGGCCTGTTCGAACAGCGCCTCGCCCTCCAGGCCGGAGAACAGCCCGGCGAAGGCCAGGTGCGCCACCGCCCAGCCGGCCGGGTACAGGGCGAAGGCCACCGCGCCGAAGGGGACGATGTCCTCCTGGCGGAACAGCAGCCGCTGCCGCGGCCAGCCGGCCAGGCGTGCGCACAGCAGGGTCCAGCCGTACATGGACAGGTACAGCGGCAGCGTGCCCAGGAACCGCTGCACCACCTCGCCCGGGTAGAGCAGCACCAGCTGCGCGCACCAGGACAGCAGCAGGGCCAGGAAGCCCACGTGGAAGTAGCGCCGGTCCGGCATCAGCATCGGCAGCGCCAGCAGCAGGCCCCAGTGCAGGTTGACCAGCGACGACGGGCCGGCGTAGGGCCGGAACTCCGGCCAGTAGGGGATCGGCAGGAACGGCAGCAGGAAGCAGGCGATCGCGACCAGGATCGCCTCGCGCTTGCAGCGGCCGGACCGGTGCCCCTTGCATTGCCCCCTTTGCACCGGCCATACCGGCGCACGTGACTATGCGTGAGCGGAAGGCCGATGAAAACCCTGCCGATGGTCGATGCCGCACCCGGCCCGCCGCCGCGGACCGCGGAGTGCCCGGGCCGGGGCTGCCGGCCTCAGGGGGCGGTGACCCGCGCGGCGGCGCCGTAGGCGGTGTCCAGCAGGGCGCGCAGTGGCGCGGCCAGCTCGCCGGCCAGCACCGCCAGCAGGAACAGGCCCATCAGCACCGCCACCGGCAGGCCCAGCTGGATCGGGTTGAGCGCCGGCGCCGCCCGCGCCAGCACGCCGAAGGCCAGGTTGCAGGCCAGCAGGGCCACCATCACCGGCAGGGCCAGGGTCAGACCACCGCGCAGCACCTGGGTGAACAGGTCCGGCACCACCGCCAGCATCGCCTGTGCGTCCGGCCAGGGTGCCGCCAGCGGCAGGGCCTGGTAGCTGCGCACCAGCAGGGTGACCATCGCCAGGTGGCCGTCGGAGGCGAAGAACAGCAGCCCGAAGGCCAGATAGAACCACTGCGCGACCACGCCGGAGCTGGTGCCGCGCAGCGGGTCGCTCATCTGAGCGAAGGACAAGCCCATGCCCTGCGACACCAGCTCGCCGGCCAGGGCGCCGGCCTCGAACATCAGGCGCAGGACGAAGCCCATGGCCACGCCCAGCGCCAGCTCGCGGGCCACGCCCATCACGGTGGCCGCGTCCAGCCCCGCGAACTCCGGCACCGGCGGCAGCATCGGCGCGATCGCCAGGGCCAGGGTGCCGGCCAGCAGCACCCGCACCCGCGCCGGCAGCGCCCGGGTGCCGACCACCGGCATGGCCATGAGCATGGCCCCGGTACGCAGCATGGTCCACATGACCGTCACGATCATGCCGAAGGCCGCCTGGCCGTCGATGACCATCCGCGTGGCCGCGTCCATGCCGTGCTCAGCCGATCAGGTGCGGGATGCGGTGAAACAGCGCGACCGTGTAGTCGACCAGGTAGGCCAGGAGGAAGCTGCCGATGGCGAACAGCGCGGCGGTCAGGGTCACGGCCTTGGCGATGAAGGCGATGGTCGGCTCATTGATCTGGGTGGCCGCCTGGACCACGCCGACCACCACGCCGACCACCAGCACGCACAGCAGCAGCGGGCCGCCGACCCAGAGCATCACCTCCAGGCCGCGGCGCAGTTCGGTGAGGGCCAGTTCCGGGGTCATGTCAGACTCCGTTGAAGCTGGCCGCCAGGGTGCCCACGGTCAGCACCCAGCCGTCCACCAGGATGAACAGCAGGATCTTGAACGGCGCGGAGATGAGCATCGGCGAGAGCATCATCATGCCCATGGACATCAGCACGCTGGCCACCACCAGGTCGATGATCACGAACGGGATGTAGATCAGGAAGCCGATCTCGAATGCGGTCTTCAGCTCGGAGGTGACGAACGAGGCCACCAGCACCGGGAACGGCACCGCGTCCGGGCCGCTGTAGGTGTCGTGCCCGGCCAGGCCGGCGAAGGTCATCAGGTCGGTCTCGCGCACCTGCGCCAGCATGAACGCGCGCAGCGGCTCGGTGCCCAGTTGCCAGGCGGTGCGGAAGTCCATCTCGCCGTTGAGGTACGGCGCCAGGCCCGCGTCCCAGGCCTTCTGCCAGACCGGCAGCATCACCAGCGCGGTGAGGAACAGGCCCAGGCCGATCAGGACCTGGTTGGACGGCGTCTGGCCGGTGCCCAGCGCCTGGCGCAGCAGCGCCAGCACGATCATGATCCGGGTGAAGGCGGTCATCACCAGCAGCAGCGAAGGCAGCAGGGTGATGGAGGTCATCAGCAGCAGCGTCTGCAGCGGCACGCTGACCGGGGCGTCGCCGATGCGGCCCACGGTCACGTCGGGCAGGGTCGGCAGCTGCGGCGGCACCGGGGGCACCGGCGCGGCGGGCGCGGCCTGGGCCAGCAGCGGCAGGCAGGCCAGCGCCAGCAGGAGCAGCGGCGCGGCAAGGCGCCGCGCATACACGGGCAGGGAAGGTGGCATCGTTATGGATCCTTGCGCAGCCGCCTGGCCAGCAGCTGGGCGAAGTCGGGCAGGTTCTGCGGCAGACGCACCGGCCCGGGCGCCGGCAGCGGTTCGGGCAGTTCGTGCAGCAGGGTCACGCCGCCGGCGGACACGCCCAGCAGCAGCTGGCGCGAGCCGACCTGGACCACCACGGCACGTTCCTTGGTGCCCAGCGGCAGGGTGGCCACCACGCGCAGGCCGTCGCCCGGGCGGAACCCGGCGCCCGGCAGGCGGCGCAGCAGCCAGGCCAGGCCCAGGATCAGGCCCAGCACCAGCAGCATGGCCATGAACGCGCCCAGCAGCCCGGGGCCGTGCGCGCCCGGCTGCACGGCGGCCTGCGCCGCCGGCCGTACCGCGGTGGCGGCGGTGGCCAGCAACGGGATCACCGCAGCCTCCGGATGCGCTCGCTGGGGCTGACCACGTCGGTCAGGCGCACGCCGAAACGGTCGTTGATCACCACCACCTCGCCGTGGGCGATCAGGGTGCCGTTGACGAATACGTCCAGCGGCTCGCCGGCGCCGCGCTCCAGCTCGATCACCGAGCCCTGGTTGAGCTGCAGCAGGTTGCGGATCGGCATGCGCGTGCGTCCCACCTCCAGCGACAGGGTCACCGGCACGTCCAGGATCACGTCCAGGTTCAGGTCGCGGGCGTCGGTGGCGGTCTCGTCCTGCAGCGCGTCGAACTGCGCCGGGCTGGCCTCGGGATTGTCGGTGGTGTTCATGCGGGCGTTTCCTCGGAAGGGTGGGTGACGCGCGGGGCGGGGGTGCCCGGCGGGGCCCCAGCCGACGGCCGCTCGCGCGCGCCGGCGGGGGCGTCCATGGCCAGGTGCGAGCCGCCGATGAAGGCGAACAGGGTCATGATCAGCGGCAGCAGGAACGACAGCACCAGGCCGCGCTTGGCCTCCGGCGTGGCCAGGTCGCGCGTGCCCAGGCTCACC
>NZ_PDWK01000051.1 GCF_010093135.1 Pseudoxanthomonas taiwanensis | reverse complement strand
CGCGGGGGGGGGGGGCGGGCCCCGGGTCGGCAAGGAAGCTCGGGGCGGGGTTGAGCGCGGGGAGGGGCGGGGGGCGCAGGTAGCTCAGGCTGGAGTAGCCGGTGCCGAAATCGTCCAGGGACAGGCGCACGCCCGTGGGGGGCAGCCGTTCGACGGTCTCCAGCGCCAGGGGTTCCGGGGGGACGCGGCACAGCTCGGGACTGAAGAAGCCCACCCGCCCCGGCCCGCCGGCCTTGGCCTGGTGCAGGGCCATCTCGGCCCGGTGCAGCAGGCCGGCCATGGAGGTGCCGTCCTGCGGATACATGGCCACGCCCACGCTGATGCTCATGTCCACCCGCGCATCCGACAGCTGCAGCGGCCGCATCAGGTGCGCCTGCCAGCGTTCGATCAGCGCGTTGACCTGTTCCCCGGCACGCAGCGGCAGGGCCACGATGAACTCGTCCCCCGGCAGGCGTCCGGCCACGCCGCCCTGGCGGACCAGCTCCTTGATGCGCGCGCCCACCTCCCGCAGCAGCGCATCGCCGGCGGCGTGGCCCAGGGAATCGTTGAGGTGCTTGAAGCGGTCCAGGTCCACGTAGAGGACGGCCACGCGCTGGCCGGTCTCCTGCGCCGCACCCAGCAGCTGCACCACCTGGGTCTCCAGCATGCTGCGGTTGGGCAGGCCGGTCAGCGCATCGTAGAACGCCAGCTGCCGGATGCGCTGGCGCGCCTGCTCGCGCTCCATGGCCAGCGCGCACAGGTCGGTGCACGCCTGCACCAGCTGCTGGTGGAAGCTGGAGGCCACCAGGGGGCTGTTCTGCCGGTAGTAGAAGGCGAACGTCCCCAGCACCTTGCCATCCTTCTGCAGGATGGGCGTGGGCCAGCAGACGTTGAAGCCCAGCGGCAGGATCAGGTGGCTGAAGCCCTCCCACAGCGGATCGGTGGCGATGTCGGTCACCAGCACCGGGCTCTTGCGCCAGGCGGCGGTGCCGCACGAGCCGACCCGCGGCCCGATCGCCACGCCGTCCAGCTGCGAGGAGTAGCTGAACGGCAGACTGGGGCCGGCCAGGGGATGCAGCGGCCCCTGCTCGTCCACCTGCAGGATGGAGGCGCACACCTCCGGCGCCAGGCGCTCGACCTCCTCGCACACCACCTCCAGCACCCGCATCAGGGGCAGGTCGTGCGACATCGCCTGCAGGGCGCGGTGGTGCAGCACTTCGTGGATCTTGGCCCTGGTGATGTCCAGCAGCACCGACACCGTGTAGGTCCACTGCCCCTGCGCGTCCATCACCGGGTTGCAGAGAATCCTGGCCCAGTAGCGCCGCCCCCCTTGCCGGTCACCACCTCCTCCATCTCCGCCGGGCGCCCCTCGCGCAGGTCGCCGCGTACGCGTTCGAACAGTTCCACCGGGGTCTGCGGCGCGATCAGCTCCAGCATCTTCCTGCCCCGCATCTCCGGCACGGTCCAGCCGAACATGCGGCGGAAGCCCTCGTTGCTGTAGACCACCCCCGAATGCGCATCGGTGATCACGATGGCCGCGTCGGTGGCGTCGGCCACCAGCGACAGGCGCCACAGGTGGCCCTCCCGGGCCAGTTCCGTGCGCCGGGCGTGCGCGACCTCGGTGGCCACCACCACGATGTGCGCCAGCTGTCCCTGCCCGTCCTGCACGGGGGCGTACAGCATTTCCAGCCGGCAGCGGCTGCCGTCCATGCGCACGCGCTCGACCACGCCGGAAAACCCGCGCCCCGCGCGCAGCGAGCGCCACATGGCCTCGCCGGCCGGATCCTCCGCCGCATCCGGCGGACACAGCTGCGCGTGCCGCAGCGTGCCGACGAGCTCCGGGGCCAGGCCCAGCAGTTCCCGGAAGCGGTCGTTGGCGAAGACCAGCCGCCCGTCGGGCGCGAACTCCGCCAGTGCCATGGCCCGGTCGAAGGCCACCCAGGGTTCCAGCTGCGCGGCGCTTTCGGAACGGCCTGCGGAGGAGGGGGGCATGTGGAAGACTCCAGGCTGGTCGCAAACGGAAGAGCGGGACACCCCGCCCATCCCCGTCCCCTCCTTGGCGGAAGAGGCGTCCAGTCTAACCCGCCAGGTTGATCCAGGTGGCCTTGATTTCGGTGTACTTGTCGAAGGCGTGCAGGGACTTGTCGCGGCCGTTGCCGGACTGCTTGTAGCCGCCGAAGGGGGCGGTCATGTCGCCGCCGTCCCAGTAGTTGACCCAGCCGCTGCCGGCGCGCAGGGCGCGGGCCACGCGGTGGGCGCGGGCCAGGTTGGCGGTCCACACCCCGGCGGCCAGGCCGTAGACGGTGTCGTTGGCGATGCGCCCCGCCTCGGCCTCGTCGTCGAACGGGATCACCGCCAGCACCGGGCCGAAGATCTCCTCGCGGGCGATGGTGTGCTCCGGCCGCACCCCGTCGAACACGGTCGGCTCCACGTAGCAGCCGCCCTCCACCGGGGCGATGCGGTTGCCGCCCAGGGCCAGCCGCGCGCCCTCGGCCTGGCCCCTGGCGATGTAATCCAGCACGCGCCGGGTCTGGCCCTCGTCCACCAGCGCCCCCATCGGCGCGCCCGGCTCCAGCGGGTGGCGCGGCTGCATCCTGCGGCCGGCCTCGACCACGCGGGCGACGAACTCGTCCCTGATCGGGCGCTCCACCAGCAGGCGCGAGGCGGCGGTGCAGACCTCGCCCTGGTTGTAGAAGATGCCCACCGCCGCGGCCTCGGCGGCGCGGTCCAGGTCCGGGGCGTTGGCGAAGACGATGTTCGGGCTCTTGCCGCCGCATTCCAGGTAGACCCGCTTCATGTTCGACTCGCCGGCGCAGCGCAGCAGGTGCTTGCCCACCGCGGTCGAGCCGGTGAACACCAGGCCGTCGACGTCCATGTGGCGGGCCAGCGGCTCGCCGGCGGCCTGGCCGGTGCCCGGCAGCACGTTGAACACGCCCTCCGGGATGCCGGCCTCGGCCACCAGCTCGGCCAGACGGAGGGCGCTCAGCGGCGACTTTTCCGAGGGCTTGAGCACCACCGAGTTACCGGTGGCCAGGGCCGGGGCGACCTTCCACGCCGCCATCAGCAGCGGGAAGTTCCACGGCACGATGGCGCCGACCACGCCCAGCGGCTCGCGCGTGACCAGGCCCAGCTCGTCCAGGCCGGTGGGCGCGATCTCGCCGTAGACCTTGTCGATGGCCTCGGCGGTCCAGCCGAAGCAGCGTACGGTGGCGGCCAGATCCACCTTGCGCGCGTCGTCGATCGGCTTGCCCATGTCCAGGGTTTCCAGCAGGGCCAGCTCGTCGGCGTGCCGCTCGATCAGCGCGGCCAGCTTCTGCAGGGTCTTCTTGCGGTGCACCGGCCGCGCCCGTGACCAGGTGCCGGCCTCGAAGCTGCGCCGGGCCGCGCGCACCGCCCGCTCCACGTCCTCGGCGCCGCAGGCGGCCACCTGCCCCAGCACGCGCCCGTCGATCGGGCTGACGCACTCGAAGGTGCCGCCGTCGGCCGCGTCCACGTAGCGGCCGTCGATGAAGGCTCGGGTCCGGATCTGCAGGCGGTCGGCCATGGCCTGCCAGTCGGCGCGGGTGCGGGGTGCGGACATGGGACCTCCTGCGGCGGGTGCGTGGGAATCAGAACGTGGGCGGCGTGTTGGCGCTGACGATCACCGCATCCTCGTCGCCGACGTTGCGGAAGCGGTGCGGCAGGCGGCTCTCGAAATAGTAGGCGTCGCCGGGCCCGAGCACGCGCACCTGGCCGCCGACGGTGACCTCGACCCAGCCGGAGATGACCACGCCGCCCTCCTCGCCTTCGTGCACCAGCATGGTCTGGCCGGTGTCGCTGCCCGGCGGCATCACCTCGCGCAGGATGCACATCTGCCGCTGCGGACGGTGCTGCCCCACCAGGTAGTAGTGGATGCCGCCGTTGCCCACGTCGGGCAGCTCCCCGGCACGGTAGAACGGCTGCTCCGGCGGCCCCGGATCCAGGTCCATGGTGAAGAACTCGGCCAGGGAGATCGGGATGCCGTCGAGCACCTTCTTCAGGGAGGCCACCGAGGGACTGACCTTGTTCTGCTCGATCAGGGAGATGGTGCTGTTGGTGACGCCCACGCGCCGGGCCAGCTCGCGCTGGCTCAGGCCGCGGGCCGTGCGTACCCGTTGCAGGCGCGCGCCGATGTCCATTCCGTCCGTCGTGCTCCACCGGCCATTGCGGATGTGTTGCGGGATACTTTACATCGGACCCCGCAACGGTCAATTTTTGCCGTAGACTCGGCCCGGGCGTTGAATTTATCGAACGGCGCCCGGCGCCAACCCGCCCGGGCCGCCGGCCCGGCCCGCCCGTCGGAGGTCTGCATGAACCGCAACGACGACGCTTCCCTCTCCGCCCTGGCCGGGCAGTACGCAGGCCTGAACCTGAGCGCACCGGTCTCGCTGGACGCCTTCTGGATGCCGTTCACCGCCAACCGCCAGTTCCGCGCCTCGCCGCGGCTGCTGGCCTCGGCCGAGGGCATGTACTACCGCGACGTGGAGGGTCGCCCGATCCTGGACGGCACCGCCGGCCTGTGGTGCTGCAACGCCGGCCACGCCCGGCCGCGCATCGTCGAGGCGGTGTCGCGGCAGGGCGCCACCCTGGACTTCGCCCCCCACTTCCAGATGGGCTCGCCGCTGCCGTTCGTGCTGGCGCAGCGGCTGAAGGCCATCGCCCCGCGGCCGCTGGACCACGTGTTCTTCACCAACTCCGGTTCGGAGTCGGTGGACACGGCGCTGAAGATCGCCCTGGCCTGGCACCGCATGCGCGGCGAGGGCCAGCGCGTGCGCCTGATCGGCCGCGAGAAGGCCTACCACGGCGTCGGCTTCGGCGGCATGTCGGTCGGCGGCCTGCCCAACAACCGCAAGTGGTTCGGCCCGGGCCTGCCGGCCGTGGACCATCTGCGCCACACCCTGGACATCGCGCGCAACGCCTTCTCGCGCGGCCTGCCGCCGCACGGCGTGGAGCTGGCCGAGGACCTGGAGCGGATCGTGCAGCTGCACGACCCCTCCACCATCGCCGCGGTGATCATCGAGCCGATCTCCGGCTCGGCCGGGGTGATCCTGCCGCCGCCGGGCTACCTGCAGCGCATCCGCGAGATCTGCGACAGGTACGGCATCCTGCTGATCTTCGACGAGGTGATCACCGGCTTCGGCCGGGTCGGCGCGCCGTTCGCCGCGCAGCGCCTGGGCGTGGTGCCGGACATGATGACCACCGCCAAGGGCCTGACCTCCGGCTGCGTGCCGATGGGTGCGGTGTTCGTCTCCGAGCGCATCCACGAGGCCTTCATGCAGGGCCCGGAAGGCGCCATCGACCTGTTCCACGGCTACACCTACACCGGCCATCCGCTGGCGTGCGCGGCAGCGCTGGCGGCGCTGGACACCTACGAGGAGGAAGGGCTGTTCACCCGCGCCCTGGAGCTGGAGGAGTACTGGCAGGAGGGCCTGCACGCCCTGCGCGGCGCCTGCCCGCACATCATCGACATCCGCAACTACGGCCTGATCGGCGCGGTGGAGCTGGCGCCGCGGCCGGGCGCGCCCGGCGCGCGCGGCTACGAGGTGCTGGAACGCGCCTTCCGCCGCGGCCTGCTGGTGCGCGTCACCGGCGACACGGTGGCGCTGTCGCCGCCGCTGATCGTCGAGCGCACGCACATCGACGACATCTTCTCGATGCTGGGCGAGGTACTGGCCACGATCCAGTAGGCCGCCCGCCACGCCACCAATCCGGAGGGGTCATGCTCATCGGGGTACCGAAGGAGATCAAGAACCACGAGTACCGGGTCGGCCTCACCCCGGCGGGTGCACGCGAGCTGTCCGCGCGCGGCCACCAGGTGCTGGTGCAGCGCGGGGCCGGGGCCGGCATCGGCGTGGGCGACGAGGCCTACGAGGTCGCCGGCGCGCGGATCGTGGACACCGCCGAGGAGGTCTACGCGCGCGCGGCCATGATCATCAAGGTCAAGGAGCCGCAGCCGGCCGAGTGCGCCATGCTGCGTCCCGGCCAGGTGCTGTTCGCCTACCTGCACCTGGCACCCGATCCGGAGCAGGCCAGGGCGCTGCTGGCATCCGGCTGCACCGCCATCGCCTACGAGACGGTCACCGACGACCGCGGCGGGCTGCCGCTGCTGGCGCCGATGAGCGAGGTGGCCGGGCGCATGTCCATCCAGGCCGGCGCGCACGCGCTGGAGAAGGCACAGGGCGGCGCCGGCGTGCTGCTGGGCGGAGTGCCGGGCGTGGCCCCGGCGCAGGTGCTGGTGCTCGGCGGCGGCACGGTGGGCCTGAACGCGGCGCGGGTCGCCATGGGCATGGGCGCGCGGGTGACCGTGCTGGACCGCTCGCTGGAACGGCTGCGCCACATCGACGAGCTTTACGGTGACCGCCTGACCACGCTGTACGCCACGCAGGACGCGATCCAGGCGCACCTGCCGGACACCGACCTGGTGATCGGCGCGGTGCTGGTGCCCGGCGCCGCAGCGCCCAAGCTGGTCACCCGCGAGCAGCTGAAGCTGATGCGCCCCGGCGCGGTGCTGGTGGACGTGGCCATCGACCAGGGGGGCTGCTTCGAGACCAGCCGTCCGACCACGCACCAGGACCCCACCTTCGAGGTGGACGGCATCATCCACTACTGCGTGGCCAACATGCCCGGCGCGGTGGCGCGCACCTCCACCTTCGCCCTGGCCAACGCCACCCTGCCCCACGCCATCGCCCTGGCCGACAAGGGCGTGGTGCAGGCCCTGCACGACGATGTGCACCTGCGCAACGGCCTCAACGTGCATGACGGGCGCCTGACCCATCGTGCCGTGGCCGACGCCCTGGGCCTGCCGTACACGCCGGCCACCGAGGCGCTGGGCCTCTAGCCCGGGCCGACGCATCCGCCCGGCCGCCGGCGCGCGCCGGCGTGCCGCCACCCCTGCCCACCAGGAACCGCGACATGGCAGTGCAGCTCCACCACCACATCGGCGGCCGCGAGGTCCCCGGCACCGGTCCGCATGGCGACGTGTTCGACCCGGCCACCGGCCAGGTGGCCGCGCAGGTGCCGCTGGGCGGCGCGGCCGAGGTGGCCGCGGCGGTGGACGCGGCCGCGGCGGCCTTCCCCGGCTGGGCGGCGACCACGCCGCTGCAGCGCGCCCGGGTGCTGTTCCGCCTGCGCGGGCTGATCGAGCGCGACGCCGATGCCCTGGCGCGCACCATCGTGGCCGAGCACGGCAAGACCCTGTCCGACGCGCGCGGCGAGGTCACCCGCGGCCTGGAGGTGGTGGAGTTCGCCTGCGGCATCCCGCACCTGCTCAAGGGCGAGTACTCGGCCGAGGTCGGGCGCGGCGTGGACAGCTGGAGCGAGCGCGCACCGCTGGGCGTGGTGGCCGGCATCACCCCGTTCAACTTCCCGGCCATGGTCCCGCTGTGGATGGCGCCGGTGGCCCTGGCCTGCGGCAACACCTTCGTGCTCAAGCCCTCGGAGAAGGTGCCCTCGGCGGCGCTGCGCCTGGCCGGGCTGCTGCGCGAGGCCGGCCTGCCGGAGGGCGCGTTCAACGTGGTCCACGGCGGCCGCGAGGCGGTGGACGCACTGCTCGACGAGCCGCGCGTGCAGGCGGTCAGCTTCGTCGGCTCCACTGCGGTGGCGCGCCACGTATACGAGCGCGGCAGCCAGGCCGGCAAACGCGTACAGGCCCTGGGCGGGGCCAAGAACCACGCGGTGGTCCTGCCCGACGCGGACATCGGCGTGGCCGCCGACGCCCTGCTCGGGGCCGGCTACGGCTCGGCCGGCGAGCGCTGCATGGCCATCTCGGTGGCCGTGTGCGTGGGCCAGGCCACCGCCGACGCCCTGGTGGAGGCGCTGGCGCCGAAGGTGCGGGCGCTGCGCATCGGCCCGGGCCTCGAGGACCCGGACATGGGCCCGCTGGTGGACGCGGCGCACCGCGCGCGCGTGCGTGCCTGCATCGACCGCGGCGTGGCCGAGGGCGCGCGTCTGGTGGTGGACGGCCGCACCCATCCGCGCACGCAGGGCGAGGGCTTCTTCCTCGGCGCCAGCCTGTTCGACCACGTCACCCCGGAGATGGCGCTGTGGCGCGAGGAGATCTTCGGCCCGGTGCTGTGCGTGGTGCGGGTGGAGGACTTCGAGTCGGCGCTGGCGCTGGTGGACGCGCACGCGTACGGCAACGGCGCGGCGGTGTTCACCCGCAGCGGCGGCGCCGCGCGCGAGTTCTCCCGACGTGTGCAGGCCGGCATGGTCGGCATCAACGTGCCGATCCCGGTGCCGATGGCCTTCCACTGCTTCGGCGGCTGGAAGCGCTCGCTGTTCGGGCCGCTGCACATGCACGGGCCGGACGGGGTGCGCTTCTTCACCCGGCTCAAGACCATGACCGCACGCTGGCCGGAAGGCGCCGGCGCGGCCGAGTTCGCCATGCCGACGATGCGCTGACGGCCCCGGCCGCCGCCATGCGGCGTGGACGCGGCTGCCGCTAGACTGCGCACCCCCGCCCCGCCACACCCTGCCGCATGACCGACGATCCACGCCCGGCCCAGCTGCGCCGCATGAAGGCCATCGCCCTGGGCATGCTGCTGGCCATGGTGGCCGGCTTCGTCCTGGCCCATGCCATGGGCAACGCTGGGATCTGGGCCTGGGTCTCGGCGTTCTGCGAGGCGGCCACGGTCGGCGCCCTGGCCGACTGGTTCGCGGTGGTGGCGCTGTTCCGCCATCCGCTGGGCCTGCCCTTCCCCCACACGGCCATCATCCCGCGCGGCAAGGCGCGCATCGGCGACAGCCTGGCGGTGTTCGTGCGCGACCACTTCCTCGAGCCGCAGGCGCTGCTGGCCAAGCTGGAGGTGTTCGACCCGGCCGCGCGCCTGGGCCAGTGGCTGGCGCGTCCGGAGCAGGCCGCACGCCTGGCGCAGGCGGCGCGGGGCTGGATGGTGCAGGCGCTGGACATGCTCGACGAGCGCGCGGTGCGCGAGGGCATCCAGCGCTTCGTGGTGGGGCGGCTGCGCGCCTGGGACGCGGCGGCCACCGCCGGCGAGGTGCTGGACCTGCTGACCGCCGACGGCCGCCACCAGGAGCTGCTGGACGAGGCCCTGCGCCGGCTGGCGCGCTGGCTGGACGACGATGCGGTCAAGCGGCGCGCCTCGGCCCTGCTGGTCAAGCACGCCCGGCGCGAATGGCCGCGTCTGGTCGGCACGGTGGACTGGGTCAAGCCGGTGGAAGGCATCGCCGACAGCCTGGCCGAGCGCATCGCCCACGCCCTGCTGGCCGAGCTCAACGAGATCCTGTCGCAGCCGGAGCACCCGCTGCGCCGCGACTACGAACGCTGGCTGCAGGACTACATGGCGCGCCTGCGCAGCGATCCGGCGCTGGCCACGCAGGTGGACCGGATCAAGCAGCAGCTGATCGACCATCCCAGCGTGCAGGCGTACGTGCAGGGGCTGTGGGACCAGATCCACGCCGCCCTGCGCCGCGATCTGGAGCGCGGGGACAGTGCCATCGCCCGCCACCTGGAGCAGACCCTGGCCGGGCTGGGCCAGGCGCTGGGCCGCGACCCGGAGCTGCGCACGGCGATCAACCAGCACGTGCTGGCCGGCGCGGAGAAGCTGGCCGGCCGCCTGCGCGGCGGCGTGACCGAGCACATCGCCCAGACCGTCAAGGGCTGGGACGAGCGCCACCTGGTGCGGCAGCTGGAGCTGAGCGTGGGCCGCGACCTGCAGTACATCCGCTTCAACGGCACCCTGGTCGGCGGCCTGATCGGCGTGCTGCTGCACGCGGCCATCACCCTGCTGCCCTGGTGACCCTCGCGCCGTGTGTGCGGCTGCGCAACGGGACTCCCGGTCGCCGCGGATGCCCCCGCGCCGGGCGGTCCGGCTCGCCCCCTTCCACGTGGCGGTCGAACGCGCGCGCCGGACGCGCCGGCCGGGTCGCCGCGCCCATGCGGCAGGCGGCGGCTACGGCTTGCGGGTCAGGCGCCAGGCGCGGTGGATGCGCGGATTGCGCTCGAAGTCCGGCGGGATGGTGCGCTCGCTGATCTCCACACACTCGGCGAACTGCGCCACCGCCTCGGTGTTCAGGCGGAAGCGGCGGAAGTTGTTGGAGAAGTACAGCACCCCGCCCGGGGCCAGCCGCGCCACCGCCGCGCGCAGCAGGCGCACGTGCTCGCGCTGCACGTCGAAGTCGTCCGCGCGCGCGGAGTTGGAGAAGGTGGGCGGGTCGCAGAAGACCACGTCGTACAGGCCGCGCTCGGCCTCCAGCCAGGCCATGGCGTCGGCCTGCACCAGGCGGTGCGCGGACCCGCCCAGACCGTTGAGCGCCAGGTTGTCCGCGCACCACTGCAGGTAGGTGGCCGACAGGTCCACGCTGGTGGTGGCCACGGCACCGGCCACGGCCGCCTGCACGCTGGCCACGCCGGTGTAGCAGAACAGGTTGAGGAAGCGCTTGCCGCGTGCTTCCCTGGCCATCTGCCGGCGCAGCGGGCGGTGGTCGAGGAACAGGCCGGTGTCCAGGTAGTCGAACAGGTTCACCCACAGGCGCGCGCCGTTCTCGCGCACCACCAGGCGCTCGCCGCGCTGGTCGAAGCGGCCGTACTTGCTGCCGCCCTTGCCGCGTTCGCGGCGCTTGACCGCCACCTGCCCGTGGGGCACGCCGAACACCTCGCGCGCGGCGGCCAGCAGCTCCTGGCGGCGGCGGCGCACGTCGGCCTCCGGGATCTCCGGCGGCGGCGCGTACTCCTGCACGTGCAGGAAGGTGCGCCCCACGCCTTCGTCCTCGGTGTACACGTCGATGGCCGCGGCGTACTCGGGCAGATCGGCGTCGTAGGCGCGGAAGCAGGTGACCTGCTCGCTGCTGCGCCAGCTCCTGAGCCGGCGCAGGTTGCGCTGCAGGCGGTTGGCGACCATGCGCGCGCCCTCGGTCAGCGGCCGCGCCTCCGCCTCCACGCGCGGTGCCGGCTGCACCGGGTCGCACACGATCAGCGCGCACTCCAGCGCGCCGTTGAACACCTGGTACTTCTTCGCCGCGCGCAGGCCGGTGGCCTGGGCCAGTCCGGCGTCGCCGCACAGCAGGCTGGCCCGCCACTGCGGCACCGCCCGCTGCAGCGCCTGGCCCAGGCGCCGGTACAGCGCGCCGTCGGCGGCCAGGCGGCGGTCGTAGGGCGGGTTGCAGGCCACCAGGCCGCGCGCCTCCTGCGGCGGGGCCAGGGCGTCGATGTCGCGCGCCTCGAAGCGGATGGCCGCGGCCACGCCGGCCGCCTGCGCGTTCTGCCGTGCGGCGGCGATGGCCTGCGCGTCCAGGTCGCTGCCATGGAACACCGGGCGCAACGCGGCCAGGCCGGCGGCGGCGCGCGCGCGTGCCTCCTCCAGCAGGCGGCGCCATGCCTCCAGGTCGAAGCCGGTCCAGCGGGTCGGCACCGGCATCCCGTCCCGTACCAGCTGTTCGCGCTGCAGGCCCGGGGCCACGTCGGCGGCCATCAGCGCGCCTTCGATCAGCAGGGTGCCGCTGCCGCACATCGGATCCAGCAGCGCGCCGCCTTCGGCGTACAGCGCCGGCCAGCCGCCGCGCAGCAGCACTCCGGCGGCCAGGTTCTCCTTCAGCGGCGCCTCGTGGCGGGTGGCGCGCCAGCCGCGCCGGTGCAGCGGCCCGCCGCCCAGGTCCACCGACAGCACCGCCCGGCCCTTGCGCAGCACCAGGTTCAGGCGCAGGTCCGGCCGCTCCACGTCCACGGACGGGCGCTCCATACCACGCGCGCGGAAGGCGTCCACCACCGCGTCCTTGACCCGCTGCGCGGCGTAGCGCGCATGGGTGATGGCGCTGCCGGACACGTGCGCGTCCACCGCCAGGGTATGCCCGGCGGCCAGGTGCTCGTGCCAGGGCACGTCAGCGGCGCCCTCGTACAGCGCGCCCTCGTCCGGACAGTCGAACTCGGCCAGGGGCCACAGCACGCGGCTGGCCAGGCGCGACCACAGCACCGCACGCTGCGCCTCGGCCAGGCCGCCCTCGGCGTTGGCGCCGGCCAGGGCGGCGGTGGCGCGGGTGGCGCCCAGCGCCTGCAGCTCGTCCGCCAGCAGGTATTCCAGGCCCTTGGCGCAGGAGACGAAGAACTTCATGGTCGGCACGGGCTCGTTGGACGGTACGGTGCGGCCGGCTGGGCCGGCGGATCAGAGTGACTGCAGCAGTTCGGCGAAGGCGCGCGCGGTGGTGTCCACGTGCGCGGCCAGGCGGTGGGTGTCGTCCAGCAGCAGCAGCCGCGCCGAGCGTGCCCTGGCCCAGGCGATGACCTCGTCGGCGGGAATCAGCTCGTCGTGCCAGGCGTGCACCACCGAGGTGGGCACCGGCGCGGCATCCAGCGCCGGCATGGCGCCCATGCGGGTGGGCGGCACCATCAGGAACAGCGCGCGGGTGGGCACGTGCAGCGAGGCGATGGCGGAGATGTAGGCCCCCAGGCTGGAGCCGGCCAGCACCACCGGGCCGCCGCGCGCGGCCGCGCGGCCGGCGATGTCCAGCAGGCGCTGCAGGCGCGCGGGCACGTCGCCCACCCGGCTCACCTCCAGGCGCGCGTCCAGGTCGGTGTAGTCCGGCCGCTCGCTGGTGAAGCCCAGGCGCTCGGCGACCTCGGCCAGGGCGGTGACCTTGGTCGCGTCCGGGCCGCTCTCGAAACCGTGGGAGAGGATGCAGTGGCCGCGGCTCACGCTGCCTCCACCGCGGTGGTGCTGCTGGTGCAGGCCGTCCGGCGCGAGCGCGGGAAGGCCGCCGTGGTGCGCGCCAGTGCGCTGTCCGGGTCCGTTCGCATGGGGCGAATGCTAGCATCCCGGCCATGCCGACCCTGCCGCCGCACGCGACCGACGCGCCCCTGCCCTACGTGGAGCGGCTGGAGCCGCGGCCGCTGGCACAGGTGGACCTGGTGGTGGTCCACTGCACCGAACTGCCGGACCTGGCCACCGCGCGCGAGTACGGCGAACGGGTGCTCTATCCAAGCGGCACCGGCAACAGCGGCCACTACTACATCGACCGCGACGGCAGCGTGGTGCGCTACGTGCCCGAGGACCGCATCGCCCACCACGTGCGCGGCCACAATCCGCGCGCGGTGGGCATCGAGCTGGTCAACCGCGGACGCTGGCCGCACTGGCTGGACTCGCGCCACCAGGCCATGGACGAGCCCTACCCGGAGGCGCAGGTCCGGGCACTGGTGGCGTTGCTGCGGGCGCTGGCCGCCACGCTGCCGGCCCTGCGCTTCATCGCCGGCCACGAGGACCTGGACCGCGAACAGGTGCCGGCCACGGACGACCCGGCGCTGCTCGTGCCGCGCAAGCGCGATCCCGGCCCGCTGTTCCCGTGGGAGCGGGTGCTGGCGGAAGTCCCCCTGCGGCGCCTGCCCCTGTAGGAGCCGCGCAGGCGGCGACGCGACGGCGGGAGCCGATCGCGCCGGCGGCGCCTGCGCCGGATGGTGGGCGGTCGCATCAGGTCGCATCAGCATGCGTGGCGGTCGGGCTCCGGATGCGCCGGCCGGGTCGCCGCCGACGCGGCTCCCGCCAATGGCCCGGACACGTGGCGGAGGCAGGGGCGGCGGCATGTGCGGTACAGGGACGATCAGGAGGGCGCCGGTATAATCCGCGGCCTTCCCCCAATCCGGTGCCTCTGCCGTGCCCCCCGCCTTTGGCCCCGTCGTTTCCGAACTGATCGAGCTGCTCGCCCTGGAGCGGCTGGAGGACAACCTGTTCCGTGGCCAGAGCCGCGACATCGGCACCCGCTACGTGTTCGGCGGGCAGGTGCTGGGCCAGGCGCTGTCGGCGGCGCAGGCCACGCTGGACAACGGCCGCCGTGTGCACTCGCTGCATGCCTATTTCCTGCGTGCCGGCGACATCGAGCACCCGATCGTCTACGACGTTGACCGCACCCGCGACGGCGGCAGCTTCTCGGTGCGCCGGGTCACCGCCATCCAGCACGGCAAGGTGATCTTCTTCTGCGCGGCCTCGTTCCAGGACGAGGAGCCCGGCGCCGAGCACCAGCTGAAGATGCCGGAGGTGCCGCAGCCGGAGGACATCGAGCCGGCGCCGCCGGTCTCGCCGGAGGTGATGGCCACCCTGCCGACCAAGGTGCAGCGCTGGCTCTCGCGCGGCGGTCCGTTCGAGTTCCGCCACGTGTACCCGCGCGACGAGCTCAACCCGCCCAAGCGCCCCCCCTACCAGCAGGTGTGGTTCCGCCTGCGCGAGCCGGTGGGCGACGCGCCGGAGCTGCACCAGGCGCTGCTGGCCTACGCCTCGGACTTCCACCTGCTGGGCACGGCCACCTTCCCGCACGGGATCAGCTACTACATGCCCAACGTGCAGATGGCCTCGCTGGACCACGCGCTGTGGTTCCACCGCCCGTTCCGGGTGGACGAGTGGCTGCTGTACTCGCTCGACAGCCCCAGCAGCCAGTCCTCGCGCGGCCTGGCGCGCGGCCAGATCTTCGACCGCCAGGGCCGGCTGGTGGCCAGCACCGCGCAGGAAGGCCTGATCCGCGTGGTGGCCGACCGCGCCGCCGCCCGCGCCGTGCCCGCACAGGACTGAAGCCATGCGCCAGGTCTTCACCAGCCAGCGTCTGGAAACCGTGGAAGGCGTGGCCCGGATGCTGGAGGAGGCCGGCATCGCCGTGCACATCAGCAACCCGCGCTCCTACCACAGCCGCCGCAGCGGCCAGTTCAGCTACGCCGAGCCGCTGCCGGCCAACAAGCAGCCGGCGGTGTGGGTGCGCCGGCCGGAGGACCAGCCGCGCGCGCGCGAGCTGCTGCGCCAGGCCGGGCTGCTGAGCACCACCCGCGGGGGCCAGGGGCTGCCGCTGTTCGCCGCCGGCGTGCCCGGCACGGAACAGCGGCCCACCGGCTCGCGCTGGGGCTGGCGCCTGCGCATCGCCCTGCTGGGGGTGATCGCGGCGGTGGCGATGTTCATCTGGCTGCGCCGCCCGCCACCCGCGCCCGTACCCGCCCCGGTCCCGGCGGCCGCGCCCGCGGCACCGGCCGAGGACGGAAACGCCGGCGAGGACGAGGAAGCAGTACGCGTGCGCATCACTCCCCCGCCTGCCGGCTGAAACGCGGCCCGCCGGGCGGCGGGCCGCTTCCGCGGTCAACGGTTACTTCGCGGCCGGGGCATGCTCCCGCATGGGACCGTGCCCGTGGCGGGCCTTGGCCGCATCCAGCTCCTCGCGGCTCAGCTTGCCGTCGCCGTCGGTATCCACCTTCTTGAACCAGGCCTCGCGCCACTGCTCGCGCATGGCCTTGCGGTCGGCCTCGTCGATGAAGCCGTCCTTGTTCACGTCCATGCGCTCGAAGCGCGCGGTGGCGGCGGCCAGGGCCTCGGCCCTGCTGACACGGCCGTCGCCATCCTTGTCGGCGCCCGCGAACGGGGCCATCGGGCCGAAGCCGTGCGGGCCACGGTGGCCGTGCCGGGCATGGCGCGGCGGACGCGGCATCTCGTCACGGTCCAGCTTGCCGTCCTTGTTGCGGTCCAGCTGGTCGAAGCGCTCGGCCAGGCGCGGGAACGCGGCGGCCTCCTGGCGGTCGATCACGCCATCCTTGTTGGCGTCCAGCGCGGGCTTGCCGCCCTGCGCCTGCGCCAGGACGGTGCCACTCACGACGGCCATCAGTGCGGCAGCGATCAGGGTAGGGGTCTTCTTCACGGTTTTGCTCCGGGGATCGTGGACTTGCTGGCCACATCCGCATCAACGCCCTCCCTGCCCCGGGGTTGACCGGGCGCCGGCGCCGTTCAGCTGCCAGCCGGCGTCGCAGCGCGTGCGGACCGGCGGCGCTATGCTGGCCCCGTCCGCCCCGCCGCGCACCGTCCATGGGCAACGACTCCAGCACCGACGACCTGCGCCTGTACCAGACCGCGGGCCACGAATGCGGCTACTGGCCCGACCGCAACGCCCGCGACCTGGTCCTGGACCCGCGCGATCCGCGCCTGGCCGCGGCCTACCCGCAGGCGCTGGAAAGGGGCTTCCGCCGCTCCGGCGGCCTGGTCTACCGGCCCACCTGCCCCGGCTGCCGCGCCTGCGTGCCGGGGCGCATCCCGGTGGCGCGGTTCCGGCCCGACCGCAGCCCGCGCCGCTGCCTGGCCCGCAACGCGCAGGTGGAGGCCCGGATCGTGCCGGCGCGGCGCACCGCCGAGCCCTTCGCCCTGTACCGGCGCTACCTGGCCGCGCGCCACCGCGACGGCGGCATGGACGACCACGGTACCGTGGAGTTCGACCAGTTCCTGGTCGGCGGCTGGTCGGAGACCCGCTTCCTGGAGCTGCGCGCCCCGGGCGGCGCGGACGGCCCCGGCCGCCTGCTGGCGGTGGCGGTGACCGACCGCGGGCCGCACGCGCTGTCGGCCGTGTACACCTTCTACGGGCCGGACCTGCCGGCGCGCGGCCTGGGCACGCTGGCGATCCTGCACCAGGTGCAGTGGGCCCGCCGCGAGGGACTTCAGCACCTGTACCTGGGCTACTGGATCGACGGCCACGCCAAGATGGACTACAAGCGCCGCTTCCGCCCACTGGAGGCCTTCGACGGCCGCCGCTGGCGCCCGTTCGTGGAATGAGGGCGGGCACGGCGGCGCGCCGGCGTGCCAGAATCCACCGGATGCACGCCATTCCCCGCCTGATCGCCCTCGTGGCCACCCTGACCCTGCTGCCCGCCTGCGCCACCGGGCCGGCCCCCGCCGCGCCGGAGGCCGGCCCCACCCTGCGGGTGGCCACCTACAACACCTCGCTCTACAGCGACAAGGCCGGCGGCCTGGTCCGCCGCCTCGAGGCCGGCGACGGGGACGCGCGCCGGATCGCCGCGGTGCTGCAGAAGGTGCGCCCGGACCTGGTCCTGCTCAACGAGTTCGACTACGACCCCGAGGGCCGTGCCGCCGACCTGTTCCAGCGCCGCTACCTGGAGCAGGCCCAGCCCGGCGGCGGCGAGCCGCTGCACTACCCCTACCGCTACCTGGGCCCGGTCAACACCGGCGAACCCTCCGGCCTGGACCTGGACCGCAACGGCGTGGTCGGCGGCGAGGGTCGCGACCGCGGCAACGACGCCTGGGGCTACGGACTGCACCCGGGCCAGTACGGCATGCTGGTGCTCTCCCGCCATCCGATCGACACGGCGCGGCTGCGCAGCTTCCGCCTGCTGCGGTGGGCCGCCCTGCCCGGCGCCCGCCGCCCGGTCGACCCGGCCACCGGCCAGCCCTGGCACGAGGACGCGGTCTGGGAACAGCTGCGGCTGTCGTCCAAGTCGCACTGGGACGTGCCGGTGCGAACCCCGCTGGGCACCGTGCACTTCCTGGTCTCGCACCCCACCCCGCCGGTGTTCGACGGCCCGGAGGACCGCAACGGCGCGCGCAACGCCGACGAGATCCGCCTGTGGGAGGAGTACATCACCCCCGGCGACAAGCCCTGGCTGTGCGACGACCAGGGCCGCTGCGGCGGCCTGCCGGCCGACGCCCGCTTCGTGATCGCCGGCGATCTCAACAACGACCCGGTGGACGGCGACGGCCGCCACGAGGCCATCCTGCGCCTGCTCGGCCCCCCGCGGGTGGCGCGCATGGACCCGCCCGCTTCGGCCGGCGGCGCCGAGGCCTTCCACGCCTATGCCGGGAAGGGTCTGCAGCGGCGCGGTCCCCCGGAGCACGTGACCGGCGACTTCGGCCCGCGCTCGGGCGCCATGCGCCTGGACTACGTGATCCCCTCCACCGGCTTCCAGGTCCGCGGCAGCGGCGTGTACTGGCCCGCCGCCGGCGCGCCGGAGGCGGCCATCGTCCAGGGCTCGGACCACCGCCTGGTGTGGGTGGACCTGGGCCCCGGGGAGCCCCCGGCCGGGGATTGATCCTGATCAAAACGGGGGTGGCGGGGTGCGTGCTTACATGGACGCATGAACGCCATCCCCCTTTCCCAGAGCCAACGGGCCGTCCAGATCCGCCAGACGCTGGAGGACCTGAAGAATTCCAGCGCCGACATCGAAGCCGCGGCGCTGATCTCGATCGACGGCCTGATGATCGACGCGGTCATGCCGCACGGCATGGACGAGGACCGCATCGGCGCCATGTCCGCCGCGCTGCTGTCGCTGGGCGAGCGCACCGCGCGCGAGCTCGGCCGCGGCCGCCTGGAGCGCGTGCTGGTGCAGGGCGAGCACGGCTACGTGATCATGACCGCCGCCGGCGAGGAGGCGGTGCTGACCATCCTCACCCGCGCCGAGGTCAAGCTCGGCCTGGCCTTCCTGGACATCAAGCGCGCTGCCCAGGTGCTGGGCCGCACCCTCTGAAGGAGCCTCGATGAGCCGCCTGCCGGACATGACCCCGCCGCCGGGGCCGCACCGTCAGACCATCCACACCTGCCACGACGGCCAGCGCCGCGTCGTGTACTGGACCGACGAGGAAGTCCCGTTCCCGGACGGGCGGCTGATCGTCTCGCGCACCGACCTGGACGGCGTGATCACCCACGCCAACGAAGCCTTCGTCGAGATCAGCGGCTACAGCCGCGAGGAGCTGATCGGGGCGCCGCACAGCATCCTGCGCCACCCCGACATGCCGCGCGCGGCCTTCGCCGACCTGTGGGAGACGATCAAGGCCGGGCGCAAGTGGCACGGCTACGTCAAGAACCTGCGCAAGGACGGCAAGCACTACTGGGTCTACGCCACCGCGCTGCCGAACGTGCGCAACGGCCAGGTGGTCGGCTACACCTCGGTGCGGCGCAAGCCCTCGCGCCAGCGCATCGAGGAGCTGGTGCCGGTGTACCGCCAGATGCTGGAGAAGGAACTGGCGGAGGCCACGGCATGACCCTGAACCTGCTGGTCGCCCCCGACTTCGCCCCCGAGAACTTCCCCGGCTGGTACATGCTCAGCACGCTGCTGCAGCAGCGCTCCGGCCTGCGCCTGCACCTGCTGATGCCGGCCGACGCCCGGGAGCAGGCGCAGATGCTGGCCGAGGGCCGCGCCGACCTGGTCTATTCCAACCCGTTCGACGCGACCAACCTGATCCGCGGCGAAGGCTACCGCGCCCTGGCGCGCCCGGCCGGCCACTCCAACGAGATGGTGATCGCCACCGCCGCGGACTCGCCGCTGCAGCGCGTGGAGGACCTGCGCCCGGGCTGCCGCATCGCGGTGACCAACAACTTCGACGTGCGCCTGATCGGCCTGCGCCTGCTGGAGCCGGCGGACCTGACCGAGCAGGACATCCAGTGGGCGCCGGCCAGCAGCTACCAGGCCGCCGCGCGCATGACCCTCGGTGGCCAGGTGGATGCCGGCTTCTTCCTGGCCTCGGCCTTCCACTCGCTGGCGCGGATCACCCGCGAGCGGCTGAAGGTGCTGGTGGAGAGCAGGCTGCGCGACATCAGCCACGTGCTGCTGGCCCACCCGCGCGTGGACCAGGCGGTGCGCCCGCTGGAGGAGGCGCTGCTGGCCGTGGACCCGGCCAGTCCGGCCGACGCCGAGGTGCTGCAGGCCCTGGGCCTGCCCGGCGGCTTCGAGAAGATGGAGGTCGAGGACGCCGAGTTCATGATCGACCTCATGGACACCCTGCTGGACTGACATGGACGCCCACCTGCAAGCCCGCCGCGCCTTCCGCGAACGCACCTGCGCCGTGGCCCGCGCGCCCCACGACGGGGCCGCGCACCTGGCCCGGGTGCAGGCCGCCATGCATCTGGGCGACATGGAGCCGGTGCAGGGCGCGCTGGCCGACCTGTTCGTCGCCCTGCCCAGGACCGAGACCGCGCTGCGCCAGGCAGCGCTGCACCTGGCCACGCCGCGCCTGCACACCTACGTGGCCGAGGCGTTCGCCCGCCACGCCAACGGCACCCTGCCGGCCATCACGCCGCTGGCCACGCGCTGGAGCGTGTTCGCCCAGCCCTCGGCCAATGTGCCGGCACGGGTGCGCCGCGCCAGCCCGGACCACTCGCGGCGCCTGGCGCGGCAGGTGGTGGAAGCGCTGCTGGAGGGCGATCCGCTGCAGGCCTCGCGCATCGAGCACGACTTCCTCGACCACTGCGTGTCGTGCCAGGACAAGCTGGCCTTCATGCTCGCCAGCCGCGACCTGCGCCGCCACGAGATCGCTGTCGGCGACCGCTGGGAACAGGTCGCCGCCTGGCTGGAACAGCACGCCGCCGACGGCGTGCGCACCAACGCCTCCACCCTTCGCCAACCTTCGCCATGAGCCTGGACCTGGTCGACACCGCCGGCTTCGACGCCGTCAACGATGCCGTCGCCTACTGGCTGCTGCCCACCCCGCGTGGCGCCCTGCACGGCTTCTCCGCGCCCGAGCCCAACCCGATGCAGCGCGCGGTGCAGGCGCTGCTGGCCGGGCACGAGGCGATGGAGCTGGCGCAATGGCGCCAGGAGCACGACCGCGCCGGCCGCATGCTGCAGCAGCTGCGCGAGCGGCAGTGGGTGCAGCTGCTGCGCCGCCCGGTGCCGGCGCCGGACGTGCGCCTGGCCGACTTCGCCCAGCACGTGATCGCGCCACTGTCCGGCGAGCGCCGCGCGGTGCTGGCCTCCGACAGCGGCTTCTGCCTGGGCCAGTCCGGCCTGACCCAGGAGCTGGCCGAGACCCTGGCCGCCGCGGCCGCGGACTACTCCGCCTTCGCCCAGCGCCAGGCCCGGCGCGGCTGGGAGGGCGCGCAGCGCGTGGCCTTCCACAGCGACCCGGACATGCTGCTGCCGGACTGGTCGTTCGTGCCGTTCTGGGTGGACGGCACCGGCTACTGGCTGGTGCTGGCCGGCGAGCCGCTGCTCAACAACCTGGCCATGATCGAGCTGGTGTGGAGCATCCGCCTGGCCGGCGCGCGCTTCGCCGCGCCGCTGTAAGGCTCAGGCCCGCAGCCCGATACCGATCGCCGCCGCGGCCTGGCGCGCCGTGGCGCGCGCCTGCTCCACGTCCGCCCCGCGCGCCAGGGTGACGCCGACCCGGCGCTGCCCCTCCACGCGCGGCTTGCCGAACAGGCGCAGGGCCGTGTCCGGCGCGCGCAGCGCCTCCTCCAGGTTGGAGAACTCCGGCACGCCGTGGCCGCGCGCCAGCAGCGCGCACGAAGCCGAGGGGCCGTTCTGGCGGATGACCGGGACCGGCAGGCCGAGGATGGCGCGCGCGTGCAGGGCGAACTCGCTCAGCTCCTGCGAGACCAGCGTCACCAGGCCGGTGTCGTGCGGGCGCGGCGACACCTCCGAGAACCACACCTCGTCGCCCTTGACGAACAGCTCCACGCCGAACACGCCCCAGCCGCCCAGGTCGTCGGTGATGGTGCGGGCGATGGCCTGGGCACGCTCCAGCGCGCGCGGCGACATCGGCTGCGGCTGCCAGCTCTCGCGGTAGTCGCCGTCCTTCTGCAGGTGACCGATCGGCTCGCAGAAGCTCGTGCCTCCGGCGTGGCGCACGGTCAGCAGGGTGATCTCGTAGTCGAAGTCGATGAAGCCCTCGACGATGCAGCGGCCGGCGCCGGCGCGGCCGCCGGTCTGCGCGTACTCCCACGCCGCGTCGATCTCCTCCGCACTGCGGACGATGCTCTGGCCCTTGCCCGAGGAGGACATCACCGGCTTGACCACGCACGGCAGGCCCAGCGCCACCACCGCGTCGCGGTACTGGGCATGGGTGTCCACGAAGCGGTACGGCGAGGTCGGCAGGCCGAGGGTCTCGGCGGCCAGGCGGCGGATGCCCTCGCGGTCCATGGTCAGGCGCGCGGCGCGCGCGGTCGGGACCACCCGCAGCCCCTGTTCGCGCTCCAGCTCCACCAGGGTCTCGGTGTGGATGGCCTCGATCTCCGGCACCACCAGGTCCGGCTTCTCCTGCTCGACCAGCGCGCGCAGGGCGAAGGTGTCGAGCATGTCCAGCACGTGCGCGCGGTGCGCGACCTGCATGGCCGGCGCGTCGGTGTAGCGGTCGGCGGCCACCACCTCCACGCCCAACCGCTGCAGCTCGATGGCCACCTCCTTGCCCAGCTCGCCGGAACCGAGCAGCAGCACACGGGTGGCGGAGGGGGACAGCGGGGTTCCGATGCGGACCATGGGAGGCGGGAGGTGTTGTCGGGGCGGCCAGTGTAACGGTCCGGGGTATGCCGCCGTATCCGGGGGCGCCCGGCCGGGGCCCGCGGCGGCAGTTGACACCTGATATCAGTTTGATATCAGATAGCCGCATACACTGGAGACCGACCATGAAAGAGCGCCCGATCCGTTCGCTGCCCGGCATCCCCGTCCTGCTTGCCGCCATCGCCCTGTCGTTCGTCGCCCTCTGGTGCGTCGTCAACGCGGCCACCGCCGTGGACGCGGGCCGGAACGCGGCCGGCTCGGGCATCGGTGCCGGCGTCCTGCTCCTGGCCGCCCTGCTCCTGCTGATCGGCCTGTATTCGGTGCAGCCCAACCAGGCCGCGGTGCTGAGCCTGTTCGGCAAGTACGTGGGCACGGTCAAGGAGGCCGGCCTGCGCTGGAACAACCCCTTCTACGCCAAGCGCAAGGTCAGCCAGCGCGTGCGCAACTTCGAGAGCGGCAAGCTCAAGGTCAACGACCTGGACGGCAGCCCGATCGAGATCGCCGCGGTGATCGTGTGGCAGGTGGTGGACGCCGCCGAGGCGGTGTTCAACGTGGATGACTACGAGAGCTTCGTGCAGATCCAGTCCGAGGCCGCGCTGCGCGCCATGGCCTCCAGCTACCCCTACGACCAGCACGAGGACGGCCAGGTCGCCCTGCGCAGCCATCCGCAGGAGATCTCCGAGCACCTGCGCAGCCAGATCGCCGAGCGCCTGGTCAAGGCCGGCGTGGAGGTGATCGAGGCGCGCATCAGCCACCTGGCCTACGCGCCGGAGATCGCCCAGGCCATGCTGCAGCGGCAGCAGGCCAACGCGGTGATCGCCGCCCGCACCCGCATCGTGGCCGGCGCCGTGGGCATGGTGGAGATGGCCCTGGCCGAGCTGCAGAAGAACGACGTGGTGCGGCTGGACGAGGAACGCAAGGCGCAGATGGTCAGCAACCTGCTGGTGGTGCTGTGCGGCGACCGCGGCACCCAGCCCATCGTCAACGCCGGCTCGCTGTACTGACGGTGCCGCGATGGACGCGCTGGTGCCCCTGATCGTCGCCATCACCGGCCTGCCCGCGCTGGGCGTGGCCGCCTGGTTCGCCCGCGGTGGCCCCGGCCACTCGCCCGGCATGGCCCTGCGCTGGGCCCTGCTCGGCGCGGTGGTCCTGCTCGGTGCCCTGGGTCTGTACTGGGCCGGCGGCAGCCGCGCACACGTGGCCGGCGTGCTGGTGGCGATGGCCATCGCCGTCAACGCCCTGTTCGCGTCGATGGTGCTGCACCTGCGCCGGGACCGGAAGTGAGCAGGGCCATGGGCGAGAAGAAGGCCTATCCGCTGCGGATCAGCGCCGAGATCCTGGCCGCCATGCAGCGCTGGGCCGACGACGAGCTGCGCAGCCTCAACGCCCAGATCGAGTACGTGCTGCGCGATGCCCTGCGCAAGGCTGGCCGCCTGCCACAGCCCGGCGCGGGCGACGCGAAGGAGGAACAGCCATGAGCACGCAGCAGTGGAGGTACCTGGTGGTCGAGGTCAAGACCGGCCTGCTGGGCAGCTTCAAGGTGGAGCAGCTCCAGGA
>NZ_PDWK01000050.1 GCF_010093135.1 Pseudoxanthomonas taiwanensis | reverse complement strand
GGTTACTACCTGGACGAGCGCGAGCTGGAGCTGGTGTTCGCCCAGTTCAAGGCCCTGTGCGAGCAGCAGCGCGTGGTCACCGACGCCGACCTGCAGGCGCTGATGCAGGACGCCGGCGGACGAACGCCGGGGATGAGCACCCGCCTTCCACATCCGACCACCCATCCCATGCATGCAGACATCGTCGTCCTGCCCGGCGACGGCATCGGTCCGGAGATCGTCTCCGCCACCCTGCCGGTGCTGGAAGCCGTCGCCCGCCGCCACGGCCACCGGTTCGCCTTCCACGAACACGACATCGGGGGCATCGCCATCGACCGCCACGGTGACCCGCTGCCGCCGGCCACGCTGGAGGCCGCGCGGCGCGCCGACGCGGTGCTGCTGGGCGCGGTGGGCGGACCGAAGTGGTCCGACCCCAACGCCCCGGTGCGCCCCGAGCAGGGCCTGCTGGGCATCCGCAAGGCGCTGGGCCTGTTCGCCAACCTGCGCCCGGTGCGCCCGCACCCGGCCGCGCTGGGCGCCTCGCCGGTCAAGTCCGAGCTGCTGCAGGGCGTGGACTTCGTGGTGGTGCGCGAGCTGACCGGCGGCATCTACTTCGGCGACAAGACCCGCAGCGCCACCGACGCCAGCGACCTGTGCCGCTACAGCGTGGCCGAGATCGAGCGCGTGGTGCGCCGCGCCGCGCAGCTGGCGCGCCAGCGTCGCGGCCACCTCACCTCGGTGGACAAGGCCAACGTGCTGGAGACCTCGCGCCTGTGGCGCGACGTGGCCAGCCGGGTGGTGCGCGAGGAGTTCCCGGACGTGACCCTGGAGCACCAGCTGGTCGACTCCATGGCCATGCACCTGCTGGCGCGGCCGCGCGCCTACGNCGTGATCGTTACCGAGAACATGTTCGGCGACATCCTCACCGACGAGGCCTCGATGCTGGCCGGCTCGCTGGGCCTGCTGGCCTCGGCCTCGCTGGGCGAGGGCAAGGCCGGCATCTACGAGCCGATCCACGGCTCGGCCCCGGACATCGCCGGCAAGGGCATCGCCAACCCCTACGCCACCATCCTCAGCGCGGCGCTGCTGCTGCGCCACTCGCTGGGCCTGGAACGCGAGGCGGCCGAGGTCGAGGCCGCGGTCTCGGCGGCGCTGGACGACCGCGTGTTCACCGCCGACCTGGCACCGGCGGGGCAGGCGGTGCCCACCGTCCAGGCCGCACAGGCGGTCATCGACCGGCTCGGCTGAGCCGGCCCGCGCGGAGGGAGGCGCCATGCCTGGTTCCAGGGAAGCGTTCCTCGAGCGGATCCGGCGCCGCGATCCGGACCAGCCGGAGTTCCTGCAGGCGGTGGCCGAGGTCACCGCCAGCCTGTGGCCGTTCCTGGAGCGGCACCCCGAGTATGCCCGCGACGGCCTGCTGGAGCGGCTGGTCGAACCGGAGCGGGTGATCCAGTTCCGCGTGGCCTGGATCGACGACCGCGGCCAGGTGCAGGTCAACCGCGCCTGGCGCGTGCAGCACAGCTCGGCCATCGGCCCGTACAAGGGCGGGATGCGCTTCCACCCGACGGTGAACCTGTCGATCCTCAAGTTCCTGGCCTTCGAGCAGACCTTCAAGAACGCGCTGACCACCCTGCCCATGGGCGGCGGCAAGGGCGGCGCCGACTTCGACCCCAAGGGCAGGAGCGAGGGGGAGGTGATGCGCTTCTGCCAGGCGCTGATGCTGGAGCTGTACCGCCACCTGGGCCCGGACACCGACGTGCCGGCCGGCGACATCGGCGTGGGCGCGCGCGAGGTCGGCTACATGGCCGGCATGATGAAGAAGCTGTCCAACCAGGCCGGCTGCGTGTTCACCGGCAAGGGCCTGGCCTACGGCGGCAGCCTGATGCGCCCGGAGGCCACCGGCTTCGGCACGGTGTACTTCGTCGAGCAGATGCTGCACCACGCCCACCGCGACCTGGCGGGCATGCGCGTGCTGGTCTCCGGCTCCGGCAACGTGGCCCAGTACGCCGCGATCAAGGCCACCGACCTGGGCGCGCGGGTGCTGACCTTCAGCGACTCCAACGGCACGCTCTACGCACGCGGTGGCTTCGACATGGAGGCCATCGAGGCGGTGATGCAGTTGAAGAACGTGCGCCGCGGCCGCCTGGCCGAACTGGCCGACGATCCGCGCTTCGAATACCTGCCCGGCAGGCGGCCCTGGCACATCCCGGCCGAGATCGCCCTGCCCTGCGCCACCCAGAACGAGCTGGACGGCGAGGACGCGCGCACCCTGGTCGGCAACGGCGTGGTCTGCGTGGCCGAGGGCGCGAACATGCCCTCGACCCTGGAGGCGGTGGACGTGTTCCTGGAGTCCGGCACGCTGTACGCGCCGGGCAAGGCTTCCAACGCCGGCGGCGTGGCCACCTCCGGCCTGGAGATGAGCCAGAACGCCGTGCGCCTGTCCTGGCACCACGCCGAGGTGGACGAGCGCCTGCACGCGATCATGAAGGACATCCACGGCAACTGCGTGCGTCACGGCCGGCGCAAGGACGGCAGCGTCAACTACGTGGACGGGGCCAACATCAGCGGCTTCGTCAAGGTGGCCGATGCCATGCTGGCCCAGGGCGTCTTCTGACGCTCCTTCCCGGCCTCCGGCTGGCGGCGACCGACGCGCGACCGGCCGGCACGCACCTGGGCCGGGGGCGCATGCACGGTGGCGGACGCCTGCCACTGCATCCGCCTCCCGGTCGAACGCCGGCTCCGGATGCGCCGGCCGGGTCGCCACGTACGCGGCTCCTGCAGGTGCGCATGCGACCCTGCGGATGTGTCTCGTCCGGCCGCCGCATACGCGGCTCCTGCAGCGGTGCGTGCGGCACCGCGCATATCCGGTGGCGGCGCGGGGGCGGCTACGGGCCCTGGAACAGCCAGGGATAGGCGGTGCGGTGGCGGGCCTCGAAGGCCAGGATGGCGTCCTTCTCCTGCAGGGTCAGGCCGATGTCGTCCAGGCCGTTGAGCAGGCAGTGCCTGCGGAAGGCGTCCACCTCGAAGCGGTGCTGCACGCCGTCCGGACGGGTGACCGTCTGCGCTTCCAGGTCCACGGTCAGGGTGTAGCCCTCGCTGGCCTCGCACTGGCGGAACAGCTCGTCCACCACATCGGCCGGCAGCACCACCGGCAACAGGCCGTTCTTGAAGCTGTTGTTGTAGAAGATGTCGGCAAAGCCCGGCGCGATGATCGCGCGGAAGCCGTACTCCTCCAGCGCCCACGGCGCGTGCTCGCGCGAGGAGCCGCAGCCGAAGTTCTCCCGCGCCAGCAGCACGCTGGCGCCGCGGTAGCGCGGGAAGTTGAGCACGAAGTCCGGGTTCAGCGGGCGCGTGCTGCAGTCCTGCCCCGGCTGGCCCACGTCCAGGTAGCGCCACTCGTCGAACAGGTACGGGCCGAAGCCGGTGCGGCGGATCGACTTGAGGAACTGCTTGGGGATGATCTGGTCGGTGTCCACGTTGGCGCGATCCAGCGGGGCCACCAGGCCGGTGTGCTTGGTGAAGGCTTTCATCGTCCGTCTCCTCAGGCCGCCGCGTCCTGGCCGGCGGGCAGCAGCTCGCGCACGTCCACGAAGTGGCCGGCCACCGCGGCCGCCGCGGCCATCGCCGGGCTGACCAGGAGGGTGCGGCCGCCGGCGCCCTGGCGGCCCTCGAAGTTGCGGTTGGAGGGGGAGGCGCAATGCTCGCCCGGCCCCAGCCGGTCCGGGTTCATGGCCAGGCACATCGAGCAGCCCGGCTCGCGCCACTCGAAGCCGGCCTCGAGGAACACCCTGTCCAGTCCCTCGGCCTCGGCCTGCGCCTTGACCAGGCCGGAACCGGGCACCACCAGCGCCTGCTTGATGTTGGGCGCCACCTTGCGGCCGCGCACCACCGCGGCGGCGGCGCGCAGGTCCTCGATGCGCGAGTTGGTGCACGAGCCGATGAACACCCGGTCCAGGCGGATCGAGGTGATCGGCTGGTTGGGCTGCAGGCCCATGTACCTGAGCGCGCGCACGATCGAGTCGCGCCTGACCGGATCCGGCTCGGCGTCCGGGTCCGGCACGCGTCCGTCCACCGGCACCACCATCTCCGGCGAGGTGCCCCAGCTGACCTGCGGCTTGATGTCCTCGGCGCGCAGCTCCACCACCCTGTCGAAGTGGGCGTCCGGGTCGGAGACCAGGGTGCGCCACACCGCCACCGCGCGCTCCCACAGCTCGCCCCTGGGCGCGAACGGGCGGCCCTTCACGTACTCGATGGTCTTCTCGTCCACCGCCACCATGCCCACGCGCGCGCCGGCCTCGATGGCCATGTTGCACAGGGTCATGCGCCCTTCCATGGACAGCGCGCGGATGGCGCTGCCGGCGAACTCCAGGGCGTGGCCGGTGCCGCCGGCGGTGCCGATCCTGCCGATCACCGCCAGCACGATGTCCTTGGCGGTCACGCCCGGGCCCAGCGTGCCTTCCACGCGGACCTGCATGTTCTTCATCTTCTTGGCCACCAGGCACTGGGTGGCCAGCACGTGCTCCACCTCCGAGGTGCCGATGCCGTGCGCCAGCGCGCCGAACGCGCCGTGGGTGGAGGTGTGCGAGTCGCCGCAGACCACGGTCATGCCCGGCAGGGTGGCACCCTGCTCGGGGCCGACCACGTGGACGATGCCCTGGCGCGGGTCGTCCATCGCGAACTCGAGGATGCCGAAGTCGCGGCAGTTCCGGTCCAGGGTCTGCACCTGCAGGCGCGAGACCGGATCGGCGATGGCCTGCGGCCCGCCGGCGCGCTCGGCGCGGGTGGTGGGCACGTTGTGGTCGGGGGTGGCGAGGTTGGCGTCCGTCCGCCACGGCCTGCGGCCGGCCAGGCGCAGGCCCTCGAAGGCCTGTGGCGAGGTCACCTCGTGGAGGATGTGGCGGTCGATGTAGATCAGCGAGGAGCCGTCGTCGCGACGGCTGACCTCGTGCATCTCCCAAAGCTTGTCGTACAGGGTCTTGCCGGCCATGCGTGCCTCGGAATGGTCCACGGCGGGAAACCGGCCGCCGCCGGCCCATCGTGGCCGCTTGCCGTCGATAACTCAAATGGATATTTTTCATCCACTCGATTCCACAAAGGAATGAAATGGACTGGACCGGCCTGACCGCGTTCGTGGCGGTGGCGGAGACCGGCGGCTTTTCCGCGGCGGCCGAGCAGCTGCACCTGACCCAACCGGCGGTGAGCAAGCGCATCGCCCAGCTGGAGCAGTCGCTGCAGGTGCGCCTGTTCGACCGCCTGGGCCGCCAGGTGGTGCTGACCGAGGCCGGCCGCGTGCTGCTGCCGCGCGCGCGGCAGATCCTGGCCGAGGCCGAGGCGGCGCGCCGTGCCCTGGAGGAGCTGGACCAGGGCATCGGCGGCCGCCTGCGCCTGGCCACCAGCCACCACGTCGGCCTGCACCGGCTGCCGGCGCTGCTGCGCCGCTTCACCGCCGCGCATCCGCAGGTGGCACTGGACATCCGCTTCGTGGATTCCGAGCAGGCTTACGCCCAGGTGCTGCAGGGCGAGGTGGAACTGGCCGTGACCACCCTGGGCCCGACCGAGGCGCCGCTGCGCGCCACCCCGGTGTGGGACGATCCGCTGCACTTCGTGGTGGCGCCGGACCATCCGCTGGCCCGGCAGTCGAAGGTGGGCCTGGCCGACATCGCCGCACACCCGGCAGTGCTGCCGGACGCGGGCACCTTCACCCACCGCATCATCGCCGAGGCCTTCGCCCGGCACGGGCTGCCGCTGCGGCTGCGCCTGACCACCAACTACCTGGAGACGATCAAGATGATGGTCTCCGTGGGCCTGGCCTGGAGCGCCCTGCCTCAGACCATGGTGGACGCGCAGGTGCGGGTGCTGGCGGTGCCCGGCGTGCAGCTGCGCCGGCAGCTGGGCCACGTGGTGCACGGCGGCCGCACCCTGTCGCGCGCGGCGCAGGCCTTCCTCGCCCTGCTGGGCGAGACCGCGACGGTGCAGGGGCCGGCCCCCTGCGCCCCCTCTCCCGCAGGGGGAGAGGGGCTCCGGGCAGGGGGACTCAGCCGGCCGCCTCCTCCGGCCTGACCCGGAACCAGGCCGCGTACAGCGCCGGCAGGAACAGCAGGGTCAGGGCCGTGGCCACGATCAGGCCGCCCATGATCGCCACTGCCATGGCGCCGTAGAAGGCGCTGCGCGAGAGCGGGATCATCGCCAGCACCGCGGTCATCGCGGTCAGCACGATCGGGCGGAAGCGGCGCACCGTGGCATCCACGATGGCGTGCCAGCGGTCGTGGCCGGCGGCGATGTCCTGCTCGATCTGGTCCACCAGGATCACCGAGTTGCGCATGATCATGCCGGCCAGGGCGATCGTGCCCAGCATGGCCACGAAGCCGAACGGCACGCGGAACAGCAGCAGGAACCAGGTGGCGCCGATCAGGCCCAGCGGCGCGGTGACCAGCACCATCAGCGTGCGCGAGAAGCTGCGCAGCTGCAGCATCAGCAGCGTGGTCACCACGATCACGAACAGCGGCATGCCCGCGGCGACGGACTTCTGCCCGCGCGCCGAGTCCTCCACCGAGCCGCCGGTCTGCAGCAGGTAGCCCGGCGGCAGTGCCTGGCGGATCTCCTCCAGGGTCGGCTCGATCTGCGCGGTCACCTGCGCCGGCAGCAGATCGTCGGCGATGTCGGCGCGCACGGTGATGGTCGGCAGGCGGTTGCGGTGCCAGATGATGCCGTCCTCGAACGTGTAGCGCAGGCGCGCCAGCTGCGACAGGGGCACGCTGCCGCCGTCGCCGGTCGGCACCGCCAGGCTGCCCAGCATCTCCAGCGCCTCGCGGTCGCCGGCGCCCCCGCGCAGCATGATGCCCACCAGCTCGTTGTCCTCGCGGTAGGTGCTGGCGGTGTAGCCGGACAGCTGCATCACCAGGAACTGGGCCAGTTGCGCGGAGCTGACGCCCAGGGCGCGGGCGCGTTCCTGGTCCACCTCCAGGCGCACCACCTTGCTCGGTTCGTCCCAGTCCAGGTTGACGTTGGCGGTGTGCGGGTTGGCGCGCACCTTCTCCGCCACCTTCCGGGCGATGGCGCGCACCTGGTCGATGTGCTCGCCGGAGACGCGGAACTGCACCGGGTAGCCCACCGGCGGGCCGTTCTCCAGGCGGGTCACACGCATCTGCAGCTCGGGGAACTGCGGTGCCACCTCGTGCAGCAGCCAGTCACGCAGCGCCTCGCGCGCCTGCAGGTCGCGGGCCAGCACCACGAACTGGCTGAAGTTGGTCGCCGGCAGCTGCTGGTCCAGCGGCAGGTAGAAGCGCGGCGAGCCGGTGCCGACGTAGGCCACGTAGTTGCGGATGTCCCCGCGCTGCTGCAGCAGCGCCTCCAGCTTGCGCGCCTGGGCCTCGGTGGCGCGCAGCGAGGCGCCCTCCTCCAGCTCCAGGTCCACGATCAGCTCCGGCCGGGTCGAGTCCGGGAAGAACTGCTGCGGCACGAAGCGGAACAGCACCAGCGACAGCACGAACAGCGCCACGGTCGCGCCGATCACCCACCAGCGCCGGCGCAGGCAGGCCTCCAGCAGGCGGCGGAAGCGGCGGTAGAACGGCCGCTGGTACGGGTCGTGGTGGTGGTGCGCCTCGGCCGGCGCCGGCGCCAGCCACGCCGCGTACTGCGGCCAGCGGTCGGCCAGGCGCTCGCGGAAGGCGCGCCGGCGCGCCGCCCAGCTGCCCGGCTTCGGCGGCTGCGGGTGCGCCAGGTCCGGCAACATCCGGTCGCCCAGGTACGGGATGAACAGCACCGCGGCGATCCACGACAGCAGCAGCGAGATGGTCACCACCTGGAACAGCGAGCGGGTGTACTCGCCGGTGCTGGAGGCGGCGGTGGCGATGGGCAGGAAGCCGGCGGCGGTGATCAGCGTGCCGGTGAGCATCGGGAAGGCGGTGGAGTCCCAGGCGAAGCTGGCCGCGCGCAGGCGGTCGTAGCCCTGCTCCATCTTGATGGCCATCATCTCCACCGCGATGATCGCGTCGTCCACCAGCAGGCCCAGGGCCAGCACCAGCGCGCCCAGCGAGACCTTGTGCAGGCCGATGCCGAAGTAGTACATGGCGGCGAAGGTCATCGCCAGCACCAGCGGGATGGACACGGCCACCACCAGGCCGGTGCGGAAGCCCAGCGAGAAGAAGCTCACCAGCAGCACGATCACCACCGCCTCGGCCAGCACGCGCACGAACTCGCCCACCGAGTCGCGCACCGCCTCCGGCTGGTCGGACACCTTGCGCAGCTGCATGCCCGCCGGCAGCTGTTCCTGCAGGCGCGCGAACTCCTTCTCCAGTGCCTCGCCCAGACGCAGGATGTGGCCGCCATCGCGCATGGCCACGGCGATGCCGATCGCGTCCTGGCCCATGAAGCGCATGCGCGGCGCGGCCGGGTCGGCGAAGCCGCGGCGCACCTGCGCCACGTCGCCCAGGCGGATGGTGCGGCCGGCGGCGTGGATCGGGAAGTCGGCGATCTCCTCCACCGAGCGGAACGGGCCGTCCACGCGCAGCTGCACGCGCTCGGCGCCGGTCTCGTAGAAGCCGGCCGGCACCACCGCGTTCTGCCCCTCCAGCGCCTGCTGCACCGCCTGCAGCGGGATGCCCAGGGTGGCCAGGCGGGTGTTGTCGATCTCGACCCAGACCTTCTCCTCCTGCAGGCCGACCAGCTCGACCTTGCCCACGTCCGGCACCCGCTGCAGCTCCAGCTGGATGCGGTCGGCGTAGTCCTTGAGGATGGCGTAGTCGAAGCCCTCGCCGGTGAGGGCGTAGATGTTGCCGAAGGTGTCGCCGAACTCGTCGTTGAAGAACGGGCCGACCACGCCCTCGGGCAGGGTGGCGCGGATGTCGCCCACCTTCTTGCGGATCTGGTACCAGAGTTCGGGGATGTCCTTCGAGCGCATCGAGTCCTTGGCCATGAAGATGACCTGCGACTCGCCCGGGCGCGAGTACGAGCGCACGAATTCGTACTGGCCGGTGTTCATCACCGCCTTCTCGATGCGCTCGGTGACCTGGCGCGAGACTTCCTCGGCGGTGGCGCCCGGCCACAGCGTGCGCACCACCATCGCCTTGAAGGTGAACGGCGGGTCCTCGCTCTGGCCCAGCCGGGTGTAGGACCAGGCGCCGATGATCGCCAGCGCGATCATCACGTACAGGACCAGCCCCCGGTTGTGCAGCGCCCACTCCGACAGATTGAAGCGGCGCATGGCTCAGCTCCCCTTCGCGGGCGCGGCCGCGGCCACCGGCCGGTTGTTGCGGTCCACCGGCCGCACCGGCTGGCCCTCGCGCAGCAGGTGGCCGCCGGCGGCCACCACCCAGTCCTGCGGCGACAGGCCGCGCACCAGCACGTGCTCGCTGCCGAAGGTGTCCGCCTGCACCGGCACGGCCACCACCTTGCCCTCGCGCACCACCCACACCGAGGCGCTGCCGTCCGCGCCGCGCTGCACCGCCGCCAGCGGCACCCGCAGCTGGCCGTCCCCGGCCGCGCCGCCCAGGTACACGCGCGCGCTCTGGCCCAGCGCCACCTGCGCGGCGGCCTGGTCGTCCAGCGCCACGCGCGCGGCGTAGCTGCGGGTCTGCGCATCGGCGGCGGCGGCGATCTCGCGGATGCGGCCGGGCAGGCGCGTGCCCGGCGCGCTCCACAGCTCGATCTCGGCCGGGTCGCCGACCTTGAACCGGCCGATGCGGTCCTCCGGCAGGTGGATGGCCACCTCGCGGCCGCCGTCGGCGGCCAGCACGAACACGGTCTGGCCGGCGGCCACCACCTGCCCGGTCTCGGCCTGGCGGCTGGCGATCACGCCGTCGCGCGGGGCACGCAGCGCGGTGTAGGCGGCCTGGTTGCGCGCCACCTCCCACTGCGCGCGGGCGGCACGGGCCTGGCCGGCGGCGGCCTCGTAGGCGGCCTGCTGCGCGTCCAGGGCCGAGCGGCTGACCAGCTGCTGCGCGGCCAGTGCGCGGTAGCGCTCCAGGTCGCCGCGGGCGCGCTCCAGCTCCGCCTCGGCGGCGGCCAGCTGGGCCTGGGCGGCGCGCACCTGCGCCTCCTGGTCGCCCGGATCCAGCTCGGCCAGCAACTGGCCCTCACGTACCCGGTCACCCGGATCCACGTGGCGGCGCACCAGCTTGCCGCCGACGCGGAAGGCCAGCGGGCTTTCCTCGCGCGCGTGCACCTCGCCGGGGAAGGCCAGCGGCTGGGTGCCATCGGCCGGCTGCGGCCGCACCACCCACACCGGGCGCGCCGCCTCCGGCGCAGGTCCGTCGCCGCCGCAGGAGGCCAGCAGCATCACCACGGTCACCGCCAGCGCCCAGCAGGCGCAGCGCCTGGATCCGTTCCTCATGACCGACTCCGAGGGGGGAATAATGAACTCGGCGGTATGGTATAAATAGAAAACCACCTGGTCTAGTATTACCGCATGACCCGCAAGACCGCCGCTTCCCCTGCCGTCCCGGCCCCGCGCACGGGCGGCCCCGGCCGGCCGAAGGACCTCGGCAAGCGGCAGGCGATCCTCGAGGCGGCCAAACGATTGTTCCTGGAGCAGGGCTACCAGGGCGTGAGCATGGACCAGATCGCCGGCGCCGCCAGCGTGTCCAAGCTCACCGTCTACAGCCACTTCGGCGACAAGGAAACCCTGTTCTCGGCGGCCATCGCCGCCAAGTGCCAGGAGGTGCTGCCGGACGACCTGTTCGTGCGCCCGCCCGAGGGGCCGCTGCGCGAGCAGCTGCGGGCCATCGGCCACGCCTTCTTCGCCCTGATCACCAGCGACGAGGCCATCCGCATGCACCGGATGCTCTCCAATCCCGGCGCCGCCGACCCGGCCCTGCGCGAGCTGTTCTGGAACGCCGGCCCGCGCCGGGTCCAGGAGGTGTTCGCCCAGTTCCTGCAGGCACGGGTGGCCGAGGGCCAGCTGCGGATCGAGGACGTGCCCCTGGCCGCCTCGCAGTTCTTCTGCCTGCTCAAGGGCGAGCTGCACCCCTTGATGGCCTGCGGCCTGCGCGAGGCCCCGGCCCCGGACGAGGTGGCCCGGCACATCGACGCCACGGTCGACTTCTTCCTGCGGGCCTATGCCGCCTGAACATTTCCTTGCGGCGGCCCCCTGTACCAAAGTGCCGGTGACTTCCGGCACTGAATCCGCCGCCCCCGCCCCCCCATCCTCTCCCGGCAAGCCGGAGGCCGGCCCGGTAGAATGCCCGGCTTCCCGCGTTGGATGACTTCCCCATGACGATCGATTACGCCCGCGCCCGCGAACTGATGGTCGAACAGCAGGTTCGTCCCTGGAACGTGCTGGACATGACCGTGCTGGACGTGGTCGGCCGGTTGCCCCGCGAGGCCTTCGTGCCCGAGGCGCACCGCGCGCTGGCCTACGCCGACCTGGAGCTGCCCCTGGGGCATGGCGCCAGGATGATGAAGCCGGTGGTCGAAGGCCGCATGCTCCAGGCCCTGGCCCTGCAGCCCGGCGACAGCGTGCTGGAGGTCGGCACCGGCAGCGGCTACATCAGCGCCTGCCTGGGCGAGCTGGCCCGCGAGGTGATCAGCATCGAGCGGGTGCCGGAGCTGGCCGCCCGCGCCCGCGCCAACCTGGACGCCGCCCGCCTGGGCACCAACGTCCGCGTGGACGTGGCCGACGCGCTGGCCTACGAGCCGGGCCGCCAGTTCGACGCGGTGTGCGTGACCGCCGCGGTCGACCAGGTGCCGGACCGCTTCCTGCAGTGGCTGCGCCCCGGCGGCCGCCTGTTCGTGGTGCGCGGCCGGGCCCCGGTGATGGAGGCGGTGCTGATCCGCAAGGGCGCCGGCGTCAACGACACGCAGGTCGAATCGTTGTTCGAAACCGAACTGGAGTACCTGCACGGCGCCGAGCCGGCGCCGCAGTTCCTGTTCTGAGCGCCGCGCCCACGGGCGCGTGCTGTCCCCCACGACGGGCCCACATGAAGATAAGGAAGCCGCTGATGATCCGCCGTTCCCTCGCCCTGGCCCTGGCGGCCGCCCTGGCGTCCGCCTCCGCGAAAGCCGCCGACCTGCTGCAGACCTATGAGATGGCGCGCAACGGTGACCCGCAGCTGGCCATCGCCGAGTCCAACACCCTGTACACCAAGGAAGGCCGGGTGCAGGCCCGCGCCGCCCTGCTGCCGCAGGTGAGCGCCGGCGCCTCGCTCAACCGCAGCCGCACCGAGCTGGACGGCGTGCCCGGCACCCGCACCAGCACGAGCCGCAGCTACGACATCAACGCCAACCAGGTGCTGTTCGACATGAGCCGGTTCTCGAACCTGCGCTCGCAGCGCCTGCTGAGCGACGCCGCCGACCACACCCTCGAGGCCGCCAACGACGACCTGATGGTGCGCACCGCCGCCGCCTACTTCGACGTGCTGGTGGCCATCGAGTCGCTGGCCGCGGCCGAGACCAACGAGGCGGCCGCCAAGCGCCAGTTCGAGTACGCCGACAAGCGCCTGGAGGTGGGCCTGGCCCCCATCACCGACGTGCACGAGGCCCGCGCCCAGTACGACCAGGCCCGCGCCAGCACCATCCTGGCCCGCAACGCCCTGGAGGACGCCTACCAGGCGCTGGCCGAGCTGACCGGCCAGCCGGTGCGCGAGCTGCGCGCCCTGCCGGCCGACTTCCGCCCGGAACTGCCGGCCGGTCGCGCCGACGCCGACGCCTGGGTGGCCGCCGCACTGGAGAACAACCCGGGCCTGCGCGCCCTGCGCCTGCAGGCCGAGGCCGCCGAGGCCGGCGTGGCCGCCGCGCGTGCCGGCCACTACCCGACCCTGAGCCTGGGCGCAGGCTGGGGCAAGAACGCCGCCTGGGGCGACACCACCGGCACCAACAACCGCGCCGGCGAGTCCACCGGCACCTCGGTGGGCCTGACCCTGAGCGTGCCGATCTTCTCCGGCGGCGCGACCCAGTCGCGCGTGCGCCAGGCCATCGCCCAGCGCGACATCGCCCAGGACCAGTACGAGCAGCAGCGCCGCGCCCTGGACCGCAACACCCGCAACCTGTACCAGGCCCTGGTGGCCGGCGTCAGCGAGGTCGAGGCGCGCCGCCTGGCGGTGGTCTCGGCGCAGGCCGCGTACGACGCCTCGCAGGTCGGCTTGGAAGTCGGCACCCGCACCGTGCTGGACGTGGTGCAGAACCAGCGCACCCTGTTCGCCGCGCAGGTCGAGTACGCGCGCTCCAAGTACAACTTCCTGCTCAACCGCCTGCTGCTGGCCCAGGCCGTGGGCGAGCTGGACATCAACCAGCTGCGGGAAGTGAACGCGCTGCTGACCGCCGACGCCGAGACGCAGCTGTCCACCGGCACCGGCTCGGCGCAGTAACCGCGCCCGCCTCCGCCACGCGCCAGGGCCGCCTCCGGGCGGCCCTGCTGCTTTCAAGGCACGTGCGCGACCGGGGCCGGCAGGTCCGGCCCGATCAGTTCCAGGGTGCGGCGCAGCGCGCCGCGGCCGTCGGCCACCAGCGCACAGCCGGCCCGCGCCATCGCCTGGCGCGCGTCCGCGTCGCCCAGCAGCGCCTCCAGCGCCGCGCCGACCGCGTCGGCGTCCGCGCCGATGCGCAGCGCCCCGGCCTGGTCCATGCGCCTGGACACCTCCTCGAAGTTGTGCAGGTGCGGGCCGGTGACCACCGGCGTGCCGACCGCCGCCGGCTCCAGCAGGTTGTGCCCGCCGACCGGCTGCAGGCTGCCGCCGACGAAGGCCACGTCGGCGCAGCCGTAGAAGGCCATCAGCTCGCCCAGGGTGTCGACCACGAACACGTCGTGGGATCCGTCCGGCCAGGTGTCGGCGGAACGGGTGCCGACCTTCCAGCCTTGCGCGGCGGCCGCCTCGCGCACCCGCTCGAAGCGCTCCGGATGGCGCGGTGCCCACAGCAGCAGCAGCTCCGGCCGGCGCGCGCGCAGGCGCCGGTGGATGTCCAGCACCGCCTGTTCCTCGCCCTCGTGGGTGCTGGCGGCGATCCACACCGGCCGCGGCGCGCCCAGCGCGGCGCGGAACCGCTCCACGAACGCCTCCAGACCCTCCGGCGCGGCGATGTCGTACTTGAGGTTGCCCAGCACGCGCACCTGGTCGGCGCGCACGCCCAGTTCCTGGTAGCGCTGCCCATCCCCGGCCGACTGCGCCGCCACGCATGCCACCGTGCGCAGCGCGCGCCCGATCAGCGGCTTGAGCAGGCGGTAGCCGCGCAGCGAGCGCGGCGACAGGCGCGCGTTGAGGATGTACACCGGGATGCCCTGGTCGCGGCAGCCGAACAGCATGTTCGGCCACAGCTCGGTCTCCATGATCAGCGCCAGGTGCGGGCGGAAGTGCTCGAGGAAGCGCGCCACGCTGCCGGGCAGGTCGTAGGGCAGGTAGACGTGCTCGACCCTTTCGCCCCACAGCGCGCGCACCCGCGCCGAGCCGGTGGGGGTGATCGTGGTGACGACCCAGCGGATGTCCGGGCGCTGCGCCAGCAGCGCGTTGACCACCGGCGCGGCGGCGTTGACCTCGCCCACCGAGACCGCGTGCAGCCACACGCACGGCCGGCCCGGATTGGCGCGGTAGGCGGCGTAGCGCTCGCCCCAGCGCAGGAAGTACTCGCGCACGCGGAAGCCGCGCGATACCAGGTGGTAGAGCGTGATCGGCGAGAGCAGGTACAGCGCCAGCGAGTACAGCCCGCGCAGCACGCTTTCGCCCAGGTCCTTCCGCGTCCGTCCGTCATGCATCCGCCCAGCATAGCCGAGGCCGCGGCGAACGGCCGTAGAATGTGCCCATGGATTCGCCCCACACGCCGCCACCGCGCCCGCCCCTGACCCCGCGGTACTGGCCGATGTGGCTGGCACTGGGCGTGATGGTGCTGGCCGCGCGCCTGCCGTGGCTGTGGCAGCGCGCCATCGGCCGCGGCATCGGCCGCATCGCCCTGCGCCTGGCCCGCAGCCGCCGCCACGCGGCAGAGGTGAACCTGCGCCTGTGCTTCCCCGACAAGCCGCAGGAGTGGCGCGACACGCTGCTGCGCGAGAGCTTCGATGCGCTGGGCATCGGCCTGTTCGAGTTCGCCCGCGCCTGGTGGGGCCGGCTCGGGCCGATCGAGCGCACCGCCCGCATCGAGGGCCTGGAGCACCTGCAGGCGCTGCAGCGCGAGGGCCGCGGCGTGCTGCTGGTGTCCGGCCACTTCATGACCCTGGAGATGTGCGGCCGCCTGCTGTGCGGGCACGTGCCGCTGGCCGGCATGTACCGCCGCCACCGCAACCCGGTGATGGAATGGGCGGTCAAGCGCGGACGCCTGCGCTACGCCACCGCCATGTTCGCCAACTCGGACCTGCGCGGCGCGGTGCGCCACCTCAAGCGTGGCGGCTTCCTCTGGTACGCGCCGGACCAGGACATGCGGGTCAAGGACACGGTGTTCGTGCCCTTCTTCGGCATGACCGCATCGACCATCACCGCCACCCACCAGCTGGCGCGCCTGACCGGCTGCGCGGTGGTGCCGTTCTCCCCCCGCCGTGAGGGCGACCGCTACATCCTGCGCGTGGCCCCGCCGCTGGAGGACTTCCCCAGCGACGACGCGGTGGCCGATACCGCGCGGGTCAACGCCGCGATCGAGGCCATGGTGCGCGAGGCGCCGGCGCAGTACCTGTGGATCCACCGCCGCTTCAAGCGCCAGCCCGGCGGCCGCAGCCACTTCTACGACCGGCCGCGCTGAGCCGCGCCGCCTCCTCCGTGCAGGGCGCCGGCGTACAGCCCGGCCAGCAGCAGCAGCACCCCGCCCCAGAAGCTGGAATACGCCGCCAGGTGGGTGTTGAGCGGGAACACCGCCACGCCCAGCGCCAGCGCCGCCGGCCGTGCCTGCCGGCGCACGTCCGCGCCGGCGCCGCACCAGGCGCGCCACGCCGCCCAGGCCGCGCCCAGCCACAGCAGCAGGCCCAGCGCACCGGTCTCGCTGAGCACCTCCAGCAGCAGCTGGTGGGCATGGTAGGCGCCGCCCCCGCCCCACGCCGGCGCCTGCTCCGGCGCGGGATCGCAGGCCGGCCAGGCCACGCGGAAGCCGCGCACGCCCACGCCGTTGAGCGGATGCGCGGCGGCCATGCAGGCCGCGCCCTGCCAGATGCGCACGCGCCCGGCCAGGGCCGCGTCCAGGCCGCCGCCCTGCAGCGCCAGCGTGGTCTGCGCCACCCGCTCCCGCAGCGGCGGCGCGGCCAGGTACAGGCACGCCAGCCCCAGCAGCGCGGCCGCGGCGAAGGCCAGCAGCCGGCGCGCGCCCAGCGCGTGCCAGCCCGAGCCGAGCAGCACCAGCGCGTACATCACCCATGCCGCGCGCGCGCCGGCCAGGGCCACGACGGCGCCCGCCACCAGGGCCGTGCCGCACCACGCCGCGGCCCCGCGGCGTGCGGCCGCCGCCAGCAGGAACGGCGCCAGCACCGCCAGCGCCTGGCCCAGCTTGGGATTGCAGGCGCCGAACACGCCGTTGACGCGCCCAGCCGCCAGCGCCGCCTGCGCCGGGCACAGCGGACCGCCGGCCAGCGCCTGCCGCGCCGCATCCAGGGCGGCGAACAGCGGGCTGGCGCCGGCCAGCACCTGGGCCAGCGCATCCAGCGTCCACAGCGCCGCGACCCCGGCCAGGCCCAGGCCGACCTGGCGGCGGCCGGCCGGCCCGCGCACGGCAATGGCCACGCCCGCCAGGAACGGCAGGTAGCGCAGGTCGGCCAGCACCTCCTTCAGCGCCCGCGGGCGGTCCAGCGCGTCGGGCAGGGACAGCAGCTCCGGCAGCCAGTAGCCGGCGAACAGCACCGCCACCAGCCAGGCCGCGCACCGGTCCAGCGGCAGCACGCCCCCACGCGCCGCCGTGGCCAGCCACTGCGCCGCCACCGCCAGCGCGCCCAGCGCGAGCACGGCCTCGGCCGGCCCGGGCAGCGGCCACAGGGCCACGCAGGCCAGCACCCAGCCGCGCGTCCACGCCCAGCCGCGCGGGGGCGGCGCACCGTCAGCCGGCCAGTTCGGCATATACGTCCAGGGTCGCCTGCTGCATGGCCTGCAGGGTATAGGGAACGGCCACCGGCGGCGGCGGGTCGCGCAGCAGAGCCGCGGCCGCGCGGGCCAGCGCATCCTCGTCGAACGGCGGCACCGCGCCGGCCGGCTGCAGGCCGGCCAACAGCTCGCCCACCCCGCCGTGGGCCCAGCCCAGCACCGGACGACCCACGGACAATGCCTCGGCCACGGTGCGGCCGAAGGCCTCCGGCTTGCGCGACAGCTGCAGCACCAGGTCGCAGGCGGCATAGGCCTCGGCGATGTGCGCGGTGGGCGGGGTGAACAGCACCGCCCCGTCCACGCCCAGGGCACGCGCCTGCGCCTCCAGTTCGCGCAGGTAGGCCTCGCGCCCCGGTTCGCGCGCCCCCGGCAGCCACAGCCGCGCCTGCGGGAAGCCGCCGGCGCGCAGCGCGGCCAGCAGCCGCAGCGCGTCGGCGTGGCCCTTCAGGCGCGTACCGCGCCCGGGCAGCAGCAGCAGCGGCCCGTCCCCGGCCAGAGCCGGATGCCCGGCCAGCACGCGGGCCCGCGCCTCCGGGTCCGGATGCGGGCGGCGCGGGAACTGGGCCGGGTCGATGCCGCGCGGGACCACCCGCAGCCGTGCCGGATCCACCTGCGGGTAGTGGCGGCGCACGTAGTCGTGCACGGTCCGCGAGACGCAGATCACCCGCTCGCCGCTGGCCATCACCGCGCTGTAACGCCCGGGCGAATTGAGCCCGTGCACGGTGGTGACCCAGTGCGGGCGCCGCGCCGGCGGCAGGCCGCGCAGCGCCAGGCGGCCCAGCCAGGCCGGCAGGCGCGAGCGGGCATGGACGATGTCGGCGCCGCACTCCAGCAGCAGGCGGCGCAGCACCGGCACGTGGCGCAGCACCAGCGGCGACTTGCGGCCGATGTCCAGGGTGATGTGTTCGGCGCCGGCCTGGCGCAGCGCCGGCTCCAGGCGGCCGCCGGCGGAGACGACCAGGGCGCGGTGCCCGGCCGCGGCCAGCGCCGCGGCGATCTCGAGGGTGGAGCGCTCGACCCCTCCGGACTCCAGGGCCGGCAACAGCTGGACCACGGTCAGGCGGCGGCGCATCGCGCTGGCCTGCCGGGGGCGAAGGGGATCAGTCGACCAGTTCGTACTCGGCGCCGCAGTACGGGCACCGGGCCTTGTGGTCGGGCTCGTCCTGGATCGGCAGGTACACGCGCGGATGCGAGTTCCACAGCGCCATCTCCGCGGTCGGGCAGCTCAGCGGCAGGTCGCTGCGGCGCACGGTGTAACGCTTCTGGGCGTTGGCGGGCGTGGCGTTGGTGGTGGTCATGGCGTGCATCGGAACGGAACCGGGCGCTGATTCTACCGCGCCCGGCCGCCGCTTACCCAACGAAAACGCCGGCCCGCGGCTGCGGGCCGGCGTGCGGCGCGGGGGAGGAAGCGCCGGCTTTACTCGGCCTTGGGCGCGGAACCCTCGGTGGTGATGCGCAGGGTGACCTCGTCGCCCACGTGCGGCGCGTAGGCGCCCACGCCGAAGTCGGAGCGGCGGATGGTGGCGGTGGCATCGAAGCCGATGGCCGGCACCTTCAGCATCGGATGCTGGCCGACCTTGTTCAGGGTCACGTCCAGCACCACCGGACGGGTGATGTCCTTGATGGTCAGCTCGCCGGTCACCTTGAGCCTGCCCTCGCCGGCGGCCTCCACCTTCGTGCTCCTGAAGGTGGCATTCGGGTACCTGGCCGCGTCGAAGAAGTCGGCGCTGCGCAGGTGCTCGTCGAACTTCGGCGAGAAGCCGGTCAGGCCCGACATCGGCAGCACCACCTCCACGCGCGAGGCGGCCACGTCGTCCGGGTCGTAGACCAGGGTGCCCTGCACGTCGCCGAAGTTGGCGAACGGGTTGGAGAAGCCGAAGTGGCTCCACTGTGCCAGTACGTTGGTGTGGGTCGGATCGAGCTGGTAGGTGACCGGCTCGGCGAAGGCCGGGGCGGCCGCCAGGGCGACGGCCAGGGCAAGGACGGCGGAACGGATACGCATGGCGGAGTCCTCTTTTGGGATGGGCTTACTCGATGCGTGCAGCTTCGTCGAACGACAGGCGCGGCGACCGCGGATACAGGCTGGCCGGATCGCCGTGGCCCAGGTTGACCAGAATCTCGGATTTGATGGCCGTGCCCGTGAAGAAGGCCTCATCGACCTTGGCGTGATCGAAGCCGGTCATCGGGCCGGCGTCCAGGCCCAGTGAGCGCGCGGCCAGGATCAGGTAGGCGGCCTGCAGCGACATGTTCAGCAGCGCGGGCTTGTCGCGACCCTCGCGCGGACCGTCGAACCAGGCCTTGGCGTCCACGTGCGGGAACAGGTACGGGAGCTTCTCGTGGAAGTCCAGGTCGCGGCCGATGATCACCGTCACCGGCGCATCCATGGTCTTGCGGTAGTTGCCCGGGTCCAGGGCCGGGCCCAGCTTGGCCTTGGCCTCGGGCGACTTCACGAACACGAACCGGGCCGGCCCGGTGTTGGCGGCGGTCGGGCCCCACTTGAGCAGGTCGTAGAGCTGGCGGAGGGTCTGGTCGCTGACCTCGCCGGTGAAGGCGTTGTAGGTGCGGGCAGTGCGGAACAGCTGATCGAGCGCGGCGTCGTTCAAGACGTGGGCCATGATGGTGGTTTTCCCTGAACAGTGGCGTGCCGGCGGCAGGCCGGCACCGTAACCTGCCCAGTGTAGAGTGTTGCACCCACGGGAATGCGAGCCCCGCCCGGAACGGATTGATGTCGTTTCCGCAACCTGCCACCCGCGCCTGGGTGCTGACCGACGGCCTCCCCGGCAACCGGCGCCAGGCCGAGGCGCTGGCACGCGCGCTGGGCCTGGCCTGGGATTCCCCGCCGCTGGCCCCGGCCCTGCCCTGGCGGGCGCTGGCACCGCGGCGGCTGCCCGGAGCCCGGCACGCCTATGGCCCGGCCTTCGCCGCCGCGCTCGGCCGGCCGGCGCCGCTGGCCATCGGCTGCGGCCGCCAGGGCGCGCTGGCCACCCGCCTGGCCCGCGAGCACGGCGCCCGCGCCGTGCAGATCCTGGACCCGCGCCTGGACCCGCGGCACTGGGACCTGGTGCTGGTACCCGAGCACGACCGTCTGCGCGGCGGCAACGTCATCCCGCTGCTGGGCAGCCTGCACCCGGTGGACGAGGCCTGGCTGGCCGAGGGCGCGGCGCGCTTCCCGGCGCTGGCGGCCCTGCCGCGGCCGCGCATCGTGCTGCTGGTCGGCGGCCCGACCCGGCACGCGCCGTGGACCGCGGCCGGGCTGCAGGCCCTGCTTGGCCACCTGCGCCGCCAGGTCCGGGCCGAAGGCGGCAGCCTGCTGGCCACCGTCTCCCGGCGCCCGCCGGCGGCGCTGCGCGCGCCGCTGCGTCAGGCGCTGTCCGGCCTGCCCGGCCTGCTGTGGGAGGGCCAGGGCGAGAATCCGTACCCGGGGATGCTGGCCTGCGCCGACCTGATCGTGTGCACGCCGGACTCGGTCACCCTGCTCTCGGAGGCCTGCGCCCCCGCCGCACCGGTGTACGTGGCCGAACCGGAGCGCGCCGGCGGCCGCATCGGCCGCTTCCTTGCGGCCCTGGCCGGCCGCGGGCGGGTGCGTCCGGCCGGCGAGGCGCTGGTGCCGTTTCCGGCCGCGCCGCTGCGCGAGACGGCGCGGGTGGCGGCCGAGGTGCGCGCGCGCCTGGGCCTGCCCGGCTGAGGCTCAGTCCGGATCGAAGCGCAGGCCGTGCGCGGCCACCGCCGCAGTGATGGCCGCGCGCGCCGCGGCGATGGCGGGCGTTTCCGCGGTCAGGCGCGGACGCCGGTCCAGGGTGCAGGCCAGGCCCGCCTCCAGCAGGGCGACATGCGCCCGGTGCAGCGTTTCCTCTTCCCCCCGCAACCGCCCGGCCCGCGCCAGCGCGGCGATCAGCCCGGGCGTGTCACGCGGCTCCAGCAGCGCCGGCCCGTCGGCGGCATGGGCCAGCACCGCGTGCTGCAGCAGGAACTCCAGGTCCACCAGGCCGCCGGCGCCCTGCTTGAGGTCGAAGCGCGCCCCGTTGCTGCGGTCCAGCTCGGCGCGCATGCGCCGGCGCATCTGCTCCACGTCCGCGGCCAGCGCCGCCGCCTCGCGCGGCCGGGCCAGGGNCTGCCGGCGCACGCGCTCGAATGCCGCGCACAGCGCCGCGTCGCCGGCCACCGGGCGCGCCCGCACCAGGGCCTGGTGTTCCCAGGTCCAGGCGCGGTGGCGCTGGTAGTCCTCGTAGCCGGCCAGCGAGGACACCAGCACGCTCTTGCTGCCGTCCGGACGCAGCCGGGTATCGGTGTCGTACAGGCGCCCGGCGCTGGTCACCGCACCCAGCAGGGCGATGACCTTCTGCGCCAGGCGCGCGTACCAGCGCGGCGCGTCCAGCGCGCGCGGCCCGTCCGAGCAGGCGGCCGGGTCGGCGTCATACAGGAACACCAGGTCCAGGTCCGAGCCGAAACCCAGCTCGCGCCCGCCCAGGCTGCCGTAACCGACCACCGCGAACTGGCCGCCCGGCACCGTGCCGTGGGCGCGCACGACCTCGGCGGTGGCCATGGCCAGCACCTGGCCGACCACCGCGTCGGCCAGTGCGGCCAGCTGGCGGGCCGAATCGCGCGCCGGCTGGCGGCTGTCGAGGGTGGCCAGGGCGATGCGGAAGCTCAGCGCCAGGCGCACCTCGTTGAGCACGCGCAGCGCCGCCTCCGGGTCGTCCTCCTGCGCCTGCACCGCGGCGGCGCAGGCCTCGCGCATGCCCGCCGCGTCCGGGATCGGCCCGCCCACGCGCACGTCCAGCAGCTCGTCCAGCAGCAGCGGATAGGCCACCAGACGGTCGGCCAGCAGTGCGCTGCGCGCCACCACGTCCACCAGCCGCGCCAGCGCGCTGGGCTGCTCGTCGAGCAGGGCCAGGTAGCTGGCCCGGCGCAGGATCGCCTGCAGCAGGCCCAGCACCCGGCGCAGCGCCGGATCCGGCTGGGCCGAGCGCGCGGCCGAATCCAGCAGCGCCGGCCCCACCCCGTCCAAACGCGCACGCGCCGCATCCGCGAGCGCGCGCACGCCGCTGCCACGGGCGAAGTCGCGCAGCGCCGCGTCGGCGCCGGCGGCGTCGGCGAAGCCCGCCGCGGCCCGCACCGCCGCCTCGCCGCCGTCCGGCAGCGCTCGCCAGTACGACTCCAGTGCGCCCGGCGCGGCCTGGCCGCGGCGCGGCACCAGCAGCGCGTCGAACTCGGCCGAGACCCGCGCCCGGCAGGCCTCCAGGTCCTCGCACAGGGCCTGCCAGTGCGGATAGCCCAGGCCCAGGGCCAGGCGCGCGCGGTCCTCCCCGTCCCAGGGCAGGGCGTGGGTCTGCGCGTCGCGCAGCATCTGCACCCGGTTCTCCAGCCGGCGCAGGAAGCGGTAGTCGGCGGCCAGGGCCTCGCCCTCGGCCGGGGCGATCTGCCCGGCCCGGACCATGGCGTGCAGCGCAGGCAGCAGGCGGCGTTCGCGCAGGGCCGGCTCGCGGCCGCCACGGATCAGCTGCAGCGACTGCACCAGGAACTCGATCTCGCGGATGCCGCCGCGGCCGCGCTTGAGGTCGTCGGCCATGTCGCGACGCTGCATCTCGGCCACGATCGCCGCCTTCATCGTGCGCAGGCCGTCCAGCGCGGTGAAGTCCAGGTAGCGGCGGTAGACGAACGGACGCAGGGTCTGCAGCCAGGCCTCGCCGGCGGCCACGTCGCCGGCCACCNCCCGTGCCTTCAGCCAGGCGTAGCGCTCCCAGTCGCGGCCCTCGCGCTGGAAGTACTGGTCCATGGCCGCGAACGACCAGGCCACCCGCCCGGCGCTGCCGAACGGGCGCAGGCGCAGGTCCACGCGGTGGCAGAAGCCGTCGGCGGTGACCTCATCCAGCAGCCGCGCCAGGCGCTGGCCCAGGCGCGCGTAGTAGTCCTCCGCGGCCAGTGGCCGGCGCCCGTCGGACTCGCCCTCGTGGGCGTAGGCATAGACCAGGTCCACGTCCGAGGAGAAGTTCAGCTCGCCGCCGCCGAGCTTGCCCAGGCCGAACACCACCAGCCGCTGCGGCGCCCCGTCCGGGCCGCGGACCACGCCGTGGCGGGCGGCGAACTCGCCCTCCAGCGCCTCCAGCGCCAGGCGCAGGCAGGTTTCGGCCAGGGCGGTGCTGCCGGCCAGGGTGGCGTCCACATCGTCCAGGCCCAGCACGTCGCGCCACACCAGGCGGGTGGACTCGGCCGCGCGGTACTGGCGCAGGCGCACCGGCCACTCGGTGGGCTGGGCGGGGTCCAGCACCGGCGGCGCCAGCGGCGGCGGGTCGGCCTGGGCCAGGTGCTCCAGCAGCGCCGGCTGCCGGCGCAGGGTGTCCACGGCGAAGGCCGAGGCCACCGCCACCCGCGCCACGCGCCGGGCCAGGTCCGGATCCTGCAGCAGCGCGGCGAGGCGCGGCGAGGCCTGGCGCAGCGCGGCCAGGGCGCGCTCGCCGGTACGGGCGGCGACGGCGGCCGGATCGGCACCGGCGGAAGGCGGGGCGGCGGAGACGTGCATGGGCCGATTGTGGCACGGGCACCGCCGGGCGCCGCCGGCGGCGCGCCGGGCGGGCAATTAAAAACCTGATTAGCCCCGACCCTCAGCCGCCAGTCGCAGGATGTGCGTCGCCCACCGCCGAGCATACGGCCACCTGAAGGCGACGAGGTGGCGTCATGAGCATCAATTCCGTGCAGTTCCAGGCTGGCCTG
>NZ_PDWK01000004.1 GCF_010093135.1 Pseudoxanthomonas taiwanensis | reverse complement strand
TGCACGAAGCCATTGAGCCGCCGGGGTTCCTCGCGCTCGGCCATGGCCTGCATGATCTTGTGCTTCATCCGCCAGGCGGTCTTGTAGTTGACTCCCAGGTGGCGCATCAGCTCCAGCGCGGCGAGGTTGGTCTTGGTCGCGGTCAGCAGGTGCAGGGCCAGCAGCCAGGTGCGCAGCGGCAGCTTGGTGCCCTCGAACATCGTGCCGGCGGTCAGCGTGGTCTGGTGCCGGCAGGCGCGGCACTGGTAGTAGACCGTCGTCCCGCGCCGAAACCGCGAGCGGGCCCGTCCAGTGCAGGCCGGGCAGCGGAAGCCTTGCGGCCAACGCCACTGGTACAGGGCACGGTAGCACTTGGCCTCGGTGCCGTAGCGGGCGATGAACTCGGCCATGGACAGGCCAGCCTGGAACTGCACGGAATTGATGCTCATGACGCCACCTCGTCGCCTTCAGGTGGCCGTATGCTCGGCGGTGGGCGACGCACATCCTGCGACTGGCGGCTGAGGGTCGGGGCTAATCAGGAAACGAAACGCCCGCCGGTGAGGGCGGGCGTCGCGTCGGTCGCGGTGGCGCCGGGAGGCGTCAGTCTTCCTCGCCGGCGATCAGCTCGGCATAGTCGTCCGGCGAGAGCAGCTCGGCCAGCTGATCCGGGTCGCTCATCTCCACCACGAACAGCCAGCCTTCGCCGTAGGCGTCCTCGTTGATGGTCTCCGGTTTGTCGGCCAGGTCGGTGTTGACCTCGACGATGGTGCCGCTGACCGGGCTGTAGACGTCGGAGGCGGCCTTCACCGACTCCACCACCGCCACGGCCGCGCCGGCCTCGACGGTGTCGCCGACGTTCGGCAGTTCGACGTAGACCAGATCACCCAGCAGGCCCTGCGCATGGTCGGAAATGCCGACGGTGACGCGGCCGTTGCCTTCGAGACGGGCCCACTCGTGGGACTTGAGGAACTTGAGGTCGCCGGGGATCTCGCTGCTCATGACTGCTCCGCTGCTGCGGTCTGGACGGGCCGGTAGTGTAACGGACGCGGTCGCGCCGCCGTAAGCGACGCGGCGCGGGTTCAGGCCAGCACGCCCGGCTGGGCCTTGCCCTCGCGCACGAACGGAATCTTCACCACCCGCACCGGCATCTGGCGGCCACGGATGTCCACCTTCACCTGGCCCGGCTCGCCGGCCGGCACCCGCGCCAGGGCGATGGCCTTGCCCAGGGTCGGGGAGAAGGTGCCGGAGAGGATCTCGCCCTCGCCGCCGGCGGCCAGCACCTTCTGGCCGTGGCGGAGCACGCCCTTCTCGTCCATCACCAGGCCGATCATCTGCCGGGGCACGCCGGCGGCCTGCTGCGCCTCCAGGGCGGCGCGGCCGATGAAGTCGCGGCCCTCGTCCAGGGCGACGGTCCAGCCCAGGCCCGACTCCCACGGCGTGGTGGTCTCGTCCATGTCCTGGCCGTACAGGTTCATGCCCGCCTCCAGGCGCAGGGTGTCGCGCGCACCCAGGCCGGCCGGCTTCACCCCCGCTTCCAGCAGGGCGTTCCAGAACGCCACCGCGGCACCTTCCGGCAGCGCCACCTCGAAGCCGTCCTCGCCGGTGTAGCCGGTGCGGGCCAGGAACAGCGGCGTGCCGTCGGCGGCCTGCACCTCGATGGCGGCGAAGCGCCCCAGCCTGCCAGCGACCTCGCGGTCGGCCTCGCGCAGCAACCCGATCACCCGCTCGCGCGCGTTCGGCCCCTGCACGGCGATCATGGCCAGGTCGGCGCGCTCGCTCACTTCCACATCAAAGGGCTGCGCCTGGGCACCGATCCACGCCAGGTCCTTGTCGCGGGTGGCGGCATTGACCACCAGGCGGAAGAACGCCTCGTCCATGCAGTAGGTGATCAGGTCGTCGATGACCCCGCCCTGCTCGTTGAGCATGCAGCTGTACAGCGCCTTGCCCGGCACCTTGAGCCTGTCCACCGAGTTGGCCAGCAGGCGGCGCAGGAACTTGCGCACGCGCGGGCCGCGCAGGTCGACCACGGTCATGTGGCTGACGTCGAACATGCCGGCGTCACGGCGCACCTGGTGATGCTCGTCGATCTGCGATCCGTAGTGGATCGGCATGTCCCAGCCACCGAAGTCGACCATCTTGGCGCCGAGGGCACGGTGGGTTTCGTTGAGGACGGTCTTGCGGGTCATGGCGTTCTCGGGGGTGGAAAGCCGCCATTATCCCCCACCGCCCGGGGCCGGCGCCCGGATCAGGCCGCGCGCAGGCTCCGGTACGCCGCCCGCCACACCCGCCAGGCCGAGGCCAGGAACACCGCCAGCAGCAGACCGGCGACCACCAGGCCCGGCCATGGGCGCCCGGTCAACCACACCGCGGCGCTGGCGGCCAGCACCGCCAGGCCGTCGGCGATGTCGTTGCGCGCGCACTCGTAGGCCGAGGCCAGGTTGACGTCGCCCGCGCGCCAGGGCCGCAGCAGCCACAGGCAGGCCAGGTTGGCGGCCAGGTTCGCCGCACCGGCCCAGCCCATCGCGCCGAACAGCGGCATGGCCGGGTCCACGAACAGGCGCCAGGCGATCGCCGCGGCCACCGCCAGCGCCGCGGCCAGGATCAGCGCGGCCTTGAACATCGCCACCCGCGCCTTGGCCCGTGCCGGGGCACCGACCACCGCCAGGCTGAGCGCATAGGTCAGGGCGTCGCCGAGGTTGTCCAGGGCGCCGGACAGCAGCGCGCTGGAGCGGCCGTGCAGGGCCGCGCCCAGCATCAACAGGAAGGTGGCGGCGTTGACCGCCAGGACGATGCGCAGCACCCGGCGCTGCCGCGCGTGCAGGCGCGCCGCCTCCACCCCGCAGCCGCAGCAGCCTGCCATCCGGGCCTCCCGGGCCGGCCGCCGTGGCGGCTCACTCGGCCTGCACCTTCAGCACGACGCCCTCCACCGCCACCACCCGCACGCGGGTGCCGGCCGGAAGGTCGGGGCCCTCGGCGATCCAGGACGAGTCGCCTATGCGCACGCGGCCGCGCCCGCCGACGATGGCCTGGTCGAGGGTCAGGACCATGCCGATGTTCTGCTCGGCGCGGCGGTTGAGCAGCGGCCGGTCGCTGGGCCGCTCCGCGCGCCTGAACCACTTCCGGTACACCTGGACGGACACGAAGCTGAGCACGACGAAGGCCGCCACCTGCGCCAGCAGCGGGATCCCCGGCGCCACCAGCACCAGCAGGAACACCGCCGCCGCGGCGAAGCCCATCCACAACAGGAAGGCCCCGGGGACCACGGTCTCGGCAGCCATCAGCAGCAGCGCCACCGCCGCCCAGGTCACGACGTCCCAGCGCATGGCCTCACTCCCCCGGCCGCGGCGACTGCGGGCGGCGTGGTGCGACCTCGGGCGCCTGTCCAAGGGCCTGGCGGGCCAGTTCGGCGATGCCGCCGATGGAGCCGATCATGCCGCTGGCCTCCATCGGCATCAGAACGAACTTCTGGTTCGGCGCGGTGGCCAGCTCCCTGAACGCCTCCACGTACTTCTGCGCCACGAAGTAGTTGATGGCCTGCACGTCGCCCTGGGCGATGGCTTCGGACACCATCCGGGTGGCCTTGGCCTCCGCCTCGGCCAGGCGCTCGCGCGCCTCGGCCTCGCGGAAGGCGGCCTCGCGCCCGCCCTCGGCCTTGAGGATGGCGGCCTGCTTCTCGCCCTCGGCGCGCAGGATCTCGGCCTGGCGCAGGCCCTCGGCCTCGAGGATCTGCGCACGCTTGTCGCGCTCGGCCTTCATCTGCCGCGCCATCGCGTCCACCAGGTCGCGCGGCGGCTGGATGTCGCGGATCTCGATGCGGGTGACCTTCACGCCCCAGGGGTTGGTGGCGTGGTCCACCACGCCCAGCAGCTGCGCATTGATCGCCTCGCGCTGGCTCAGCGACTCGTCCAGGTCCATCGAGCCGATCACGGTGCGGATGTTGGTCTGCACCAGGGCGATCATCGCCACCTCGAGGTTGGCCACCTCGTAGGCCGCCCTGGCCGGGTCCAGCACCTGGAAGAACACCACGCCGTCCACCTTCACCACGGCGTTGTCCTTGGTGATCACGTCCTGGCTGGGCACGTCCAGGACCTGCTCCATCATGTTGACCTTGCGGCCGACGCTGTAGACCACCGGGACGAGGAAGTGCAGGCCGGGCGTGAGGGTGTGGGTGTACTTGCCGAACCGCTCCACGGTCCACTCATAGCCCTGCGGCACCATCCGCACGGTCTTGGCCAGCAGTATCACGCCTGCCACGAGCAGGACCACCGCCAGGAAACCGGACGAGAACATGGACTCCCCTCCTGCTGACTTGGCCGGGCGTATGGCCCGGTCGACCGGTCCAGTATAGGGCCGGCCCCGCCCGCGCACCGCGGGCGGGAGGCTGCGACGCTTTCGCCGGCTCCGGCATCCAGAAGGGCGTATGAGCGCACCCACATCCCCGTTCGCCCCGGCCAGCTGCCTGGCCTTCGCACCGGCGGTTCCCGCGGCCGACGCGCGCGGCGGCGCCGCGCCGCGCTCGGCGTTCGCCATCGAGGTGCCGGACACGCTGCTGGCCCGTGCGCGCCGGGGCGAGGCGGCGGCGTTCGAGCAGCTGTACCGCTGGTTCGAGCGCCCGGTGTACACGCTGGCCCTGCGCCTGTGCGGCGACCCGGAGGAGGCCGCCGAGGCGCTGCAGGAAACCATGCTCAAGCTGCTGCGGCGCGTGGGCGAGTACCGCGGCCAGGGCCCCTTCTGGGGCTGGCTGCGGCAGATCGCCATCAACGAGGCGCTGCTGCGGCTGCGCCGCAACCGGCGCCTGGACGAGGCCCTGCCGCTGGACGGGCACGACTTCGAGGACGAAGCCCCGCCTCCGCCGGCCGCGGCCGACGCCGCCGCCCTGCAGCGCGCGCTGGCGCGGCTGCCGGCGGCCACCCGCAGCGTGCTCTGGCTGTACCACGCCGAGGGCTACACCCACGAGGAGATCGCCGGACTGATGCAGCGCACCCCTAGCTTTTCCAAATCGCAGCTGTCGCGCGGCACGCGCCGGCTGCGCGCGCTGCTCCAGGTCGAGGAGTCCCGCCATGAATGACACTCCCGCTTCCCCGCGCACGCCGGCCGGCTGGCACGAGGCCTTCGCGGCCCTGCCGCAGGAGGCGCCGCCGTCGGACCTGTGGCCGCAGCTGGCCGCGCGCCTGCAGGCGCCGCGTCCGCGCCGGCACGTCCCGGCGTGGGCGCTGGCCGCGGCGGTGGCCGCGCTGGCCGCCGCGCCGGCGCTGTGGTGGTTGCGCCCGGCCCCGTCCACGCCGCCGTCCGCCGCCATGTCCGCGCCGATGGTGGCCGGCACCGCCGGCGCCACGCCGGCCGAAGCCGGCCCGCTGCCGGTTCCGGCTCCGGCGGATGCACCGCTGCTGGCCGCGGTGGCCGTACCGGAACCGGAACCGGCGGCCACGCCGGCACCCGCGGCGGACACGCCCGCACCGCGCCGTGCCGACACCACCGGCGCCGATGCCACCCTGCAGCGGCTGTACGCCGAATCGGCGCGCCTGGAAGCGCTGCTGGCGCACCTGTCCGACGGCTTCGAACCGGCCGAGGGCGTGCAGGTGGCGCTGAGCGCGTCGCTGCGCGGCCGCCTGGCCGGGATCGACGCGGCGCTGGCCGATGCCCCGCTGGACGAGCGCGAACGCGCCGGGCTGTGGCACGCGCGGGTGGACGCGTTGCGCCAGCTGACCAGCCTCGCCGCCGACCAGCGCCTCCACGCGCTCTACGGCACCTCCGCCGGCGGCTACGCGCTGGTGGAGGTGTACTGAACCGAACCGCCTGCACCGGAGATTGCCGATGAAACCGAACCCCAACCGCCACCTCCGCCTGTTGCCGCTGGCCCTGGTCCTGGCCATGGCGCTGCCGGCCCACGCCGCCGGCGCGGACAGCCGCGACAGGGACCCGGAGCAGGTGCGCGCCGAGCTGGAGCAGGCCCGCGCCGAACTGCAGGCAGCCGCGCGCCGCGTGGCCGAGCTGTCACGCGAACTCGGCACCCGCCAGGCGCTGGTCTCGATCGGCGACACCCGGCCGCGCCTGGGCATCCTGCTGGGCGAGGACGAGGAAGGCGGCGTGCGCATCGCCGGCGTCACGCCCGGCAGCGGCGCAGACCAGGCCGGACTGCGCGCCGGCGACCGCCTGCTGCGCATCGGTGGCAGGCCCATCGCCGGCGACAGCGGCGCGCGCCGGGTGGAAAACGCGCGCGCGGCGCTGGCCAGGCTGGAGGCGGGCAAGCCGGTGCGCCTGGCGTTCCAGCGCGGCGGCCGCGTGCAGGAGGTGGACGTCATGCCCGGTACCGCCAGCCCCCTCGCCTTCGTCCGCACGCTGGGCACGGACGGCGGCCTGGCCACAGTGCTGGAAGGCCGGGACCTGGCCGCGCTGAAGGAACTGGGCGAACTGGGACAGCGCATCCGCAGCGAGGTGGCGCACCTGACCCGCTGCGACGAGGACGGCTGCGAGGCGCCGCTGGTGTCCGAGGCGTTGCGCTGGAAAGGCCTGAACCTGGCGACGCTGGATCCGCAGCTGGGCCGCTACTTCGGCACCGACCGCGGCGTGCTGGTGCTGTCGCAGGGGACGCTGCCGGGCCTGCAGGCCGGCGACGTGATCCAGAAGGTGGACGGCAAGGACGTGGCCTCGCCGCGCGAGGCGCTGCGGGCGATGTCCGCGCGGCCGCCGGGCGGATCGGTGCGGGTCACCGTGCTGCGCGACCGCGCCGCGCGCGAGGTGCAGGTGACCGTGCCGCAGCCGATGCGTTCGCTGGAGTTCCTGCGCGTGCCGCGGCCGCCGGCCCCGCCCGCGCCGCCTGCACCCGCGGCTCCGGAACCGCCGGAACCGCCGGAACCGCCGCCGGCTCCGCCGGCGCCACCCGCCCTTGCCCTGCTTTGACCCCGTGAGGTGACGCGGCTCCCGCCGGAGTCCGCCTGCTCCCCGCCGGACGCGGGGAGTCTTTTTGTTTGCGGGCCGGACGGCGGCCGCCCTACTTGGTCAGGATCAGCTTGTCGTTGCTGGTGTGGCGCAGGCGGTAGAGCCTGTCGCCATGCCGGATCAGGACTTCCCGGCGACCCTGCAGCAGCTGCTCGCTGCTGAGGGCGGCCTGTCCGGCGGCGGCCGGGGCCGACGCCGTGTGCCTGGTGGCGGGACCGGGCGGAGTCGGGCTGTGCGCGTTCATCGTGGTCTCCTCGGCAGAGGCCATTGATGATAATTATTCTCATTATCAGGTCAAGCGACCGGCGCCACGGCCGCCATCCTCAAAGGGCGGTGGCCGCCTCCAGCCGCGCCCACACCGGATCGTCGTGGCGCGCGGCCACCTCCAGCGCGGTGAGGTTCTCGCGCAGCTGTGCCACGCTGCTGGCGCCGAGGATCACGCTGCTGACGTGCGGGTTGCGCAGGCACCAGGCGATGGCCAGCGGCGCCGGCTTCTCGCCCAGCTCGGCGGCGACCTCGGCGAACCGGCGCGCGCGCTCCAGGCGGCGCTCGCGCGGATCGCCCACCACCATGCGCTGCAGCCATTCGTTGCCCGGCTCGCCCAGCCGCCCCGCCTGCACGCCGGCGGCGTACTTGCCGGTCAGCAGGCCGGAGGCCAGCGGCGACCACACCGTGGTGCCCAGGCCCAGCTCCGCGTACAGCGGCGCGTACTCCAGCTCCACGCGCTGGCGGTGCAGCAGGTTGTACTGCGGCTGCTCCATCACCGGCGCGGCCATGTGCTGTGCCCGGGCGATGCGCGCGGCCTCGCGGATCAACGCCTCCGGCCATTCCGAGGTGCCCCAGTACAGCACCTTGCCCTGGCGCACCAGCATGTCCATCGCCGCCACCGTCTCCTCCACCGGCGTGTCCGGGTCCGGACGGTGGCAGAAGTACAGGTCCAGGTAGTCCACGCGCAGGCGCCTGAGCGCGGCGTGGCAGGCGTCGACCACGTGCTTGCGCGACAGGCCGCGCTGGGTCGGGCGCGGCGATTCGGCCGCGCCGAAGAACACCTTGCTGGACATGCAGAAGCCGTCGCGCGGCAGGCGCAGGTCGGCGATCACGTCGCCCATGACCCGTTCAGCCTCGCCGTTGGCATAGGCTTCGGCGTTGTCGAAGAAGTTGATGCCGCGGTCCCAGGCTTCGGCGACCAGTTCGCGCGCCTGGCTGCGGCCGAACTGGCGGCCGAAGGTCATCCAGGCGCCCAGCGACAGCACGGACAGCTGCAGGCCGGTGGCGCCGAGTCGGCGGTACTGCATGGTCGGATCTCCGCAACGTGACCGGGGCAGTTTAAGGCCAGCGGCGGCCGCTGCCGGCCCTGCCAGCGGACGCGCCCCGCCGCGCCCCTGCGGACCGGCGGCGAGGCGTCTTCATCGCCGACCTGCTACGCTTTCGCAATTCCTTAACATGATGGGGATCCCATGATCGAGGCTCTGGGCCGGGTCGGCTTCGGCCTGTTCGGGCTGGCCGTACTGATCGGCATCGTCTGGCTGTTCTCGAACAACCGCCGGGCAGTGGACTGGAAGCTGGTGGGCACGGGCGTGGTGCTGCAGATCGCCTTCGCCGCGCTGGTCCTGCTGGTGCCGGGCGGGCGCGAGGCCTTCGACGCGCTGGGCCACGGCTTCGTCCGCATCCTGAGCTTCGTCAACGAGGGTTCCAGCTTCATCTTCGGCGGGCTGATGGACACCGAGCGCTACGGGTTCATCTTCGCCTTCCAGGTGCTGCCCACCATCATCTTCTTCGCCTCGCTGATGGGCGTGCTCTACCACCTGGGCATCATGCAGGCGGTGGTGCGGGCCATGGCCTGGGCCATCACCAAGGTGATGAAGGTGTCCGGCGCCGAGACCACCAGCGTCTGCGCCAGCGTGTTCATCGGCCAGACCGAGGCGCCGCTGACCGTGCGCCCGTACATCCCGACGATGACCCAGTCCGAGCTGCTGACCATGATGATCGGCGGCATGGCCCACATCGCCGGCGGCGTGCTGGCCGCCTACGTGGGCATGCTCGGCGGCGGCGACCCGGAGCAGCAGGCCTTCTACGCCAAGCACCTGCTGGCCGCCAGCATCATGGCCGCGCCGGCCACGCTGGTGATCGCCAAGATCCTGGTGCCCGAGACCGGCGAGCCGCTGACCCGCGGCACCGTGCGCATGGAAGTGGAGAAGACCACCGCCAACGTCATCGACGCGGCCGCCGCCGGCGCCGGCGACGGCCTGCGCCTGGCGCTGAACATCGGCGCCATGCTGCTGGCCTTCATCGCCCTGATCGCGCTGATCAACTGGCCGCTGACCTGGATCGGCGAAGTCACCGGCCTGCAGTCGCTGCTGGGCCGCCCGACCGACCTGGCCACCCTGATCGGCTACGTGCTGGCGCCCATCGCCTGGGTGATCGGCGTGCCGTGGCAGGACGCCACCACGGTCGGCTCGCTGATCGGCCAGAAGGTGGTGATCAACGAGTTCGTGGCCTACCTGCAGCTGGCCGACATCGTCAACGGCCGCGCCCCGGGCGTGGTGCTGGGCGAGGAGGCGCGCCTGATCGCGACCTACGCGCTGTGCGGCTTCGCCAACTTCAGCTCGATCGCCATCCAGATCGGCGGCATCGGCGGCCTGGCCCCGGAGCGCCGCCAGGACCTGGCCCGCTTCGGCCTGCGTGCCGTGCTCGGCGGCAGCATCGCCACTCTGATGACCGCGACCATCGCCGGCGTGCTCTCGCACTTCGGCTGACGGCCCGGCCCGGATCCCGACGCGGGCGGGCCCACGGCCCGCCCCGCTTCCCTACGACCGCAGGTACCACCGCATGAACTCCGTCATCGTCGTCGGTTCCTTCAACGTCGACCACGTCTGGCGCTGCGCCGATCTGCCGGCGGTCGGCGCCACCATCGCCGGCCAGTACGCCACCGGGCCGGGCGGCAAGGGCTTCAACCAGGCGGTGGCCGCCGCCCGCGCCGGCGCGCGCACCGCCTTCGTGTGCGCGCTGGGCGACGATGCCGGCGGGCGCCTGGCCCGCGAACCGGCCGCGGCCGACGGCATCGACCTGCGCGCCGAGGCCAGCGGGCAGCCCACCGGCACCGCCGGCATCTACGTGGACGCGCGCGGGCGCAACACCATCGTCATCGGCGCCGGCGCCAACGGCACCCTCGGTGCCGCGCACGTCACCGCCGCCCCGGAGCTGCTGCGCGGCGCGCGGGTGGTGCTGGCGCAGCTGGAGTCGCCGCCGGCGGCGGTGGAGGCGGCGCTGGCCGCCGCGCGCGAGGCCGGCGCGACCGCGATGCTCAACCCGGCCCCGGCCAACGCTCCGACCAGCGCCGGCCTGCTGCGCCTGGCCGACATCGTCACCCCCAACGAGACCGAGTTCGCCGCCCTGCTCTCGCGCCACGTCGGCGAGCGGGTGGAGCCGGAGGCGGTGGCCGCACTGGACGGCGCCAGCCTGCACGCGGCCTGCCGCAAGCTGTTGCCGCACGGCACGGTGGTGGTCACCCTCGGTGCGGTCGGCGCCTTCGTCTCGCACGCGGAGGAGGATCTGCGCGGCGACGCCCAGACCTACTACCGGGTGGCGGCCGAGAGCGTGAGCGCCAGCGACACCACCGGTGCCGGCGATGCCTTCAACGGCGCCCTGGCCGCCGCGCTGGCGCGCGCGCCGGAACAGCCGTTCGCCACGCACGTGCGCTACGCCAACCGCTTCGCCGCGCTGTCCACCGAGCGTCCGGGCGCCGCGCCGGCGATGCCGCGCCACGACGAGGTGATGGCCCGCTTCGGGGCCTGAGCGGAGGCCGCGCGTGCGCATCGGCCCGTACAGCATCGAGCCGCGCGTGGTCCTGGCGCCCATGGCCGGGGTCACCGACAAGCCGTTCCGGCTGCTGTGCAAGCGCCTGGGCGCGGGCCTGGCGGTGTCGGAGATGACCATCTCCGACCCGCGCTTCTGGAACACCCCCAAGTCGGTGCACCGCATGGACCACGCCGGCGAGCCGGAGCCGGTGAGCGTGCAGATCGCCGGCACCGAGCCGGCGCAGCTGGCCGCCGCCGCGCGCCACAACGTCGAGCACGGCGCGCAGATCATCGACATCAACATGGGCTGCCCGGCCAAGAAGGTGTGCAACGCCTGGGCCGGCTCGGCGCTGATGCGCGACGAGGCGCTGGTCGGGCGCATCCTCGAGGCGGTGGTCGCCGCGGTGGACGTGCCGGTGACGCTGAAGATCCGCACCGGCTGGGACGCGGCCCACCGCAACGCTCCTGCGATCGCGCGCATCGCCGAGGCCGCCGGCATCCAGGCCCTGGCCGTGCACGGCCGCACCCGCGACCAGCTCTACACCGGCCAGGCCGAGTACGAGACCATCGCCCGGATCAAGGCCGAGGTGCGCATCCCGGTCATCGCCAACGGCGACATCGACTCCCCACGCAAGGCCGCGCAGGTGCTGGCGCAGACCGGCGCGGACGCGGTGATGGTCGGCCGCGCCGCCCAGGGCCGGCCGTGGATCTTCCGCGAGATCGCCCACTACCTGGCCACCGGCCAGGAACTGCCGCCGCCCTCCCTGGCCGAGGTGCGCGACCTGCTGCTGGACCACCTGCGCGCCCTGTACGCCTTCTACGGCGAGGAGCGCGGCGTGCGCATCGCGCGCAAGCACCTGGGCTGGTACGCCAGGGACCGTCCGGAGAACGCGGCCTTCCGCGCCGTGGTCAACCGCGCGGAAGACGCCGGGGCGCAGCTGCGCCTGACCGCCCACTACTTTGACGCCCTGGCCTCCGGGGTGCCGCCGGAGCTGCCGGCCGCGGCCTGAGCCGGCCGGCGTGTAATCGCGCCGCGCGTTTCCTGTACTGCCCGTTGCCGGGACCGTTCCGCCCCGCCTGCGTACAGGAGACCGCCATGAAACTCCGCACCGCCCTTGCCGTCGCCACCTTCGCCCTGGCCACGACGGCCGCCTTCCCCGCCCCCCCGCCGACGACCAGGCCGGCATCCGCGTCCTGGCCGAACAGTCCGGGCTGAGCGAGGACCAGGTCCGCATGGTCCTGCGCGGCCGCAGCTACCGCGACTACCGCCACCCGCAACGCTTCGACCGCGCCGAGCGGCGGCTGGTCGCGGCCATCGGCCGGGACGCGTACCGGCGCCTGACCGCGGGCGGGACCATCGTGTTGGAGCGGCAGGGACCGGACCAGGCCTACGCCTGCGTCGCCAGCCGGTACCGGGCCCGCTGACCGGATACACCTGCCGGGCGCCGCGCGACCGGCGCCCACGCGCTCTTTACGGCGTCCGCGATGCCATCTCTCCGGCGCGGGCGCCGGCCTTTCCCTCCGCACATGGACAAGCCGGCCAGGCCCGCGTCACATCCCGCCCGTTCGATCCGGGAGTTCGGCCACATGTTCCAGACCACGCGCTGGAGCCTGGTGCTGGAGACCAGGCAGAGCTCGGAAGCCGGCCGCCTGGCCCTGGAGGCGCTGTGCCGCGCCTACCGCTCGCCGGTGGTGGCCTACCTGCGCGCACGTGGCCTGCCCCCCAGCGACGCCGAGGACCTGGCCCAGTCGTTCTTCGAGCAGCTGCTCAGGCGCCGGCTGCACGCGACCGCCGACCCCGGACGCGGGCGCTTCCGCGCCTTCCTGCTCACCTCGCTGAAGCATTTCCTGGCCAACGAGCACCAGCGCGCGTGCGCGGCCCGGCGCGGCGGCAACGCGGCGCCCCTGCCGCTGGAGCCGGACTTCGAGGCGCCGGACCAGGCCGCGATGTCCCCCGACGCGGTGTTCGAGCGCGACTACGCGCTGACAGTGGTGGCGCGGGCCATGGACCGGCTGCGCGTGGAGGCGGAGCGGGCCGGGAAGTCGGCGCTGTTCGCACAGCTGGAACCGTTCCTGCTGGAACCGCCCGACCCCGCCGATTACGCCGCGCTGTGCGCGCACCTGGACATGCGCCGCAACACCCTGGCCGTCACCATCCACCGCCTGCGCAACCGCCTGCGCGAGACGGTCCGCGCCGAACTGAGGGAGACCGTGGACGACCCGGCCACGCTCGAGCACGAGGTGGAGGCCCTGGGCCGGGCCCTGGCCCGCCGGCCAGGTCCGGCCGCGGTCGCTTGAGGCCCGGACGGCGGCGGTGCAGTCTTTGCGTGGCGGCCGTGGGCCGCGGGACAGCGACGGGCACGATGCCATGAACACGGGCAGCGGAGGCGACCCTGCCGCCTGCGCGGCGCGGCCACCCGGCCCGGCTGCCGCGGCCGGCGCGATCCATCCGGCCTTCCTGCCGCCCGAGGCGCTGGAACTGGACCTGTCCGACCCGCAGCAGCGCGACTTCGGCGACTACGAACTGCGCGAGCGGCTCGGCGCCGGCGGCATGGGCGTGGTGTACCGTGCCTGGCAGCGCAGCCTGGACCGCGAGGTGGCCATCAAGCTGCTCTCGTCCGCGCCGTGGACGCAGGACGAGGCGGCCGCGCGCTTCCGCCGTGAGGCGCGCTCGGCCGCGCGCCTGCAGCATCCCAACATCGTCGCGATCCACGGGTTCGGCAGCCACGACGGGATCGAGTACTACGCGATGGCGCTGGTGCGCGGGCCGAGCCTGGCCCGGCGGCTGGCAGTCGACGGCCCGATGGCGCCGCGCCAGGCCGCGCGCCTGGGGCGTACCGTCGCCGAGGCACTGCACTACGCGCACCGCCTGGGCGTGCTGCACCTGGACCTGAAGCCGGGCAACGTGCTGATCGGCGAGAACGGGGAGCCGCAGGTCGCCGACTTCGGCCTGGCCCGGCACGTGGAGGGCGGGCGCGCCGTCGATCCGGACGAGGTCTCCGGCACGCCCAGCTACATGGCGCCCGAACAGCTCGACCCGGGGCCGGACGGCATCGGCGTGGCCACCGACATCTACGGGCTGGGCGCGATCCTGTACGAGCTGCTGACCGGCGAACCGCCCTTCCACGCGCCTACGCCGGCCCGCACCCTGGCCCTGCTGCGCCACGGGCGCCTGCGCCGGCCACGCCGCTATCGTCCCGACCTGCCGCTCGATCTGGAGGCGATCTGCATGCGCTGCCTGGCGCGCGCGCCGGCCGAGCGCTATCCGGACGCGCATGCGCTGGCCGAGGACCTGGGGCGCTTCCTCGAGGGGCGCGAGGTCAGCGTGCGCCCGCTCAACGCCGTCCAGCGCCTGGGCCGCTGGATCCGGCGCGAACCGAAGCTGGGCGGCGCGATCCTGGCCGCGGTGCTGGCGCTGGTGGTCGGCCTGGCACGGCGCTGGTGCAGTGGGAGCGGGCGGAGGCGGGCGCGGCCGCCGCGCGCGGGAAGACCTGGCGCCGCGCGGCGACGCGGCCTGGCGTCTGGTCGTCGAGGGCCGCCATGCCGACGCCCTGCCCCTGCTGGCCGGTAACCTGCGCGAACGCCTGGCGCACGGCGACGCCGCCGGCGTGGCGCTGGAACGCATGCGCCTGGGCACGCTGCGCCGGGGCGGCGCGCGGCTGGTGGACGTGGTCGCCACCGGCGGCGTCGGCCGTGCCCTGGACCGGGACGCGGCCGGCACGCGCGTGGCGGTGATCGACATGGACGAGGACGTGCGCCTGTACGCCACCGCCGACGGCCGCCTGCTGCTGCCGCCGGAGGAGGTGTTCCCCGACCTGCTCGACGCCACCTTCGACGCCAGCGACCGCCACGCGGTGCTGCGCAACCGCCAGGGTGATGCACGCCTGTTCGCGGTGGACGGCTGGCGGGCACGCACGCCGGCACGGCGCATGTCCGCCATCGGCGGCAGCTGGATCCTGGGCGACAGCGCACGCTTCATCGCCCGCTGCTACGAGCGCCGCCTGGAGCTGCTGGACGCCACCAGCCTCGGCCCGCGCCTGATGCATGCCTTCGCCCCGGCCGAGGCGCCGACCCGCTGGGCGGCGCAGCCCGGTGGCGCGCTGCTGGCGCTGGGCCATGCCGACGGCAGCGTGCGCCTGCTGGACACCGCCAGCCTGCGCATGCGCCAGGTGAGGCCGGCGCCGTCGGCCGCCGTCGAGGTGCTGGCCTTCAGCCGCGACGGGCGCTGGCTGCTGGCCGCCGCCGGCGGCCATGTCTACGTGTGGGACGCGGCCGGCGGCACCGGCGGCGTGCTGCCCGCGCCACGCGCCATCGCCGCCACGCGCCTGCAGGCCGATGCCGGCGACGGCACCGTGGCCGCCTTCGCCCCGCACGACGGCCTGCTCTGGCGGCTGCCCGACGCGCCCGACGCCGACCTGCGCGAACGCATCGCCGCCGCGCGGCCGGCGGTGGCGCAGCTGGCCCTGGGCCGGGCGCTGCCCCGCAACGCCGCCGCCTATGCGCCCGGCACCGGCCTGTTCGCCAGCATCGCCCGCGACGGCAGGCTGCACCTGTGGCGCTGGAGCGGGCCGGGCATGCCGGCAGGACGCGCGCCGCCGCTGGCGGCGGAGGAGCTGCATTTCGACGGCCACCACGTGGCCGTGGTGGACGGCCACGTGGCGCGCGTGATCGCGGTCCGCGACGGCCGCGAAGCCGGCCCGCCGCTGGTGCATCCGCAGCCGGTGTCCTACGCCGCGTTCACGCCCGACGGCCGGGTGCTGGTGACCGCCAGCGGCCGCGAGCTGCACGCCTTCGACTGGCGCACCGGCCGTCTGCTGTATCCGCCGTGGCCGCTCGACGGCACGCCATTGCAGGTGCGACTGTCGCCGGACTCGGCGCACCTGCTGGCCACCACACTGCAGCGCCGCGACGGGCGCCACGTCGCCATCGCCTCGGTGTTCGACCTGCGCGGCGGCCGCGTCCTGGCGCACGGCGTGGCGCTGCCCGGCCCGCTGCCGGCGTGCGCTTCAGCCGCGACGGGCGGCGGCTGGTGCACTGGCAGGCCGATGCGCTGCAGGTGCGCGATGCCGCCACGCTGCAACCGCTCGGCACGCTGCTGCGCCCGTTCGCGCAGGCGCCGGCCGGCGCGCTGCTGGCCATCGACGACGCCTGGGTCGCCGACGACGGCCACACGGTCACCGTTTCCATCGACTCCATGGAGGAGCCGGAGGCGCCCCGGCTGGTGGAGATGGATGCCGCCAGCGGGCGCGTCCTGCGCGAGCGCCGGCTGGAGCCGGGCTTCCGCTCGCGGCTGTTGGACGCCGCCGGCAGCCCCGGCCTGCTGCTCCACGCCCAGTATTCCGGCGGCGTGTACTGGTCCGATGCCGGGCACGACCTGCGCCTGCCGTTCCCGGCCGCCACCGTGCCGCCGGTGCATGCGGCCAGTGGCGACGGGCGCTGGCTGGCCGTCGCCGCCGGCGGCGAGGTGCTGGTCGGCGACCGCGCCAGCGGCGAGTGGGCCGCGGTGCTGCCGGCGCCGCCGCTGCCGCTGGGCGACCACGTGGTGCAGCTGGCCTTCGCCCGCGACGGCGGCGCGCTGCTGGCGCGCACGGCGCAGGGCCGCTGGGGGTGGTGGCCACTGCCGGACGCGGCGGAGGACGACGATGCGGACCTGGCCGCCACACCCACGGACGACGGCCCGGCGGGCATCGCCGCGCCCCTGCCCGCGGCGGAGCGGGCACGCCTGCGTGCGGCCGATCCCGGACCGCCGCCGGTCGCCGCCGCCACGGCCCCGCCCACCGCCGCGGCGGGGCCCCCGCCACCGGCCGCGGCGGGCCTGGTGCCGCTGGACCTGGGCCCGGCCCACACCCGTCCGCTGGAGCCGGGGCGCCTGCCCGCCGCCGGGGTCGCCGCGGTGCCGGCCGGGCGCCCGCGCCTGCTCGGCGTCGACTTCGACATCGGCGGCGTGGTGTTCCTGAGCATGGACCAGGCCCCCGCCGCGGCCACCGGCATTCCTGCTTCGTCGGTGCTGCTGCCGCCGCCGCGGCCGCGCTTTGCCGCCGTGCACCTGCTGCTGACCGGCTGCTGCCGGCTGCCGGGCCATCCGGACGCACCCTACGCCTTCCTGGTGCTGCACTATGCCGACGGCGGCCAGGCACGCGTGCCACTCCACGTCGGCCGTGACCTGTGGCTGCCGGACGACGAGCCGGACGCGGCCACGGACGCGCGCATCGCCTGGATGCACAGGACGCCGGACGGCATGCTGCTGGGCCTGTACGCGCCACGGCTGGCCAATCCGCACCCGGAGCGCGAGGTCGCCGGCATCGCCTTCGCGGCCTCGGAGTACTTCGCCAGCGGGCCGATGATCTACGCCGCCACGCTCGAACTGGAGCGCGTGCCGGAGCGCGGGGACGCGGCGGACTGCGCCGGCCCGTTCCACGCATGGCGGTGGCGCGGGGACGCCTGTGGCCTATTCCGCCTTCGCTGCCCGCTCCGCCGGCGCGCCGGCCGGCACCGGTTCGTGCCAGATGCGGTGCCACATCGCCGCCAGGCGCCGGCGCGCCTGCCACGGCAGGCGCAGCTGCCGCGGCGGCCGCAGCGGCTGCCAGCGGCCGTCGACGCCGCGTTCGGCCACGGCGAACACGAAGCTGTAGTCCGGCTCGGCGCCCATGCGCAGATCGGACAGCTCCAGGCGGCCGTCGCGCTCGCGCGCCTTCATGAAGCCGTGGTTGAACCAGGCCAGGCGCCGCACCGCCGGGACGTCCGCCGCCTCGGCCAGCGCCCGGGCATCGGACGGATACCCGCCGAACGCGATCGGCCCACGGTCGGCCACCAGCGAGTACTCGCCCTCGACGAAGCCGCAGGGCGTCATCGCCACCACCCGCCACAGCAGCGTGTTGAACGGCATTGGCACCGAGAACCGCGGCGCATCCCGCAGGCCGAGTGCCGCCAGCGACCGGTCCGCCTCGCGCTCGACCATGGCCTTGGCCAGCAGCGACCAGCCCAGGTAGGCGCTGCTGAGCACCAGTCCTGCCAGCAGCGCGCGCTGCGCGAGCGGCCGCTCCGGCGCCCACCATGCCACCACGCAGGCGGCCAGCAGCCACACCGTGTACAGCGGGTCGATGATGAACACGCTGGACCACATCACCGGCCGCACCGGGAGCGGCCACCACAGCTGGGTGCCGTAGACCGTGAACGCGTCCAGCAGCGGGTGCGTCACCAGGGCCAGCTGGATGGCCCAGAACCAGCGTGCCGGCGCCTGTGCCACCCGCCCGCGCCCGTACCGCCGGAACAGCCACCACAGCAGCCAGCCCACCGCCGGCAGCACGAACAGCGAGTGGCTGAAGCTGCGGTGCAGGGTCATCCGCGCCACCGGGTCGTCGGTCAGCAGCAGCAGCGGCAGCGAATCCAGGTCCGGCAGGGTGCCGAGGGCGGCGCCGGCCAGCAGCGCGGCGCGGCGGTGGCGGGCGGGCGCGACGGCCGCGGCCACCGCGCCGCCGAGCACGATCTGGGTCAGCGAATCCATGCGCCGATGCTAGCAGCGCGCCGGCCGGCGCCGGCACGGCGCGCGTGCGCTTTCCCTTCATGCACGCCGGGCCGTACCCGTGTATCATGCGCGCCCATCTTTTCATCCGAATACAGGGATATAGCCCGATGTCCAGCTATCTCTTCACCTCCGAGTCGGTGTCCGAAGGCCATCCGGACAAGATCGCCGACCAGATCTCCGACGCCGTGCTGGACGCCATCCTGGCGCAGGACCCGCGCGCGCGGGTGGCGTGCGAGACCCTGGTGAAGACCGGTGCGGCCATCGTCGCCGGCGAAGTGACCACCACCGCGTGGGTGGACATCGAGGAGCTGGCCCGCCGCATCATCAACCAGATCGGCTACAACAACTCCGACGTCGGCTTCGACGGCCACACCTGCGCCATCATCAACATGCTGGGCAAGCAGTCGCCGGACATCGCCGCCGGCGTGGACCGCAAGAAGCCCGAGGAGCAGGGCGCCGGCGACCAGGGCCTGATGTTCGGCTTCGCCTGCACCGAGGCGCCGGAGTACATGCCCGCGCCGATCTACTACAGCCATCGCCTGGTCGAGCAGCAGGCCAAGGTCCGCAAGAAGAAGAACTCGCCGCTGCCGTGGCTGCGCCCGGATGCCAAGAGCCAGGTGACCCTGCGCTACGAGGGCAACAAGGTCGTGGGCCTGGACGCGGTGGTGCTGTCCACCCAGCACGACCCGGGCATCAGGCACAAGGACATCGTCGAGGGCGTGTACGAGCACATCCTCAAGCCGGTGCTGCCGAAGAAGTGGCTGGACGCGCTGCCGAAGAAGAAGCTGCACATCAACCCGACCGGCATCTTCGTCATCGGCGGCCCGGTGGGCGACTGCGGCCTGACCGGCCGCAAGATCATCGTCGACACCTACGGCGGCATGGCCCGCCACGGCGGCGGCGCGTTCTCGGGCAAGGATCCGTCGAAGGTCGACCGCTCGGCCGCCTACGCCGCCCGCTACGTGGCCAAGAACGTGGTCGCCGCCGGCCTGGCCGACAAGTGCGAGGTGCAGGTCTCCTACGCCATCGGCGTGGCCGAGCCGACCTCGATCTCGGTGACCACCTTCGGCACCGGCCGCATCCCGGACGCGCAGATCGAGAAGCTGATCCGCAAGCACTTCGACCTGCGCCCGTACGGCATCATCAGGATGCTGGACCTGGTGCATCCGATCTACCAGCCGACCGCGGCCTACGGCCACTTCGGCCGCAAGCCGTACGAGGTGACCTACACCGACGGCGCGGGCAAGAAGCGCACCGCCACCGCCTTCTCCTGGGAGAAGACGGACAAGGCCGAGGCGCTGCGCGCCGATGCCAGGCTGAAGTGACCGCCGCGGCCCGCCGGCCGCGCCACGGACACGAGGACGGGCCGCGCAAGCGGCCCGTCGCCTTTTCCGGCACCCGGGGCGGAGCGCCTCAGTGGCGCACGGTCACCCGTACGTCCTCCGCGCCGCCGGCGCGCGCGGCCAGCACCCGATCGCCCACGCGCTCGAACATCAGGTCCACGCGCGCCCCGCCCACGTCCAGCCGCTCCACGAACAACCGGTCCACGCCCGGCGGCAGCTGCGGCTGGACGATCTCCACCTCGCCGCGGCAGGCGTCGATCTCCAGGCCCAGGCAGGCCTGCAGCAGCATGAACACCGAACCGGCCGACCAGGCCTGGGGCAGGCACGCCACCGGGTAGGCGATCGGCGGCTCGCCCGCGCCGCGCGGGAAGCCGCAGAACAGCTCCGGCAGGCGCATGCCGAAGTGGGTGGCCGCCTCGAACACCTCGCCGAGCAGGCGCGTGGCCTGGCGGCGCGCGCCGTAGCGGGCCATGCCGGCCGCGCACAGGGCCACGTCGTGCGGCCACACCGACCCGTTGTGGTAGGACATCGGGTTGTAGCGCGGCTGGTCGGCGGCCACGGTGCGGATGCCCCAGCCGTTGTCGAAGCGCGGCTGGCCCAGCTGCGCAATCACCCGTGCCGCCCGTTCCGGCGCCGGCAGGCCGACGAACAGCAGGTGCCCGGGGTTGGAGGCCAGCACCCGGCACATGCGCCCGGCGCCGTCGCGCGCCAGGGCGTAGAAGTCCAGCGCCTCGTCCCAGAAGCGCGCCTCCACGGTCTGTCGCAGACGCAGGGCCCGGGCGTGCCAGCGCGCGGCCGCGCCGGCGTCGCCGCGCGCCCGCGCCAGTTCCGCCATGGCGTGGAAGGCCTCGAAGGCGTAGCCCTGCACCTCCACCAGCGCGATCGGCCCTTCCGCCAGGGTGCCGTCCTCGTGGAACACCGAGTCGTCGCTGTCCTTCCAGCCCTGGTTGGCCAGGCCGCTTTCCTGCCCGCGCGCGTAGGCCAGCAGCCCGTCCGGATCGGCGTCGCAGCTGCGCTCGATCCAGCCGGTGGCGCGCTCCAGCGCCGGCCACAGCGCGTCGAGGAAGGCGCGGTCGCCGGTGCGGCGGAAATGTCGCCCGGCCAGCACCACGAACAGCGGCGTGGTGTCCACACCGCCGTAGTACAGGCCGAACGGCACCTCGCCCAGGGCCGCCATCTCGCCCTTGCGGGTCTCGTGCAGGATCTTGCCCGGGGCCGAGTCGCGGAAGCTGGAGGTCTCCTCGGCCTGGCGCTCGGCCAGGTAGGCCAGCACGCCGCGGGCCAGGCCCGGGTCCAGCCACAGGGTCTGCAGCGCGGTGATGATCGCGTCGCGGCCGAACGGCGTGGAGAACCACGGGATGCCCGCGTACGGGTAGCGGCCGGAGGGCAGGTCGCTGGCCAGCAGGGCGATGTCGGTGCGCGAGCGCTCCACCCAGGCGTCGAACAGCAGGCCGCCGCCGCGCAGGCGCGCGCCCGAACGCCGGCGCGCGCGCAAGGCCCGCCGCGCCTGGACCATGGCGCGGCGGTGCCGCTCCCCGCCCGGGCAGGCCACGTCGGCGCCGATCTCCAGGTACAGGGCGAAGGCCTCGCGTGGCGCCAGCCAGCGCTCGAAGCGCGCGGTGGCGCCGTCCAGGCGGGTCGGCACGGTGGAGAAGGCCACCACGGTGCGCCGCGCCACGCCGTCCAGGCCGTCGTAGCGCAGCACCACCCGGTCGCCGGCGGTCTCGGCCTGGGGGTAGCTGCCGCGGCGCGGGCGCTCCATGCCGCGCACCTCGAACATGTCGCGGAAATCGGCGCCGAACTCCAGGACCAGCGGCAGGAACACCGGCGCGCGCGCGTAGTTGGTGCAGACGATGCGCTCGTGCAGGCGGCCCTCCCACAGGAAGCGCGAACGCTCGATGTGGATCACGCCCTGCGCCGAGGGGCTGTCGCCGATCGGCGGCAGCGGGCGGTTGGTCAGGTGCGCGCTGAACACCACCTTGTCCTGGGCGATGGCCGCGCTGAGCAGGGCCGGCGTGGTCCCGTCCAGCGACAGCCGCAGGCGCGAGAGCACCCGCGTGCCGTCGTGGAACAGGCCGTCGGCCTCGCCCCCGCCGTGGATGTCGCCGAGGGCGTCGCAGACCAGGAAGCTGTCGCCGTCCTTGAGCGAGTAGCTCACCTGGCGGCTGACCGGGATCGTCGGGGCCATGCGCATCGCTCAGGCCAGGCGGGCCACCGTGGCGGTCGCGGAGGCGGCCTGCGCGGCGTCCGGGGTCACCAGGCGGTGGTACAGGTCCAGGTAGGCGCGGGCCATGGTGGTGGCCGAGAAGCGCCGCTCGAACACCCGGCGGATGGTGGCGCGGTCCAGCTCGTGCACGCGTGCCAGGGCCGCCACCGCCTCCTCCTCGGAGCGGACGATGAAGCCGGTCACGCCCGGCTCCACCACCTCGCGCACCGAGCCGCAGTCCCAGGCGACCACCGGCGTGCCGCAGGCCATGGCCTCGATCATCACCAGGCCGAACGGCTCGGGCCAGTCGATCGGGAACAGCAGCGCCGCGGCGTGGCCGAGGAAGTCGGACTTGCGCGTGTCGTCGATCTCGCCGATGAACTCCACGCCGCCGCCGGCCAGCATCGGCAGGATGCGCTCGCGGAAGTAGGCCGAGTCGGCCGTGTCCACCTTAGCGGCGATGCGCAGCGGCATGCCGGCGCGGCGGGCGATGTCGATGGCGCGGTCCGGCCGCTTCTCCGGCGAGATCCGGCCGAGGAAGGCCACGTAGTCGCCGCGCGGCGCCTGCGGCGGCGTCAGCAGCCGCTCCGGCAGGCCGTGGTGCACGGTGCCGATCCAGTGGGCGAAGCGCAGCGGTGCGCGCTGCTGGTCGGAGATGGACACCAGCGGGTAGCGCGACCAGCGCCGGTAGGCCTCCGCCAGGCCGGCCAGGTCCAGGCGGCCGTGCAGCGTGGTCACGGTGCGCCCGGCGATGTCCTCGAACATGGGGAAATGCAGCAGATCCACGTGGAAGTGGATCAGATCGAACTCGTCGGCGCGGCGGCGCACCTCGTCCAGCATGGCCAGGTGTGCGGCGATGTCGGACTTCAGCGGCTGCGGGTCCAGGCGCAGGGCCTGGTCGCGGCAGGCCACCAGGCGCGCGCGGGTGTGGCTGTCGCCGCTGGCGAACACGGTCACGTCATGGCCGAGCTCGACCTGGGCGTCGGCCAGGTAGGCGACGATGCGCTCGGTGCCGCCGTACAGGCGCGGCGGCACCGCCTCGTACAACGGGGCGACGTGGGCGATGCGCATGGCCTTGCCTCCTCAACGGCCGGCGCGGCGGACGTGGCCGGACGGGAGCGGGCGCGGCCGCCATGGCACGGGGCCGACGGGTTCCCTGCGCACGGCCAGCCCGCGCGCACAGCTGGAGAAGATCAACGGCCTGACGTTCATCATGCACCTCCTCGCATTGCGCTTTGACCGGCGGCGGGCCACGACGGGGCCCTGCGTCCGTGGGTCGGACTGTCGCAAACGGGATGGGCACGGCACGGCCAGCCCCCTGCCCGCGTGCCGGGGGCGCGCGCAGGCGTACAAGGGGAAGCGGTGTCTCCGCGGCCGGCCGTGGGCCGCCGCCGCTGGCGGCCGAGTTGGGGACGGGCCGGCGCCTTTTCAAGGCCCCGCCGCGGCCCTCAGCCGGTGTTCTGCACGCCCTGGGAGACGCCGTTGACCGCCGCCACCAGCGCCTGCAGCAGGGCCCCGTCCTCGCGTCCGGAGGCGCGCCAGCGGCGCAGCAGGTCCACCTGCAGCACGCTGATCGGGTCCACGTACGGGTTGCGCAGGCGGATGGACAGGGCCAGGCGCTGGTCGTGCTCGAGCAGGAAGGCCGCGCCGCTGATCCGCAGCACCCAGTCCACGGTCAGGCGGTGCTCGTGCTGGATGCGCGGGAAGAACGCCGCGTGCAGCTCCTCCCCGGCCAGGCGCGAGAACACCTCGGCGATGCCCATGTCGCCCTTGGCCAGGACCATGGACACGTCGTCCAGGAAGGTGCGGAAGAATGGCCAGTCGCGCGCCATCTCGCGCAGCACGTCCTCGCCGAAAGCCTGCACGCCGGCCTGCAGGCCGCTGCCGACGCCGAACCAGCCGGGGATCACCGCGCGCGCCTGGCTCCAGGCGAACACCCACGGGATCGCGCGCAGGTTGGACAGGGCCGCGTCCTCGCCCAGCCGGCGCGAGGGCCGCGAGCCCAGGGTCATGCGCTCGATCACGTCGATCGGCGTGGCGCCACGGAAGTAGTCCATGAAACGCGGCGCGCCGACGAAGTCGCGGTAGGCGCGGCTGCTGGCCTCGGCCACCGTGTCCATCACCCGGCGCCAGAGTTCCTCGCGCGGCTCCGGCGGGCGCGGGCGGATGCTGGAGACCAGCACCGCGCCGGTGGCCTGCTCCAGCGAGCGCAGCGCCAGGGCGCGGATGCCGTACTTGCGGTGGATGGCCTCGCCCTGCTCGGTCACGCGCAGGCGCCCGTCCACGCTGCCGCGCGGCGAGGCGTCCACCGCGCGGGTGGTCTTGCTGCCGCCGCGGCTGAGCGAGCCGCCACGGCCGTGGAAGAAGGTCAGGCGCACGCCCGCCTCGCGCGCCACCTGCAGCAGCTCGACCTGGGCGCGCTGCAGGCTCCAGCGCGAGGCGGCGATGCCGCCGTCCTTGCCGCTGTCCGAATAGCCCAGCATCACCATCTGCATGTCGCCGCGCGCGGCCAGGTGCTGCCGGTACACCGGGTCGGCCAGCAGGTCGCGCAGGGTGTCCGGGCCGTGGCGCAGGTCGTCCACCGTCTCGAACAGCGGCGCCACGTCCAGCGGCACGCGCCCGTCCCCGTCCCCCAGCCCGCCGCGCGGGGCCGGGGCCAGCCCCGCCAGCACGTCGGCGCGGCTGCGCGCCATGCTGATGATGTAGGCGCCCAGCGCGTCCGGGCCGTGCCGCCGGCGCGCCTCGGCCAGCGCCGCGAACACCGCGTCCAGGCGCCGGTTGCCCTCCTCCTCCACCTGCGGCAGCACGGACTCCCCGCCGGCGAAGGGCGCCAGCACGCACGCCTGCGCGGCCGGGTCGTGCGCCTCCCACTGCGTGTCGCCCAGGGCCGCGGCGATGGCGCGCGCGTGCACGCCGGACTCCTGGCGCACGTCCAGGCGCGCCAGGTGGAAGCCGAAGGTGCGCAACCGCCACACCAGACGCCGCACCGGGAACCAGCCGGCGTGGATGCCGCGGTTGTGCTCCAGGCTGCGCCGGATGAGGTCCACGTCGGCGGCGAACTCCTCCGGCCCGGCGTAGCCCTCGGGCCGGTCGTCGAGGGTGGCCTGCAGGCGCGCGCGCATCAGGTCCAGCAGCAACCGGTACGGCATGTCGGCGTGGCGCGGGCGCGCCGCGGCGGCGGCCTCGGGCAGCAGCGCGCGGTAGTGCTCCAGCCGCTCCAGCACCTGGCGGTCGACGCCGACCACGCCGATGGACTGGGTGAGCACGCGTGCCAGCTGCTGCAGCTCGCCCGCGTAGCGGCCGAGGATGGCGCGGCGCTGCGCCTCCAGGGTGGCGCGGATGGTGCCGGCGTCCACGTTGGGGTTGCCGTCCATGTCGCCGCCGACCCACGTGCCGAAACGCACCATGCGCGGCAGCTCGGTGGCGATGCCGAAGGTCTGGCCCAGGGCCTCCTCCAGCGACTCATAGAACACCGGGATCACCCGGTACAGCACCTCGGTCAGGTAGAAGCCGACGTGCTCGCGCTCGTCGTCCACGGTCGGCCGCACCGGCGAGGAGTCGGCGGTCTGCCAGGCCGAGGTCAGGGCCATGCGGAAGCGCGCGGTGTCGGCGGCCTGCTCGCCGGGCGTGCGCTGCCCGTCCAGGCCGTCGATCAGCGCGGCGACCATGATCTGCTCCTTCTCCAGCAGGGCGCGCCGCACCGCTTCGGTCGGATGGGCGGTGAACACCGGCTCGACGTCGATGCGCTCCAGCCAGTCGCGCACCTCGGCCGCGTCCACCCCGGCCTGGCGCAGGCGCTGCAGCGCGTCCAGCAGGCTGTCCGGCTGCGGGCGGGCGCCGCCCTTGCGCTGGTAGTCCCGCCGGCGGCGGATGCGGTGCACACGCTCGGCGATGTTCACCACCTGGAAGTAGGTGGAGAAGGCCCGGATCAGCGCCAGCGCGTGCTGCGGCGGCAGACCGTCCAGCAGCGCGGCGAGCTTGTCGATGCCCTCGCCGTTCTGGCGCCGGGCGATGGCCGTGGTGCGCACCCGCTCGACCTCCTCGAGGAAGGCGGGGGACTGCTGCTCGGCGAGCATCCGGCCCACGAGCGCGCCAAGGCGGCGCACGTCGTCGCGGAGGGGCAGGTCCGGCGGAGCGAACTCCAGGTTGCGTGGAGCGTTCATCGTTGCACGCAATGCCTCTGCGGGGGACAGGCATCGTGCAGCTTAGCCGGGGCGCGTGCTGCGCCGCAAAAGTTTCAGGCGCACCGAAAGACGACGGCCGGCATGGCGCCGGCCGTCGCATGGGCCCTGCCCTCAGTCGGCCGTGACGGCCGGTGGTGCCTGGCGCAGGTGCTGCTCGAGCCAGGCCTCGGTCTCGTACAGCATGTGCATGATCGACTCGCGCGCGCGGTAGCCGTGCGATTCGCGCGGGAGCATCACCAGGCGGGCGTTGCCGCCCAGGCCCTTGACCGCGGCGAACAGGCGCTCGCTCTGCATCGGGAAGGTGCCCGGGTTGTTGTCGTCCTCGCCGTGGATCAGCAGCAGCGCGTCCTTGATCCGGTCGGCGTAGTTGAACGGCGACATGGCCAGGTACACGTCCTGCGCCTGCCAGTAGTTGCGCTCCTCGGACTGGAAGCCGAACGGGGTGAGGGTGCGGTTGTAGGCGCCGCTGCGGGCGATGCCGGCCTTGAACAGGCGCGAGTGCGCCAGCAGGTTGGCGGTCATGAACGCACCGTAGGAATGGCCGCCCACGGCGATGCGGTCGCGGTCGGCCACGCCGCGGCGCACGACCTCCTCGATCGCCGCCTCGGCGCTGGCCACCAGCTGCGGGATGTAGGTGTCGTTGGGCTCGGCCTCGCCCTCGCCCACGATCGGCACCGAGAAGCCCTCCACCACCGCGTAGCCGCGCGCCAGGAACGGCAGCGGGCCCCAGTAGCTGACCGCGTTGAAGCGGTATGGCGAGCCGGTGACCTGGCTGGCCGCCTCGGCCGACTTGTACTCGGTCGGGTAGGCCCACATCAGCGTCGGCAGCGGGCCGTCGCGCTGCGGGTCGTAGCCCGGCGGCAGATACAGGTTGGCGGTCAGTTCCACGCCGTCCTTGCGCCGGTAGCGGATCAGCTCCTTGCGCACGTCCTTCAGCTGCGGCGTCGGGTGCGGGAAGCGGGTCAGCGCCACCGGCTGTGCGGCCGGATCGGACAGGTCCCTGAGGTAGTAGTTGGCCGGCTCGGTGGGCGACTCGCGGGTGATCAGCGCGCGCCGGCCCTCGTCGTCCAGCAGCGCCACCGGCACCTCGTAGTACGGCGCCTGCGAGTGGAACAGCCGGGTCTTCTCGCCGGTGCGCAGGTTGACCCTGTCGAGGAACGGGCGGTCGCCCTCCGGCGAGGCGCCCTGGCCGCGCAGGAACAGGCTCTCGCCGTCGGCGGCCACGAGCAGGCGCTGGCGGCCGGCCGCGTCCGGCGCGGTCAGCGGCGTGCCCGGGTCGTTGTAGCGGTCCTCGTAGGAGCGGTCCTGCACCAGCACCGGCGCGGTGTCCGGCTGGTCGGGGGCGATGCGCCAGACCTTCACCCGGCGGTTCTTCCACCAGCGCTCGGTCAGCAGCGCCAGGTCGCCGCGCGCCCAGGCGATGCCGCGGTAGCGCGAGCCCAGCTCGGCCAGCACGCGCGGCGGCTGGTCGAAGGGCGCCGCCTGCATGTACACCCGGTCGCGCACCGGCGCCTCGCGCGCCGGATCGCCGCCGTCCTGGGCCTCAGCCCAGACCAGGGTGGCCGGGGCGTCCTCGCGCCAGGCCACCGCGCGCACGCCGGCGGGCACCGCGTCGTTGCCGGTGGGCAGGCCCTCGACCAGCGGCAGCGCCGCCACCTCGTGCTCGAGCCTGCCGTCCAGCGCCCGCACCTCGATCCGGCGCGGGAAGTAGTAGTACGGCACCAGGAACGAGAACGGCCGCTCCAGGCGCGTGGTCAGCAGGTGCCGGCCGTCCGGCGAGACGCTGGCCTCCAGCCACAGGTCCGGGCCGCCGGCCTCGGCGCCCTTGCCGTCCACGCCGACCACCGCCAGCTGCGAGGTCAGGTAGTGGGCGAACAGGCGCGCGTGGGCCTCGCTCCTCAGCAGGTCCTGATAGGTGCGCACGCCGCGCACCACGCCGGTGGCACCGGTCTGCTGCACGTTCGGGCCGGTGGGGATGCCGTCGTCCTTCGGCGGTTCGCCCTGCCCGCGCGGGCGCAGGCGCACCAGCAGTCGGCGGCTGTCCGGCAGCCAGGCGAAGCCCCGGCCGGCGATGGTGTTCAGCGGGCGCTGCAGCAGCCTGCGCGCGCGCCCGGCAGCCACGTCCACCAGCCACAGCTCCACCGTGCCGGCGGCGGCGTCCTCGCGGGTGAAGGCCAGGTACTTCTGGTCCGGCGACCATTCCAGCTCCGCCAGGCGCAGCGGCTCCGGCAGGCCCTGGATGCGCCGCTCCTGGCCGCTGGCCAGCTCCATCAGCCACAGGTCGCTGGCGAAGGAGAAGCGGCTGGCCGACCAGGTGCGCGGGTTGATGCGCATGCCGGCCAGCTTCAGTTCCGGCTGCGCGACCTCGGCGATGGACGGCAGCGGCGGGATCCGGGTCAGGGCCGCCAGGTCACGCCGCGGACTGGGCAGCAGCGCCGGCGCACGCGGCGCGTCGACGATGGCCTGCAGCTCCGGTGACGGCAGCCGGTAACCGCCGTCGTCCCGTGCCGAGGCCAGCACGGGCACCAGCAGGAACAGCAGGGAGAACAGGCGCAGGCCGTGGCGCAGGGCCACGGCGGGGAGTGGGTGGCTCATTCGGCTTGATCCGTGTTGTCCTCGCGCCGCGGGCGCGTGAGCTGCCGACCATAGCAAGCGCCTCCGCGCCCCCCATGGTCCGTAAGTCACGGCTTCATCCTTCCATCCCCATCAGGCGATATACTGGCCGCTTCCGCCGAGGGGCGCTGCGACCTCGCGGGCCCGGGACCGCGTCCCGCGCCCGCCCGATGGCCAGGCTCGGCACCGCTTTCCATTCAACGGCGCCCGTAATGCAGAGCCACAGGCTCGCCACTACGGAGACCCAGCCATGAATGCCCAGATCCAGAACCTCCCGACCGCGGGCGACTACAAGGTCGCCGACATCAGCCTGGCCGACTGGGGCCGCAAGGAGATCGACATCGCCGAGCACGAGATGCCCGGCCTGATGTCGATCCGCCGCAAGTACGCGCCGCAGGCCCCGCTCAAGGGTGTGCGCGTGACCGGCTCGCTGCACATGACCATCCAGACGGCGGTGCTGATCGAGACGCTCAAGGACCTCGGCGCCGACGTGCGCTGGGCCTCGTGCAACATCTTCTCCACCCAGGACCACGCCGCCGCGGCCATTGCCGCCACCGGCACCCCGGTGTTCGCCTGGAAGGGCGAGACGCTGGAGGAGTACTGGGACTGCACGCTCGCCGCGCTGTCCTTCCCCGACGGCCAGGGCGGCTTCCTCGGCCCGCAGCTGGTCGTGGACGACGGCGGCGACGTGACACTGCTGATCCACAAGGGCTACGAGTACGAGCAGGGCGATGCCAGCTGGGTCGAATCGCCCTCCTCCAGCCACGAGGAGCAGGTGATCAAGAACCTGCTCAGGCGCGTGGCGAAGGAGCGCCCGGGCTTCTGGGCGCGCGTGGTCGCCGACTGGAAGGGCGTCTCCGAGGAGACCACCACCGGCGTGCACCGCCTCTACCAGCTGGCCGAGCGCGGCAAGCTGCTGGTGCCGGCGATCAACGTCAACGACTCGGTCACCAAGAGCAAGTTCGACAACCTGTACGGCTGCCGCGAGTCGCTGGCCGACGGCCTCAAGCGCGCCATGGACGTGATGCTGGCCGGCAAGGTGGCGGTGGTCTGCGGCTACGGCGACGTGGGCAAGGGCTCGGCGCAGAGCCTGCGCGCCTACGGCTGCCGGGTGATCGTCACCGAGATCGACCCGATCTGCGCGCTGCAGGCGGCGATGGAAGGCTACGAGGTCAAGACTGTCGAGGACACCCTCGGCGAGGCCGACATCTACGTCACCACCACCGGCAACCGCGACATCATCCGCCTGGAGCACATGCTGCAGATGAAGGACCAGGCCATCGTCTGCAACATCGGCCACTTCGACAACGAGATCCAGGTGGACCGCCTCAACGCCCTGGATGGCGTGAAGAAGGTCAACATCAAGCCGCAGGTGGACCGCTACGACCTGCCCAACGGCCGCTCGCTGTTCCTGCTGGCCGAGGGCCGCCTGGTCAACCTGGGCTGCGCCACCGGCCATCCCAGCTTCGTGATGTCCAACTCGTTCTCGAACCAGACCCTGGCGCAGATGGACCTGTGGGCCAACCGCGACCGGTACGAGAAGAAGGTCTACCGCCTGCCGAAGAAGCTGGACGAGGAAGTGGCGCGCCTGCACCTGGAGAAGATCGGCGTGAAGCTGACGAAGCTGACGCCGGAGCAGGCCGAGTACATCGGCGTGCCGGTGGACGGGCCGTACAAGCCCGAGCACTACCGCTACTGAGCGCGGGCAGCGCGACGGGCAATGGACGGGCGCCTTCAGGCGCCCGTTTCGTTCCTGCGCGCCGTCTTCCTGCGGGGAGTGCGCGGACGCGGCGGACGCCGCGCCGGGAAGGCCGGCGCGGCGGCGGGCGCGGCGCCCAGGAGGGCCTCCAGTCCGGCCAGCACGTCCAGGTAGGCGACGAAATGCTCGAGGTAGCCGGGCGCGATGTTGCCGATGGTGTCCAGCGCGCGCCCGGCCAGCTTGGCCGAGTTCAGCGGCCCGGCATGTTCCAGCGGCTGGCTGCGCGCGCGCCGCAGCTGGCTGCGCGTGCGCACCGTCTGCCACATCGCGCGCGCCTCCCGCAGCAGCGGCGGCGCCGGCGGCGCGGCCGCCGGATCGGACGCGGGCGCGGCGGCGGCGTCCCCGGCCACGTCGTGGTCGGGCGAAGCCGGCGCCTGCCGGGCACGCAGCCCGGCCACCAGCGCCGCCAGCGCGGCCAGGCCCGGCGGTGTGCCGGCCTCCGCGGATGCAGCGTCCGCGGCCTGTTCCAGCGCGGCGATGCGCGCATCCAGCAGCGCGCGCACCGGGCCCGCGGCGCGGTCGCGGCGGCGGCGCAGCGCCTCCAGCAGCAGCCCGCGGACGCCGTCCGGCGCCTGCATGCCGCCGGTGCGGTCGCCGGCGTGGCTCATCGCCCCTCCTGCCCCTGCCCGGGACGCGGCATCGGGGCGATCTCCACGCGGCGGTTCTGCGCCCGGCCCTTCTCGTCGGCATTGGAGGCCACCGGGTGTTCGGCGCCGAAGGCGGCGGCGAACACCTGCGAACTGGGCACGCCGGCGTCGATCAGCGCACGGGTCACGGTCAGCGCGCGCTTGGCCGACAGCTCCCAGTTGTCGCGGTACAGCGCGTTGTCCTCGTGGATCGGGCGGTCGTCGGTGAAGCCGCTGACCATCAGGATCTCGCCACGCGCCTGCAGGTATTCCTTCAGCGGCCCGGCCAGCTCGGCCAGCACCTTCCCGCCCTCCTCCGACAGACGGTCGGAGTTGCGCGGGAACAGCACGCTGCCCCGGATGCCGATGCGCCCGTCCACCAGGGTGATGCGGCCTCCGGCCAGCGGCGCGGCCAGGGCCTGCTCCAGCGCCTGGCGGCGCTGTTCGGCCTGCTCGCGCTGGCGGATCTCGTCCTTGAGCCGGGTCTCCAGGTGCAGCTGCACGCCGATCACGCCGGCCAGGATCAGCACGAACACGCCCAGCAGCACCGCCATCAGGTCGCCGAAGCTGGCCCAGACCGGAGCGCCTTCGTCCAGCGCGGCATCCAGCTCGTGGTCCATGCTCATGCCGCCTGTTCCGCGCGCGCCGCCGCCAGCTGGCGCAGGTCCTCGACGATCTGCTTCTGCGCCAGCAGGCTCAGGTCCACCACCTCGCGCGCCTGCGCCACGTAGTAGGCCAGCTGCTCGTCACTGCGCGCCAGCGCCTGCTGCAGCGCGCCCTCGATCCGCTCCAGGCGCTCGGCCAGGCGGCCGTTGACCTCGCCGAAGGCCTCCACCGCGGCGCCGAAGGCCTCGCCCAGGCCGGCCACCTGCGCCGCGCCGGCGTCCACCCGCGCGGCCAGCGCGTCCAGGCGCGCGGTACCGCTTTCCACCTGCTCGCCGAAGCGCGCACCGACCCGCTCCAGCAGCTCGGCCGAGGCCGCCACCAGCGCGTCGATGGCCGCCTTCTGCTCGGTGGAGGCATGGTTGACCGCCTGCAGCAGGGTGGCCAGGGTCTCCATCAGCTGGTTGCGCTCGGCCAGCATGGCGGTGTCGCGCACCATGCTCTCGGACAGCGACTGGCGCAGGCTCTCCACCACCTCAGCCGCCGCGCGCGGGGCCCGGGTGGCGGCCTCGACCAGGCGGCCGACCTCGGCGATGGTCTGCGCGCCGTGCGCGCGCGCCTGCTCGGCGGCGGCCTGCGCGCTCTCGGCGATGGCCGCGTAGGCCTGGCGCTGCTCCTGCGCCGCGGCCTGGCCCAGCTGCCGCCACTCCTCACGTAGCGCCGTGCCCAGCTCGGCCAGCGACCGCGTCCACGCCGCCAGGCGCTCGCCCTCGCGCGCGGCCAGCACCGCCTCCAGGCGCGCCTGCGACTGGCCGAGGGTGTCGGCCAGGGCTTCCGCCTGGCCGCGGAAGGCCTCGGCGGCCGCGGCCAGGGCCGCACGGCCCTCGTCCACCTGGCGCTGCTGCGCCGCCTGCAGCGCGACCTGCGCCTCGCGCATCGCAGCCAGCAGCTCCTGCGCCTGGCGGGCGAAGGCGGCGGCCGCGTCCTCCACGGTGGCGCGCTGTTCCTGCGCGGCCTGTGCCTGCAGCGCCTGCTGGCGCGCCAGCGCGGCATCCCAGCCGGCGGCGATGGCAGCCACGCTGCCGTCCAGGCGCGTGGCCAGGCCTTCGGCCAGCTCGCGGCTGCGCTGCTCGAAGCCGTCCCCGAACCGCTGCAGGGCCTGTTCCAGCCCCTGCGCCTGCGCCTGGCCGGCCTGGCGGTGCTCCGCCAGCGCCGCGTCCCAGGTGGCGGCGATGCGCGCGGTGGCCTGCTCCAAGCCGGCGGCCGATTCCTGCACGTGGCGCTGCACGGTCTGCGCCAACGTGTCCTGCAGCGCGCGCGTGCCCTCGGCGATCCGCGCCAGGGTCGCCTCCAGCACCGGCTGCAGGGCGCGGCCGGCGGCCTCGGCGCCGCCGGCGATGCTCTCGCGCAGCGACTGCTCCACCGAGTCCGCCAGGCGGGTGTAGGCGGCCTCGGCACGGGCGTGGAACTCCCGCTGGCGCGCGTCCAGGCGCTCGTGGCCGGCGCGGGCCTGCTCCTCCAGGGTCCGGGCCAGCGCCTCCAGCCGCTCCACCAGCGCCGGCATGTGGCGCGCCTGCTCCTGCAGCGCGCGGTAGGTGTCCTCGCGCTGGCGGGCGTGGGTGTAGGCGTGCAGTGGCCCGACCATGGCCGCTTCCAGCCTGCGCGCCACGGCCTGGCGCTCGCGCCGCGCCAGCGCCGCCATCAGGCCGAGCATGGCCGAGGTGGCGATGCCGGCGATCGAGGTGCCGAAGGCGAAGCCCAGGCCCTTGACCGGTGCGGCCAGGGCGTCGCGCACGGTCTGCAGGTCGGCGGCCGTCTCCAGGGCGATGCCGGTGCCGCGCAGGGTGCTCATCATGCCCAGCAGGGTGCCGAGCATGCCCAGCAGCACCAGCAGGCCGGCCAGTGCTCCCGACATCACCGGGGCCGGCAGACCGCCGCGTGCGCCCTCCACGCGCAGGGCCACCACATGGCGCAGACCGGACGGCACCTGCTCCAGCCAGGCCTGCAGCGAGGCCGGCGGCGAGGCCAGCCCATCCAGGGCCGCGGCCAGCCCCGCGCTGTCGCGGCGGTAGCGGTGCAGCTCCAGCGCGCCGGCCAGGAAGGCGGCGGCGATCAGCGCCAGCACCGGCAGGATCCAGGCGCTGGTGCCGGCGTAGGCGATCGCCACCCAGGCGATGGCGGCCAGGCCGAGGAAGGAAGCGGTCGAATGCAGCAGCTTGTGGGTCATCTGGGGGGAATTCGGCAAGGTCAGGCCGCCGCCAGCAGGGCGTCGATGGGCGAAAAGCGCACCTCCAGCTCGGCCTGCAGCAGGGCCTGCAGGTCGCGGCGAAAGCGTGCGCGCCAGTCGCCCGGCGGCGGGGAGGCCGGGGCATCCGCGTCCCCGGCCGGGTGGTCGTGGGCCTGCGCGTGCAGGCGCAGGAAGGCGCGTTCGAGCAGGGCGGGCACCGCGCCCAGCAGGGCGTGCTCGCGCGGGCTGAGCACCCCCTCCAGCACCGCGTCGATCTCGCCCAGCCGCGCCAGCTCCGGCGAGCGCGCGGCCAGCGCCTCGCGCAGCTGGCCACGCAGGCGGCCGGTGGCGGCGGCGATGGCGTCCTGCAACCTGAGGTAGCGCCTGCGCAGGCCGGCGAACTCGGCCGCGGCATCCGGTTCCGGCAGGCCGGCCGGATCCACCGCGGCCTCGTCCCATGCCCGGGCGTCGGCGATGGCCGCGGCCAGGGCCGCGCGGACCCGCGCCGCCTCCGCGCGCAGGCCGTCCAGCGCGGCGGCCGGCGCGGACGCGGGGGCGACGCGGCCATCCAGCGCGCGCGCCAGCGACACGGCGCGGTTCCAGTCCACCCACTGGCCCAGCTTCTCCAGCAGGCCCGCCTCGGGAGCGGCCCCCTCCAGCTGCACCACGGAGGCCAGCAGGCGGACGAAGGCGGGACCGGCGACGGACCGCGGCAGTGCTGTCTCCATGGCTCTGGCAGCCCAAAAGGCGGTCATTCTACAGGCAGCCGCGCGGGCCGCCGGCGGACTCAGCGCCAGTTGGCATGCCGCTCCCAGAAAGCCACCGAGCGCAGGTAGGCCTGGCGGTCCAGCGGCACGCCCGAACCGCCCTCCTCCACGCCCAGGGCGTTGCGCATCATGGTGATCGGCGCCATCGGGATCTCCTCCGGCTCCATGGTGTACAGGCAGCCGACGATGCCCCAGTCGCCGTCGATCGGGCTGCCTTCCCTGGCCATCTGCTCGGCGCTGTACAGGATCGGGATCAGGTACCTGGCCACCGGCGGCTGCAGGCCCTCGAACCAGCGCACCAGCACCGGCAGCTCCTCCCTGGTGCGCGCCTCGTAGGCGCTGCGCAGCAGGTGGCGGTTGTCGTCGGTGATGGGGATCACCGAGCAACGGGTCGAGGTCCAGTTGCGGTGGACGTGCAGCCGGCAGAACGGGGCGTAGCCGGGCAGCACCTTCAACGGCAGCTCCTCGTTGAGCCGGCGCACGAACTCCTCGGCGGTGCAGTCCTGGATGGCGGTGGCGCGGCCGTCGCGCGGGAACAGGCGCGCGCGGGCGAAAGGCGTCATGACGATGCTCATCCGGCCATTGTCGCAGAACCGCGCGGCGCGGCCGCCGCCGCCCGGCGCGCGGACGCGGGCCGCCGGCAAGCCATGCTTCCATCGCGATAAAGAGATATGATGACACCCGTCCCGCGCCCGGCCGCCCGCATGGTCCCGATCAGCTTCGAGTTCTACCCGCCCAAGACCGACGAACAACGCGCCCAGCTGGACCGCACCGTGGCGCGCCTGCGCGCCTTCGCCCCGGAGTACGTGTCCTGCACCTTCGGCGCCGGCGGCTCCACCCTGAGCTACACCTCCGAGACCGTGCGCCACCTGCAGCAGGACCTGGGCCTGGAGGCCGCGCCGCACCTGTCCTGCGTGGGCGGCACGCGCGAGGAGATCCGCGAGCTGCTCAAGCTGTACCGGGCCATCGGCTGCCGCCGCATCGTCGCCCTGCGCGGCGACCTGCCCTCCGGCATGGGGCATCCGGGCGACCTGCGCTACGCCGCCGAGCTGGTGGCCCTGATCCGCGCCGAGCATGGCGACCGCTTCCGCATCGAGGTGGCAGCCTATCCCGAGGTGCACCCGCAGGCCGAGGACGCGCTGGCCGACCTGCGCCACTTCAAGGCCAAGGTCGAGGCCGGCGCCGACGGCGCCATCACCCAGTACTTCTACAACGCCGACGCCTACTTCCGCTTCGTGGACGACGCCCGCCGCGCCGGCGTGGACGTCCCGATCGTGCCGGGGATCATGCCGATCTCCAACTTCACCCAGCTGCGCCGCTTCTCCGAGGCCTGCGGCGCGGAGATCCCGCGCTGGATCGGCAAGCGCATGCAGGCCTTGGGCGACGACGTGGCGGCGGTGCGCGAGTTCGCCGCCGACGTGGTCGCCGGGCTGTGCCGGCGCCTGGTCGAGGGGGGCGCGCCGGCGCTGCACTTCTACACCCTCAACCTGGCCCGGCCCACCGAGGCGGTGTTGCGCCGCCTGGCCTGAACCGGCGCGCACGCCCCGTGCCGCCTTCCCGCGCCCGCCGCACACGGCTAGGCTGCGGGCATGCCCCCCCGTTCCACCGCCCCCGTGCTGCTGGCCGCGCTGCCCGCGCTGCCGGCCCCCGCCCCGGCCCAGGTGCACCGCTGCACGGATGCCGAGGGCCGTCCCGGGTTCAGCGACCAGCGCTGCGCCGACATCGGCGCATACGAACGCGTGCCGGCCGCGCCCGCCGGCGCGCGTGGGGGCACCACGGCGCCGCCGCCGCGCCCGGGTGGCTGCCCGCGCACGCTGGGCGCGCTGGTGCAGGAGATCGCCGCGGCGGTGCGCAGCCGCGACGTGAACCGGCTGTCGGCGGTGTACGACTGGAACGGCGTGGACGCGCGCCAGGCCGCGCGTGTGTTCGACCAGCTGGAGGCGATCGTGGCCAGGCCGCTGGTGGACATCGCACCGGTCCGTGCCGAAAGCGCACCGCCACCGGCGCCACCGGCCCCGCCCCCCGCGGCGGCCGAAGCGCCGGCGCCCGCGCCGCCGGAGGCGGCCTGGATGCCCAGCTGGGCCGGCCACCTCGCCGCGCCCCCGGCCGACCCCGGCGCACCGGCGCCCGCCCCCGCGGACGCCCCCCCCGACCCCGCCGCATCACCGCCGGCCGCGCCACGGCCGCCGCGCCCGGTGGGGCTGCGCCTGGAGCAGACCCTGGCCGGCACGGCCACGCCGGTGCGCACCGTGTTCGGGCTGCGTCGCCACTACGGCTGTTTCTGGATCCGGCTCTGAATCGCCGCGCCCCGGGCTTCAGGTCGCGGTTCCCGCCTCCGCGGCGGAAGGACCGAAGGTGATGGTGGCCACCACGCCGCGGGTGCCGTCCTGGCGCGGGCGCACGCTCACCTCCCAGCCATACAGGTCGCACAGGCGGCTGACGATGGACAGGCCGATGCCGGCACCCTGCGAGTGGCCGGCATGGGTGCCGCGGTAGCCGCGCCGGAACAGGCCGGCCGCGTCCTCCTCGCTCAGGCCCGGGCCGGTGTCCAGCACCTGCACCGCGCCCGGCAGCAGGCGCCCCACCACCTCGCCCCGCGGGGTGTACTTGTCCGCGTTGCCGATCAGGTTGCCGAGGGCCACCGACACGGCCGCCTCCGGCGCCTCCACGGTGAAACCGGCCTCGCGCCCCTCCAGGCGCAGCTGCAGCGGCTTGCCGCCGAGCTGGGCGCGGTGCGAGTCCAGCAGCTGCTCGGCCACCTTGACCACGTCGCTGCAGCCCTGGCCGCGCTCGTTGCGCGAGAGCAGCAGCAGCGAGCCGATCAGGTCGCTGCACTGCTGCTCGGCGCGCTGGATGCGCAGCAGGCGCGCGCGGGTGCGCTCGTCCAGGTCCGGGCGCGAGAGCAGCAGCTCCACCGCACCCTTGATCACCGCCAGCGGCGTGCGCAACTCGTGGCTGACGTCGGCGTTGAACTCGCGGTCGCGCCGCACCACCTCGGTCAGGCGCGCCGCGTAGTCGTCCAGGGCCTCGGCCAGCTGGCCGACCTCGTCGTCCGGAAAGTGCGGCGCCAGCGGTTTGGGATCGCTGCTGCTGCGGTAGGCGCGCAGGCGCGCGGCCAGGTCCGACACCGGCCGCATCACCCGCGACGCCGACCACCAGCCGATCAGCAGCGACAGTCCGGAGAACAGCACCACCGCCGCGTACAGGGTGCGCTTGAGCTGGGTCTGGCTGCGCTGGGTCTCGGTCAGGTCGTAGGCCAGGTAGAACCAGGCGTCCGGCGCCTTGCGCACCGCCAGCTTGTAGGCGTAGGGCTTGCCGTCCACGTCCCTGCCGGTGATGCCGTAGATGCCGTCACTCAGGTCCACCCACTCCGGGAAGTCGCGGCGCAGGCGCTCGCTGGCCGGCGAGAACACGTAGGCGCGGATCTGCTCCATCGGCACGGCCGGGTTGCCGCTCGGGTCGGAGTAGAACCGCCGCGCGTACTCGTCGATGTTGCGGTTCATCACGTCCTCGACCAGCTGGTTCTCCACGCGCTGGCGCGCGTAGTCGGTCAGGAACGCGAACAGGGCCGTCAGGCCCGTGCCCAGCAGCAGGAACGAGAGGATGATGCGGGTGCGCAGCCGCCGCCGGAAGCGGCGGCTCCGGCGCGGGGGCGGCGGGGAAGCCTCAGCTGCCGCCATCGGGAGCCGCGATGCGGTAGCCGATGCCGTGCCGGGTCTGGATGTAGGGGACGGCGAACGGCTTGTCCACGACGGCGCGCAGGCCGTGGATGTGCACGCGCAGGGAGTCCGAGTCGGGCAGTTCCTCGCCCCAAACCCGGGTCTCCAGCTCCTGGCGGGTGACCACGGCCGGCGAGGCCTCCATCAGCGCCTGCAGGATCTTCAGCGCGGTGGGGTTGAGCTGCAGCAGCTTCCCTTCGCGGCGCACCTCCAGGGTATCCAGGTTGTATTCCAGGTCGCCGACGGTCAGCACCCGGGTCTGCACGCCCTTGCCGCGCCGGGCCAGGGCGTTGAGCCGGACCTCGACCTCCTGCAGCGCGAACGGCTTGATCAGGTAGTCGTCGGCGCCGGAGTCGAAGCCGGCCAGCTTGTTCTCCAGGCTGTCGCGGGCGGTGAGCATCAGCACCGGGGTCTGCTTGCGCGCCTCGTTGCGCAGCTTGCGGCAGACCTCGATGCCGTCCATGCCCGGCAGGTTCAGGTCCAGGACGATGGCGTCGAAATCGTGGACCACGGCCAGGTGCAGCCCGGTGACGCCGTCGGCGGCGAAGTCCACGGTGTGGCCGCGGTCCTCGAGGTAGTCGCCGAGGTTGGCGGCGATGTCGCTGTTGTCTTCGATGACCAGGATGCGCACGGGCGGCTCCGGCTGGGTTGTCTGGTTCAGTTCGGTTCCCGGGCCCGGGTCGCGGCGCGCTGGATCTCGTCCAGGGCGACCTGCGACTCCTCGCGCGCCCGGCGGCGCTCGGCCACCGTCATGCAGCGGTTGGTGGGGCGGTGCGAGCCCCCCCGGGTCTCGCGCCTGCACACCAGGCGGCTGTCCTCGCGGGCCCCGGCCAGGAGGGTGTTGACCAGCTCCTGGTGGTTGAACACTTCGATCCTGTCGGCCTCGGAAAGTTCCGCGACCGGCCGGCCGGCCAGCAGCTCCACCATCCGGTCCAGCGAGGCGAGCACCCGCCGGCGGTTGTCCGGGGTGATCTCGGCGTAAACCCTGCCCTCCTGCAGGGCCTGCAGGATCGCCGTCCGCTGCACCTCGAACGGCGTGGCCACGTCCAGTCCCTTCTCGGGCGGGAACCCCTCCCCGGCGACGGCCGCGGCCTGGGCGCCGGCAGCCAGTGCCAGCAGGGCGAACGCGAGCAGCTTCCTCATTGCCACCTCGGAGTCCATCTCAATGGCGCGCGCGCCGGTTGCCCGATTCTGCCGGGGCCCGCGTGAGCGGGCAAACACGTGACCGGCGGTGCGGACGGCGGACAGAAAAAGGCCCAGACGGCAGCACACCGCCTGGGCCCAACGTTGTTGCCCCGATTACCGTATCTCTCGCTGCTTCCGGAAGCGCGGCGCTCCCGGCTGACGAAGGAGCTGCGGTCCGGGGAAGCCTAAGCCCGGCTCGATTAAGGGGGTGTTAAACGGCGCCGTCTCACACCCTGTGAGACGCCTTGAACTACCGTTCAATTTATTGATTCTTCTTGGCTTTTTCGGCCACGTAATCGATGATCGCGCCGGCCACGTCGACCCCGCAGGCACCTTCCACCCCCTCCAGCCCGGGGGTCGAATTGACCTCCAGCACCAACGGGCCGCGCGCCGAGGCGACCAGGTCCACTCCCGCCACGCCCAGGCCCAGCGCGCGCGCCGAGCGCACCGCCACCGCCCGCTCCTCCGGGCTGGCCTCGGCCGCGCTGGCCTGGCCGCCACGGTGCAGGTTGGAGCGGAACTCGCCCTCCGGGGCCTGCCGGCGCATGGCTGCCACCACCCGGTCGCCGACCACCAGGCAGCGCAGGTCCGAGCCGCCGGCCTCGGCCACGAACTCCTGGACCACGAAGTTGGCGTACAGCCCGCGCAGCGCCTCGACCACAGCGCGCGAGGCGGACGCCTTCTCCGCCAGCATCACCCCGGCGCCCTGGGTGCCCTCGGTGAGCTTGATCACGTGCGGCGGCGGGCCCAGCAGCGAAAGCAGGTCCTGGGTGTCGTCCGGGTTGTCGCCGAACACCGTGGTGGGCAGGTCGATGCCCTGCGCGGCCAGGATCTGGTGGGTGCGCAGCTTGTCGCGGGCGCGCAGGATGGCGTCGGACGGGTTGGGGCTGTAGCTGCCCATCAGCTCGAACTGGCGCAGCACCGCGGTGCCGTAGCGGGTGATGGACGTGCCGATGCGCGGGATCACCGCGTCGTAGCCGGACACCGGCCGGCCCTTGTAGTGCATGGCGAAGCCGCCGGGGGCGATGCGCATGTAGCAGCGCAGCGGGTCGAGCACACGCACCGAGTGGCCGCGGGCGCGGGCGGCCTCGACCAGGCGCCGGGTCGAGTACAGCGAGCCGTTACGGGAGAGGATCGCCAGCTTCATGCCGCCGTCGGGACGCCGCGCCTGGAAAGCGAAACGCCGCGTCGGGACGCGGCGTTCCGGGAAAATGGAGCGGGTGATGGGAATCGAACCCACGTTAGCAGCTTGGGAAGCTGCAGTTCTACCATTGAACTACACCCGCGCGGTCCAAGAGTCTATGGACGCGGGAGCCGCGGCGCAACGGTCCCCCCGCCGCGCCGCGGGCGCCGTTCAGAAGCGGCCGGACAGGCTCAGGAACACCCCGGTGTCCTGCCCGCCCTGGCGGCCGAGCGTGCTGCGCAGGCCCACGTCGGCGTCCAGGCCGAACAGGCCCAGGCGCGCGCCCAGCACCGCGGTGCCGTAGTCGTCGTCGATGCCCAGACCCGGCACGGCGTACTCGATGTCCGGCAGGGTCTGCAGGCGGGCGAAGGCCTGCTCCGGGGCGTCCTTGAACTCGTGGTCCCAGGTCAGGCGGGCGTACGGGGACAGCGCCTGGCCGTGGATCATGACCTGCCAGCCCAGGCTGCCGACCAGCGAATCCAGCTCCTGGTCGCCGAAGGCCAGCGCGCTGGAGGAGCGGTTGCCCTCGGTCCAGCCGTCCACCTCCACCTTCTGCCACAGCAGGCTGGCCACCGGGCCGTGGCGGACCACGCCCTCGCCGAACAGGTAGCCGCCGGACACGCCCACCGCGGTGTTGGTGCCGTCGGTGGAGCCGCCGTGGTGGCGCACCGCCTTGCCCATCTGCACGCGGCGGTCCACGTCGATGTCCAGGCGGGTGTAGCTGACCTGGCCGTTCACCCAGGCGCGCTCGCCGTACCAGCCGGCGAAGCCGCCGAGGGTGGTGCCGGCCTGCTCGAAGCCGCCGCGGCGGCCGCCGAAGTCGGCGTCCATGCGGCCGTAGCCGAGGAAGCCGCCCCACACCAGGCCGCTGCCGTTGCTCCAGTCCACGCCGAACAGGCCGGCCGGGGCCAGGCCGTCGTACAGGTCGGCATGGTCGTAGCGCTGGTTGTCGGCGCGCAGGCCGCCCCACCAGCGGGTGCCGGCCTCCGGACGGCCGGCGACGTGGCCGGCCACCTGTTCGGCGCGCGAGCGGCCGATGACGGCGGCCGAATGCGGAATGATCGCCGCCAGGCGCGGACCCTCCAGCACCGAGATGGCGTAGTCGGCCAGCACCTCGTGCGCCGCCCCGGTGGGATGCACGCCGTCGGCGAACAGGTAGGTGTTGCCGGCGTCCGGGCTCACGTAGGACGGCGGCATGCAGGTCAGCGAGCTGCTGCCCGGCGGCTGGCAGGCCGCGTCGGTCACATTGCGCAGGCCGAACTCGGCCGGGTTGGCCACGACCTCGCGCAGCATGGTGTAGGTGTCCAGCGGGATCACCCGGTACCCGGCCTGGGCCAGGGCGCCGTACATGGCGCTGTTGTAGTTGGCCGACAGCTGGCTGAGGGCGGCCTGGCCGACCGGACCGGCCGCGCGGGCATCGGGCGTCAGGCCCATGTCCGGCAGGCTCGGCACCAGCACGTAGCGGGTACCGGCACCCTGCAGCGTGCCGACGATCCGGACCACGCCGCCCACGGCCGTGGCGATGGTCTCGGCGGCCGGTTCCGTGCCGGCGGCCACGGCGAACAGGTCGTTGGCGCCGGTCCAGACGGTGTACAGCGCGTCCGGATCGGCGCGGCCGCCGTGGGCGGCCAGGTAGGCGCCGACCTGGGCCAGGGTGGATTCGGCCGGGCCGTTCTGCACGGTCACGCGCGAGCCGCCCTGGGCGTAGTTGTCGCCGCCCTGATTGGCGGTGCGGCCGTTGCCGCCGAAGTACTTGGCCAGGTGTTCGGCCCACACCCAGGACGGGTTGGTGGTGAACTTGCCGGTCACCGGGCGTGCCTCGGCCGGGATCTGGGACTGGAAGTGGCCCGAGTCGGTCAGGCTGTCGCCGAAGAAGACGGTGCCGGAGTACTCGCCGGCGAAGGCCGGGGTGGCCGCCAGGGCCAGGGCGACGGCGAGCGCCGAACGGTGCGGACGCAGGGTCATGGATTCTCCTTTGTGGGGCCGGTGGCGCGCCGGGGGCACGCCGCGTACGGCCGCGGATGGTCCCAGATCAGGCCGGCGCCGTTCACGCTGCGCTGCGGCAACGCGCGCCCGGTGCCACAATAGGCGCCATGGAGATCGCACTGAACGGAGAACCGCGCACCCTGGAACCCGGCACCACCGTGGCCGCCCTGCTCGAGCGCGAGGGCCTGGCCGGCCGCCGCGTGGCGGTGGAGGTCAATGGCCGGATCGTGCCGCGCGGCGCCCATGCCAGCCACGCGCTGCAGCCCGGCGACCGGGTGGAGATCGTGCACGCCCTGGGCGGCGGCTGAGCCCGCGGCTACCCCGGCACCGCCACGCCGGGCCATAATCGCGTGATGAACACCACGCCCCCACGCGATCCGCTGGTCATCGCCGGCCGGACCTTCCGTTCGCGCCTGCTCACCGGGACCGGCAAATTCAAGGACCTGGAACAGACCCGCCTGGCCACCGAGGCGGCCGGCGCGGAAATCGTCACCGTCGCCATCCGCCGCACCAACATCGGCCAGAACCCCGGCGAGCCGAACCTGCTCGACGTGCTGCCGCCGGAGAAGTACACCATCCTGCCCAACACCGCCGGCTGCTACACCGCCGAGGAGGCGGTGCGCACCTGCCGCCTGGCGCGCGAGCTGCTGGACGGCCACAACCTGGTCAAGCTGGAGGTGCTGGGCGACCGGAAGACCCTGTACCCGGACGTGGTGCAGACGCTGAAGGCGGCCGAGATGCTGGTGGCCGACGGCTTCGCCGTGATGGTCTACACCTCCGACGACCCGATCGTGGCCCGCCAGCTGGAGCAGATCGGCTGCGTGGCGGTGATGCCGCTGGCCGCGCCGATCGGCTCGGGCCTAGGCATCCAGAACCGCTACACCCTGCTGGAAATCATCGAGAACGCCAGGGGGCCGGGGCTGGTGGACGCCGGTGTGGGCACCGCCTCGGACGCGGCCATCGCCATGGAGCTGGGCTGCGACGGCGTGCTGATGAACACCGCCATCGCCGGCGCGAAGGACCCGGTGCTGATGGCCAGCGCCATGCGCAAGGCGGTCGAGGCCGGGCGCGAGGCGTTCCTGGCCGGCCGTATCCCGCGCAAGCGCCACGCCAGCGCCTCCTCGCCGGTGGACGGCCTGATCGAATGAGCCGGGCGCGCCGCCGGCCGGCGGCGCCCCGCCCTGCCCGGGGAGGCGGCCACGCCGCCGCATGGACTGAAACGACGTGAGCAAGACGCCACCCAAACCCTATACGGTCGAGGAAGGCCGCCGCGCGGTGCGCAGCTTCGTGCTGCGCCAGGGCCGCTTCACCCCGGCCCAGCAGCGCGCCTTCGACGAGGCCTGGCCGCTGTTCGGCCTGGAGTACACCGGCCGGCCGCGCGACCTGGACGCGGTGTTCGGCCGCAGCGCGCCGAAGGTGATGGAGATCGGCTTCGGCAACGGCGAGGCGCTGCGCTTCGCCGCGCGGCAGGACCCGGACCGCGACTACATCGGCCTGGAGGTCCACGCTCCCGGTGTGGGCCGGCTGCTCAACGCCCTCAAGGCCGACGGCAGCCACCACGTGCGCGTGTACCACCACGACGCCGTGGAGGTGCTGCGCAACGAGATCGCCGATGGCGCCCTGGACGAGGTGCGCATCTACTTTCCCGACCCCTGGCACAAGAAGCGCCACCACAAGCGCCGCCTGGTGCAGCCGGAGTTCGCCGCCCTGCTGGTGCGCAAGCTGCGGGTGGGCGGGCGCCTGCACCTGGCCACCGACTGGCAGGACTACGCCGAGCACATGTGGGACGTGCTCGACGCCACCCCCGGCCTGGTGAACCGCGCCGGCCCGCGCGGCCACGTGCCCCGGCCGGAATGGCGCCCGGAGACCCATTTCGAGCGGCGCGGCCTGCGCCTGGGCCACGGGGTCTGGGACCTGCTGTATGACCGCGTCGCCCTGCCGGAGCTAAACTCGCCGGGAACATGAGCCACGGACCCGACGCCGGCAGCGCAGCCCCCCGCCGCATGCGGCGTTCCACCGCCACGCCATAAGGACCTGCGGCGCCAATGGAATCCGGCCTGACCCTGACCAACGACATGCGCCTGGTGCTGGGCCTGGTCGGGTTCACGATGGCCATGTTCGTGTTCGACCGCATCCGCGCCGACCTGGTGGCGCTGGTGGTCCTCGTGGTCCTCGGCGTGACCGGTCTGATCGCGCCGGAGGAGATCTTCAGCGGCTTCTCCGGCAACGCGGTCATCAGCATCATGGCCACCATGGTCCTGGGCGCGGGTCTGGACCGCACCGGCGCGCTCAACCGCCTGGCCGCCTGGCTGCTGCGGCGCGGCCACGGCATCGAGCAGCGGCTGCTGCTGATGACCTCGGCCATCGCCGGCCTCAACTCCTCGTTCATGCAGAACCCGTCGGTGATGGCGCTGTACCTGCCGGTCGCCTCGCGTCTGGCCTCGCGTACCGGCCTGGCCCTGTCGCGGCTGCTGCTGCCGATCTCGGCGGCCATCGTCATGGGCGCGGCGCTGACCATGGTCGGCAACTCGCCGCTGATCCTGCTCAACGACCTGCTGGTGTCGGCCAACGCCAACCTGCCCTCGGGCATGGCCACCCTGGAGCAGCTGCCGATGTTCGCGCCGGCGCCGGTGGGCATCACCCTGCTGGTGGCCTCGCTGCTGTACTTCCGCTTCTACGGCAACCGCAAGCTGGCCGAGCTGGAGACCGCGGCCGGCGGGGAGAACGTCACCCCCGCGCGCACCGACAGCTACTTCGCCCGCACCTACGGCATCGAGGGTGACGTGTTCGAGCTGACCGTCACCACCGAGAGCCCGCTGGTGGGCATGACCGTGGCCGAGGCCGAGTCGCTGCACGACGCGCCGCTGCTGCTGGCCCTCAAGACCGGCAACGACACCCGCCTGGCGCCGCCGGCGGACATGCGCATCTGGGTGGGCAGCGTGATGGGCGTGATGGGCCCGCGCCAGCAGGTCGCGGACTTCGCCCAGAACCAGTTCCTGCGCATGTCCTCGCGCCTGCGCCACCTCGGCGACCTGTTCAACCCGGCGCGCGCCGGCATCTCCGAGGCGGTGGTGCCGCCGACCTCGCGCTTCATCGGCAAGAGCGCGCGCGAGCTGCGCCTGCGCCACAGCCACGGCATCAGCCTGCTGGCGATCAACCGCGACAAGCAGGTCATCCGCGAGGACGTGCGCTCGGTGCCGCTGCGCGCCGGCGACATGCTGGTGTTCCACAGCTTCTGGCAGGACCTGGCGCGCGCGGCCGAGAGCCGCGACTTCGCCGTGGTCACCGACTACCCCAAGGGCGAGCAGCGCCCGCACAAGTTCAAGATCGCCATGGCGATCTTCGCGGCGACCATCGCCATCGCCCTCACCGGCAAACTGCCGGTGTCGCTGACCCTGATGACCGGCGTGGCCGGCATGCTGCTGGCCGGCGTGCTGAAGATGGACGAGGCCTACGCCGCCATCAACTGGAAGACGGTGTTCCTGACCGCCTGCCTGATCCCGCTGGGCTGGGCCATGGACAGCAGCGGCGCGGCCGCCTGGGTGGCCGGCAACACCCTGGAACGGCTGCCGGAGGGCACGCCGCCGTGGGTCCTGCAGGTGGTGGTGGCGCTGCTGACCACCGGCTTCTCGCTGGTGATCAGCCACGTGGGTGCGACCATCGTGATGGTGCCCATCGCCATCAACCTGGCCCTGGCGGTGGGCGGCGATCCGACCGCCTTCGCCCTGGTCGCGGCGCTGTCGGCCTCCAACAACCTGATGACCGCCTCCAACCCGGTGATCTCGATGATCACCGGCCCGGCCGGCTACACCTCGCGCCAGCTGTGGCGCGTGGGCGGTCCGCTGTCGCTGCTGTACACCGTGATCGCGGTGAGCGTGGTCAACCTGATGTTCTGGGGCCGCTGAGCCGGCTCAGGCCTCCGCCAGCCACACCTGGCCATCGCGCACCGCCACCGGCACCGCGCGCAGCGCGTCGCCGCGGCACGGTCCGGCCACGCACTGGCCGCCCTCCAGCTCGAAGCTGGCCCCGTGTGCGGCGCACACCAGCTGGCCCTCGCGGCTGAGCAGGAACTTCCCTGGCGCCCAGTCCAGGCGGCGCCCGGCATGCGGGCAGACGTTGAGCCAGGCCCGCACCGCCGCGCCGGCGCGGTGCACCACCAGCGACTCGGTTTCCCCGTCCAGCACCGCGTCCACGGCCACCAGGCCGCCGTCGGGAATCGCCTCCAGGCTGACCAAGGGCGGCGCGTTTAACGAACTCATCACAACCTCGACAGGCTTCCGGCCGATACTGCCGGCCACCCCGCCATTCTGGCACGGCAGCTCCCATGCAATTCCGCTCCTTCCGCTTCCACACCACCCGGCTGCACTCCCTGTTCGCGGCCCCGCGCAAGCCGCGCTCGCCGCTGGTGCGCCTGGCCCTGGGGCTGGTGGGCGTGGTGCTGCTGGCGTGCCTGGTGGTGGTGGGCCTGTTCGTCGGCACCGCGATGGTGGCCGGCGGCCTGGCCTGGAAGCTGCTGCGCCGCGGCGGCGGCTCGCCGGTGCGCAACGGCGCCCAGGTGGTGGACGCCGAGTACCGGGTGCTGCGCAAGCCGGTGCTGCCGGCCTCGCGCTGAGGGCCGCAACGCGTAGACTGTCCGGCCCGTTCCTCCGGCCGGATACCCCAGATGACCGACGACGTGATCCCCGCTCCGTCCGTCCCGCGCGTCCCGGTGCGCGGCGGCGGCCAGTTCCCCGTGCGCCGCATCTACTGCGTGGGCCGCAACTTCGCCGACCACGCCCGCGAGATGGGCGCCGCGGTGCCGGGCAGCAAGGCCGAGCGCGGCACCCCGGTGTTCTTCATGAAGCCGGCCGACGCCGTGGTGGTGGACGGCGTGGTGCCGTACCCGCCGGCCACCGCCGACCTGCACCACGAGGTGGAGCTGGTGGTGGCCATCGGCGCCGACGCCCCGGCCGGCGTGCTGCCGGTGGAGCAGGCTCAGGCACTGGTGTTCGGCTACACCGTGGGCCTGGACCTGACCCGGCGCGACCTGCAGGCCGCGGCCAAGGCCAAGGGCCTGCCCTGGGACACGGCCAAGGGCTTCGACCACTCCGCGCCGGTGGGCGAGCTGGTGCCGGCCGCCGCGGCCGGCGCGCTCGACGGCCGGGTGCTGGAGCTGGAGGTCAACGGCCAGCCGCGCCAGCGCGGCTCGCTGGACGACCTGATCTGGAACGTGCCGGAGATCCTGCACGAGCTGTCCAGGCTGTACGCACTGCGCGCCGGCGACCTGGTGTTCATGGGCACCCCGGCCGGAGTGGCCGCGCTGCGACCCGGTGACGCCTTCGCCGCCAGCCTGGACGGCATCGCCACCCTGCACGGCCGCGTCGCCGCCTGATCGCCGCCCGCGCCCGGCGCGGGTTACGCTTCGCGCCCGTGCCGCGGGCACCCGTAGACAGAGAAGGAGAACGAGATGGGCATGATCAGCGAGTTCAAGGAATTCGCCATGCGCGGCAACGTCATCGACCTCGCCGTGGGCGTGGTGATCGGCGGCGCCTTCGGCAAGATCGTCACCGCGCTGGTGGACAAGGTCATCATGCCGCCGCTGGGCTGGCTGATCGGCAACGTCGACTTCTCCGACCTGGCCTGGACCCTCGCGCCGGCGCGCGTGGCCGCCGACGGCAGCGAGATCCCGGCGGTGGTGATCGGCTATGGCGAGTTCCTCAACACCGTCATCCAGTTCCTGATCGTGGCCTTCGCCATCTTCATGCTGGTCAAGGGCGTCAACCGCCTGGCCCGTCGCCGCAAGCAGGAAGAGGAAGCCCCGGCCGCGCCGCCGGAGCCGAGCGAGGAAGTGCTGCTGCTGCGCCAGATCCGCGACGCGCTCAAGCGCTGAGGCACGGCCCCGCCGCTCCCGTGACCAGGTGCACGGGAGCGGCCGCGGGCGCTTTGCTAGGCTTCGCGGAATCCCAACCCGGAGCCGGAGCCCGCATGCCACGCCTCGCACTGCTTGCCGCCGCCCTGTTCGCCTGCTGCGCGCACGCCGCGCCGAAGGAAACCCGCATCCCCGCCCCGGCCCTGGAAGCGGCCGCGCAGCTGCGCGAGCGCGCCCTGGCCGACGCTACCGCCTGGCAGGTCACCGAGTCGCTGACCACCGAGATCGGCCCGCGCCTGGCCGGCAGCGAGGCCGACGCGCGCGCCGTGGCCTGGGCCCAGGCCAAGTTCCGCGAGCTGGGTTTCGACAAGGTCTGGACCGAGCCGGTCACCTTCCCGAAGTGGGAGCGCCGCGCCGAGAGCGCGCAGGTGCTGGGTCCGCACGCCCAGCCGCTGGCGGTGACCGCGCTGGGTGGCAGCCCCGGCGGCACGGTCGAGGGCGAGGTGGTGCGCTTCGCCGACCTGGCCGCGCTGGAGGCCGCGCCGGAAGGCTCGCTGGCCGGCAAGATCGCCTTCGTGGACTACCGCATGGAAGCCGCGCGCGACGGCCGCGGCTACGGCCCCGGCGGCGCGGTGCGTTCGCGCGGCCCGTCGCTGGCCATCCGCAAGGGCGCGGCCGGTTTCCTGATGCGCTCGGCCGGCACCGACAGCCACCGCTTGCCGCACACCGGCATCACCCGCTTCGACGAGGGTCTGGAACCGGTGCCCTCGGCCGCCCTGGCCAATCCCGACGCCGACCAGCTGGCGCGCCTGCTCGAGCGCGGACCGGTGCGCGTGCGCCTGGCCCTGGACTGCGGCTGGGACGGCACCTACACCTCGTACAACGTGATCGGCGAGATCACCGGCCGCAGCCGCCCGCAGGAGGTGGTGCTGCTGGGCGCGCACCTGGACTCCTGGGACCTGGGCACCGGCGCGGTGGACGACGCCGCCGGCATCGGCATCACCATGGCCGCCGCGCACCTGATCAGGCAGATGCCGCGGCGCCCGGCGCGCAGCATCCGGGTGGTGGCCTACGCCAACGAGGAGCAGGGCCTGCTGGGCGGGCGTGCCTACGCCGAGCGCCACGCCGGCGAGGCCGCGCGCCACGTCCTGGCTGCCGAGAGCGACTTCGGTGCCGGCCGCGTCTACGCCTTCAACACCGGCGCGCCGGAGCACGCGCGCAAGGCCACCGAGCAGATCGCCCAAGCGCTGGCCCCGCTGGGCATCGAGTACGCGCCCGGCGAGGGCGGCCCGGGCCCGGACATCGGCCCGCTGGCGGCCAGGGGCGTGACCTGGGCCTGGCTGGCGCAGGACGGCAGCGACTACTTCCACCTGCACCACACCGCCGACGACACCCTGGACAAGGTGGACCCGGAGGCGCTGGCGCAGAACGGCGCCGCCTGGGCGGTGTTCGCCTGGCTGGCCGCCGAGGCCGAGGGCGATTTCGGCAGCCACGTGGCCACCCCGGCCAGGTGACCCCACGGCGCGCCACGGACGGCGCGCCCGGCATGCACTGCGCCCCTGCAGACAGCACGTACGCGGCGACCCGGCCGCCGCATCCGCTGCCCGCGCCAAGCACCACCCCAACCGGAGCGGCACGCACGCACCATCGATACGGGGGCAGGCGACGCGACCGGATGCCCCGTCGCGTCGCCGCCGGTGCGGCTCCTACAGGCGGTCCCCGCGCGCGGCCCACTGCGCCAGGAACACCGCGGTGGCGGCGGCCACGTTGAGGCTCTCCACCGCACCGGTGCCCGGGATCGAAAGCCGCAGGTCGCAGGCCGCGGCCAGCGCCGGATCCATACCCTCGCCCTCGGCGCCCATCACGTACACCAGCCGCGCCGGCAGCGGCGTGGCGAACAGGTCCGCGCCCTCGCGCACCACCGTCGCCGCCCGGCTGAAGCCGGCCCGGCGCAGCCGCGCCAGCGCAACGGCCACCTCGTCCAGGCGCACCAGCGGCGCCGCCTCGGCGCCGCCCTCGGCCGCGCGCGCGGCGGCGCCGGACACGGCCAGGGCGGACTGCGGCGGCAACAGCACCGCCGCGCCGAAGTGCGCGGCCGAGCGCAGGATGGCGCCGAAGTTGTGCGGGTTGCCCACGCCGTCCAGCCATATCGCCAGTGCCGGTCCGGCCGGCAGCGCCTGCAGCCAGGCCTGCAGCGGCAGCGGCGCCGACCTGAGCACGTCGGCCACCACGCCCTCGTGGTGGGTGCTGCCGGCCAGCCGGTCCAGGTCCTGCGTGTCCACCACACGGTAGCCCACCCGCTGGCGCACGCACCAGGCCAGCAGCGGCTTGAGCGCGGGGATGCGCGCCTCGGCCAGGTACAGCTTGCGGATGGCCTGCGGGCGGCGCTCGAACACCGCGCGCACCGCGTTCAGGCCGTACAGGCGCACCTCCTCAGTGCGCGCGGCCGGCGGGCGCGGCGGCGGGGACGCCCGCCGCGGGGCGCCGCCGGTCCCGCCACGGGGCGGCATGCGGCGCTCCCCGGCGGCCATCTCAGCCCTGCCGCTTCCAGAAGTCGGCGTTGCGGATGCCCAGCGCGTCCGGATCGAACACCGGGTCCACGCCCAGCTTCTTCTGCCGCTCGTAGTCACGCAGGGCCAGCAGCGCCGGCTTCTGCAGGATCAGGATGGCGATGATGTTGAGCCAGGCCATCACGCCCACGCCGATGTCGCCCAGGGTCCAGGCCGTGGCGGCGTTGTGGTAGGCGCCGAACACGACCATGCCGATGATGCCGACGCGCAGCAGGAAGGTCGCCAGCGGATGCGTCTTGCGCACGCCGGCCAGGTAGGTGAGGTTGGTCTCGGCCATGTAGTAGTAGGCCATGATCGTGGTGAAGGCGAAGAAGAACAGCGCCAGCGCCACGAAGCCCGCGCCCCAGCCCGGCAGCACCGACTCGACCGCGGCCTGGGCGAACTGCGCACCCTCGGAGGGCAGCAGGCCCGGCACGCCGGTCACCACCGCCTCCAGCTTCTCGGCGCCGTCCTCGACCACCACGCGGAAGGTGTTGTACATGCCGGTGGACAGCAGCAGGAAGGCGGTGGAGGTGCACACCAGCATGGTGTCGAAGTAGATGGCGAAGGCCTGCACGAAGCCCTGCTTGGCCGGGTGCGAGACCTCGGCGGCGGCGGCCGCGTGCGGGCCGGTACCCTGGCCGGCCTCGTTGGCGTAGACGCCGCGCTTGACGCCCCAGGCCACGGCCTGGCCGATGATCGCGCCGAAGGCGGCGTGCGCGCCGAAGGCGCTGGAGAAGATGTCGGCGAACATGCGCGGCACCTTCTCCAGGTTGAACAGCATCACCAGCACCGCCATCAGGATGAAGGCGGCGGCCATGAACGGCACCACCAGCTCGGCGAAGGCGGCGATGCGCTTGATGCCGCCGAAGATGATCAGTGCCAGCAGGCCGGCCACGGCCAGGCCGACCCACAGCTTCAGCCAGGGCGTGCCGCCCAGCGAATCGCACAGCGCGGCCTGGCTGCCGCACAGGACGTTGCTGGCGCTGTCGGCGATGGCATTGGCCTGCACGCCCGGCATCAGGAAGCCGGCGGCGACGATGGTGGCTACCGCGAAGACCATGGCGTAGGCCTTCAGGCCCATGGCCTTCTCGATGTAGTAGGCCGGGCCGCCGCGGTAGCGGCCCTCGGCGTCCTTCTCCTTGTAGATCTGCGCCAGGGTACACTCGACGTAGGAGGTGGAGGCGCCCAGCAGGCCCATCACCCACATCCAGAACACCGCGCCCGGGCCGCCGTAGCCGATGGCGGTGGCCACGCCGGCGATGTTGCCGATGCCCATGCGCCCGGCCATGGAGATGGCCAGGGCCTGGAACGAGGACACGCCGGCCTCGGACTTCTGCCCGCCGACGGTCAGCCTGCACATCTCGGGGAAGCCGCGCACCTGCATGAAGCGGGTGCGGAAGGAAAACCACAGGCCGGCGCCAAGGCACAGCGCGATCAGGGCATCGCTCCAGATGATGCCGTTGATGGCATTGATGATGGATTGCACTGGCTCCCCCAGATGATGAAAACGCCCCGCGGCGGGGCGGTCCGATTCTCTACCAATTGGCCGGCGGCGGAAAACCCGCGTTCCGCCCCGCGGGCGGCCGAACAGGCGCACGTCGTGCGTGCCGTCCATCCCGGCACGGCGCACCGCACGCCCTCCTCCGGAAACCGTTCTTCGGCGGCACCCGGGCTGGGGCCGGGGGCCGTCCAGCACGGTGCCGCCAGGCTGCCCGCCGCCGGCGGCGCGGGACGAAGCCGGGGCCCTGCCGCCGAACCGCGTCCGGGCACCCCGCCTCAGCCATGGCCGCCCACCGGCGGGGTCTGCCGCTCCAGCGCCTCCAGCTCGCGCGCCACCGCCTCCGGCGAGCGGGTGAACGGCGCCAGCAGCGCGTAGAACGCCGGCACCACGTACAGGGTCAGCAGCGTGGCGAAGCTGACGCCGAAGATCACCACCACGCCGATGGTCGCGCGGCTGGCCGAGCCGGGGCCGCCGGCCACCACCAGCGGCACCGCGCCCATCACCGTGGCCGCGGCGGTCATCAGGATCGGGCGCAGGCGCACCGCCGAGGCCTCGGCGATGGCCGCGACCACGCTGCGACCCTCGTCGCGCAGCTGGTTGGCGAACTCCACGATCAGGATGCCGTTCTTGGCCGCCAGGCCCACCAGCATGACGATGCCGATCTGGCTGAACAGGTTGAGCGTGCCGCCGGTCACCCACAGGCCGATCAGCGCGCCCAGCACCGCCAGCGGCACGGTGAGCATGATCACGAACGGGTGGATGAAGCTCTCGAACTGTGCGGCCAGCACCAGGTACACCACCAGCAGCGCCAGGGTGAAGGTCACCACGATCGCGCCACCGGCCTCCTGGTACTCGCGCGACTCGCCCTTCCAGTCGATCTGCGCGTAGTCCGGCAGCTCCTCGGCCGCCACCTGGCGGGTCCAGGCCAGCGCCTCGCCCATGGTGTAGCCGGGCGCCAGGCCGCCGCTGATGGTGATGGCGCGCAGGCGGTTGAAGCGGTTGAAGGTGCCCGGCTCGGCGATCTCGGTCAGGGTCACCAGGTTGGACAGCGGCACCAGCGCGCCGCCGCGGCCGCGCACGTAGGTGTTGGCAAGGTCGGCCGGCGAGGCGCGGCGCTCACGCCCGGCCTGCACCATCACCTCGTACTCCTCGCCGTTGTCCACGAAGGTGGTCACCCGGCGCGAGCCCATCATGGTCTCCAGGGTGCGGCCGATCTCCTGCACCGACACGCCCAGGTCGGCCGCGCGCTGGCGGTCGATGACCACGCGCATCTGCGGGCGGGTCTCCTTGTAGTCGGTGTCGATGTCCACCAGGCCCGGGTTCTCGGCGATGCGCGCCAGCATGCGGTCGCGCCACTGCACCAGCTCCTCGTAGTCCGGGCCGCCCAGCACCAGCTGGTAGCGCTGGCCGCGGCTGCCGACCAGGCCGCCGGGCAGGTTCACGCGCGCCTGCACGCCCGGCAGCCGGGCGAACTCGCGGCGCAGCTGCGCAGCCACCTCCTCGGTGCTGACCGTGCGCTCGCGCCAGTCCTGCATGAACACCACCACCTGAGCGGTGTGCATCTCCTCGCCGCCGCCCCAGCCGCGCGGGGCCCGCGAATTGGCGCGCTGGATCGGCTGGTCCTCGCCGGTGTGCGCGGCGATGATGCTCTCGACCTGCTGGAGCTGCTCGACGGTGTAGTCGAAGCCGGCACCCTCGGGCGCGTCCACCATCACGAAGAAGCGGCCACGGTCCTCGGCCGGGGCCAGCTCGCTGGGCACCTTCCAGAACAGCAGCGCGGTCAGCGCCAGGCACGCCGCCATGGCCAGCACCACCATCAGCAGCACGCGCCGTGGCGGCAGTGCCACCAGGCGCGCCACCTGGCGCCCGTAGCCGGCACTCAGGCGCGCGAGCTGGCGGTTCATCCAGGCGTTGAAGCCGGACTGGCGCGCGTGCGGGCGCACCAGCTTGGAGCACATCATCGGAGTCAGGGTCAGGGCCACGAACGCCGACAGCGCCACCGCGGTGGCCAGGGCCACCGACAGCTCGCGGAACAGGCGGCCGGTGTTGCCCTCCATGAAGCCCACCGGCAGGAACACCGCCACCAGCACCGCGGTGGTGGCGATCACCGCGAAGGCCACCTGCGCGGTGCCGCGGCGCGCGGCCACCAGCGGCGGCTCGCCCAGGTCGGCGCGCCGCTGCACGTTCTCCAGCACCACGATGGCGTCGTCCACCACCAGGCCGATGCACAGCACCAGGGCCAGCAGGGTGAGCAGGTTGATGGAGAAGTCGAACGCGTACAGGCCCATGAACGCGGCGATCACGCACACCGGCACGGTCACCGCCGGGATCAGCGCCGCGCGCAGGCTGCCCAGGAACAGCCAGATCACCGCCACCACCAGCACGATGGCCTCGACCAGGGTCCAGTACACGCGCTTGATCGAGGCGTCGATGAACACCGTGCTGTCGTAGGCCACGAAGATGTCGGTGCCCTCCGGCAACGACTGCTGGATGCGCTCGGCCTCGGCGCGCGCGGCGCGGACCACGTCCAGGGCGTTGGCGGTGGAGGTGCGGACGATGCCCAGGCCGACGTTGGGTACGCCGTTGCTACGCAGGTAGGAACGGCGCTCCTCCGGGCCCAGCTCGACGGTGGCCACGTCGCCCAGGCGCACCACGTAGCCGTCCGCGCCCTTGCGGATCGGCAGCTGGGCGAACTGCTCGGCGCTGCGGTAGCCGCGCTCCACGCGCAGGGTGAAGTCGCGCGCCTCCGACTCGAGGCGGCCGGCCGGCAGCTCGACGTTCTCCGCGCGCAGGGCCGCCTCCACGTCGCTGGCGGTGATGCCGCGCGCGGCCATGGCGTCGCGGTCCAGCCAGATGCGCATGGCATAGCGCTGGCTGCCGCCCAGCTGCACGCGGGCCACGCCATCCAGCGAGGACAGCCGGTCCACCACGTAGCGCTCGGCGTAATCGGTCAGCTCCAGCGTGTCCATGGTGGTGGAGCGCATGTTGAGCCAGAGGATGACGTCGGCGTCGGCCTCGACCTTGGCCACCTCGGGCGGGTCGGCCTCGTCGGGCAGGCGGTCCATCACCCGGCTGACACGGTCGCGCACGTCGTTGGCCGCGGCCTCGATGTCGCGGGTCAGGCGGAACTCGATGGTGACGTCGGCGCGGCCGTTGCGGCTCTGCGACTGGATGGTGTTGATGCCCTCGATGCCCGACAGCGCGTCCTCGAGGATCTGGGTGATGCGGGTCTCCACCACCGCCGCCGAGGCGCCCGGGTATCTGACCTGCACCGAGACGATGGGCGGGTCGATGTTGGGCAGCTCGCGCAGGGTCAGCCGGGTGAACGACATCACGCCCAGCACGATCAGCAGCAGGCTGATCACCACGGCCAGCACCGGCCGCCGGATCGACAGGTCGGACAGCTTCATGGCTTCAGTCCCGCGCCGCCGCCGGGGCCCCGGCCTGGGCCTCGGCCACCTTCATCCCGGGACGCACCTTGCCGGTGCCGTGGACCACGATGCGGTCGCCGGCGGCCAGGCCCTCCACGATCTCCACCTGGCCGTCGCGGCGCACGCCGGTGCGCACCGGCACCTGCTGCACCCTGTCCTCGGCGTCCACGCGGTACACGTAGGAGTCGCGGCCCATCTGGGTCACCGCGATCTCCGGCACCACCAGGGCCTGGCGCTCGGGCCGGAACAGGTGCACTTGCAGCAGCATGCCCGGGCGCAGCAGGCGTTCGGGGTTGTCGAACACCGCGCGCACGGTGACCGCGCGCGTTTCCGGGTCCACCCGTGCGTCCACGGTCTCGACCACGCCGCTGAATTCCCGGTCCGGCCAGGCCGCGGCGGTGGCCACCACCCGCGCGCCCGGGACCATGGCCGCCAGCGCCGTCTCCGGCACCTGGAAGTCCACGTACATGCGCGAGATGTCGTCCAGGGTGGCGATCACCGTGGAGGGGGTCAGCAGCGCACCGGGGCTGATCCGGCGGATGCCCAGCACGCCGTCGAACGGGGCGCGCACGTGACGGTCGCGGATGTCCGACTGCATCTGCCGCACGCGCGCGGCGGCGGCGTCACGGGTGGCGCGCTGGGTGTCCAGGGTCTGGCGCGAGACCAGCTGCTGGGCGGCCAGGCCCTCCAGCCGGCGCAGCTGCTGCTCGGCCTCCTCATAGGCGGCCTGGGCCTCGCGCAGCGCGGCCTCCTGGGCCTCGCCGCGCAGGGTCACCAGCGGCTGGCCGGCGCGCACCTGCTGGCCGCTCTCGAAGTGCACCTGCTCGACGATCTCGCTGACCTTGGCGGTCAGCTCCACCGACTCCCGGGCGCGGGCCGTGCCCAGGGCCTGCACCGTGTCGCTCCAGGCCACCGGCTGCACGGTCCGGGTGGTGACCGTCACCGCGGACGGGGCCCGCGGGCCGGACGCCTCGCGGCTGCATGCGGCAACCGCGATGGCGGCCGCCAGGACCGCGCCCATGGCCAGGAAACGTGACGACATCGAAACCCTCGGGACTGCAACCATGACAAACCACCGAGTCTAGCCGGGGCCGCCGGCGCCCGGATGTGCCGATGGTTGACATGCGCCGCCGCACGGGGGCGGGACCAAGCCCGGCAAACGCCGGCGCATGGTCGCAGGGTCAGGCGGGAGGCGTGACGCCGCCGTGTCCGTCCAGGTCCAGGGCCGCCAGGACCTGCTCCACCAGCGCCTCCGGCGGGGCGGTGGCGTCCAGGTGCAGCTCCGGCCGCTCCGGCGGCTCGTAGGGGGAGCTGATGCCGGTGAAGTTGGGGATCAGGCCGGCGCGGGCCTTGCGGTACAGGCCCTTGGCGTCGCGCGCCTCGGCCACCTCCAGCGGCACGTCCACGAAGACCTCGATGAACTCGCCGGGGGCGAAGCGCTCCCGCGCCATCCGGCGCTCGGCCCGGAACGGGGAAATGAAGCTGACCAGCACGATCAGGCCGGCGTCGGTCATCAGCCGGGCCACCTCGGCCACGCGGCGGATGTTCTCCACCCGGTCCTCGTCGGTGAAGCCCAGGTCGCGGTTCAGGCCGTGGCGCACGTTGTCGCCGTCCAGCACGAAGGTGTGGTAGCCCATCGCGTGCAGGCGCCTGTCCACCAGGTTGGCCAGGGTGGACTTGCCGGCGCCGGACAGGCCGGTGAACCACACCACCTTCGGCACCTGTCCCTTGAGCCGGGCGCGCGCGGCCCGGTCCACGTCCAGGTGCTGCCAGTGCACGTTGCTGGCCCGGCGCAGGGCGAAGTCCAGGGTGCCGGCGCCGACGGTGTCGTGGCTCTGCCGGTCGATCAGGATGAAGCCGCCCAGGGTGCGGTTCTCCCGGTACGGGGCGAAGGCCACCGGCGCCTCCAGCGCCAGGTTGCAGTAGCCGACCTCGTTCAGCTCCAGGCGCTTGGCCGCCAGCCGCTCCTGGGTGTCCACGTCCACCCGGTGCTTGATCTCGCTGATGCTGGCGGCCACGGTGCGGGTGCCGATCTTCAGCCAGTACGGCCGGCCGGGCAGCAGCGGCGCCTCGCCCATCCACAGCACGTGCGCGGCGAACTGGTCGGCCACCTGCGGCGGGTCGCCGGCGGCGGCGAGCGCGTCGCCGCGGCCCACGTCGATCTCGTCGGCCAGGGTCAGGGTCACCGCCTGGCCGGCACGGGCGCGCGGCAGCGGGCCGTCCGGCCCCAGCACCGCGGCCACCCGCGAGCGCCGGCCGGAGGGCAGCACCACCACCTCGTCGCCCGGGGCCACGCTGCCGGCGGCGATGGTGCCGGCGAAGCCGCGGAAGTCCTGGTGCGGGCGGTTGACCCCCTGCACCGGCAGGCGCCGCGGGCCGGCGTCCGCGGCGCCGCCCGCCTCCACCGACTCCAGGTGCTCCAGCAGCGCCGGACCGTCGTACCAGGGCGTGTTGGGCGAGCGTGCAAGCAGATTGTCGCCCTCCAGCGCCGACAGCGGGATGGCCTGGACGTGCGGGATGCCCAGCTGCGCGGCCAGCGCGCGGTAACCGGTGGCGATGGCCTCGAAGGTGGCCTGGTCGTAACCGACCAGGTCCATCTTGTTGACCGCCAGCACCACGTGGCCGATGCCCAGCAGCGAGACGATGTAGCTGTGCCGGCGGGTCTGCGGCAGCAGGCCCTTGCGCGCGTCCACCAGCACCACCGCCAGGTCGGCGGTGGAGGCGCCGGTGGCCATGTTGCGGGTGTACTGCTCGTGGCCGGGGCAGTCGGCGACGATGAACTTGCGCCGCTCGGTGTCGAAGTAGCGGTAGGCCACGTCGATGGTGATGCCCTGCTCGCGCTCGGCGGACAGCCCGTCCAGCAGCAGCGCGTAGTCGATGCGCCCGCCCTGGGTGCCATGGCGGCGGCTGTCGGCCCGCAGCGCGGCCAGCTGGTCCTCGGGCACCCGGCCGGTCTCGTACAGCAGACGCCCGATCAGGGTGCTCTTGCCGTCGTCCACGCTGCCGCAGGTGATCAGGCGCAGCAGCGGGCGCGCCTCGTGCTGGCGCAGCCGCGCGGCCAGGCCGCCGGCCGCTTCCGGTGCGGTGGCGTCGGCGCCCATCAGAAGTAGCCCTCCTGCTTCTTGCGTTCCATCGAGGCGGACGGATCGTGGTCGATCCCCCGGCCCTGGCGCTCGGAGGTGGTCGCCTCCAGCATCTCGGCGATGACCTTCTCCAGGGTGTCGGCGCGCGACTCGATCGCGCCGGTCAGCGGATAGCAGCCCAGGGTGCGGAAGCGCACGCTGCGCAGCCGCGGCACCTCGCCCGGGCGCAGCGGCAGGCGCTCGTCGTCCACCATGATCAGCGTGCCGTCGCGCTCGACCACCGGCCGTGGCGCGGCGAAGTACAGCGGCACCACCGGGATGCCCTCCCGGTAGATGTACAGCCACACGTCCAGCTCGGTCCAGTTGGACAGCGGGAACACACGCACGCTCTCACCCTTGTGGATGCGCGTGTTGTAGAGGTTCCACAGTTCCGGGCGCTGGCGCCGGGGGTCCCAGCGGTGGTTGGCGTCGCGGAAGGAGAACACGCGCTCCTTGGCGCGCGACTTCTCCTCGTCGCGGCGCGCGCCGCCGATGGCCGCGTCGAAGCCCCACCTGTCCAGCGCCTGCTTCAGCGCCCGGGTCTTCATCACGTCGGTGTGCACGGTGGCGCCGTGGGTGATCGGATTGATGCCCTGGGCCAGGCCTTCCGGGTTGGTCCAGGTGCGCAGTTCGACCCCCGTTTCCGCGGCGCGGCGGTCGCGGAAGGCGATCATCTCGCGGAACTTCCAGCCGGTGTCCACGTGCAGCAGCGGGATCGGCGGTCGCGCCGGCGCGAAGGCCTTCAGCAGCAGGTGCAGCAGCACCGAGCTGTCCTTGCCCACCGAATACAGCAGCACCGGGTTGCGGAACTCGGCCGCGACCTCGCGCAGGATGTGGATGCTTTCCGCTTCCAGGCGATCGAGGTGGGAGAGGGGGGCTGGGCTCATTCGGCTCGGTTCGTGTATGCCGCGGCGACCCGTGGGCTGGCGGCCGGCGGAGCGGGCCATCCGCCAGGCCGGCCAGTATCCGGGCGCGCGGTCACGTCCGGAAATAAGGCCAGAGTATAAGCCAATAACCACGCGCCGTTTCTGTGGCGGCGCGCGCCTGCATAGGATCGATGCCCCGTCGAAGCCGACGCTTCCGCCAGGCCGCCCGAGATGACCGCCGCGCCCACCGCGCTGCCCAGTCCGCTGGACGAGACCCGCCGTGCCCTGCTGGCCCGCCTGGTCGACGGGCTGGACGCCCCTTCGCTGTGGTGGCTGTCCGGCTACGCCGCCGGCCTGGCCCAGGGCCACGGCGCGCCGCAGCTGGCGGTGCTGCCGGGCGGCGCGGCACCGGCCACGGCGGCGCAGTCCGGCGCGCGCCTGACCGTGCTGTACGGCACCCAGACCGGCAACGCCCGCCGCGAGGCCGAGAAGCTGGCCCAGGCGGCGGAAGCGGCCGGCCTGGCGGTGCGTCTGGTCCGCGCCGACGCCTATCCGGCGCGCGAGCTGGCCGGCGAGCGCCTGCTGTACATCGTCATCAGCACCCAGGGCGAGGGCGACCCGCCGGACGATGCGGCCGGCTTCGCCGAGTTCCTGTTCGGCAGGCGCGCGCCGAAGCTGCCGGAGCTGAAGTACGCGGTGCTGGGCCTGGGCGACAGCAGCTACGCGGACTTCTGCGGCATCGCCCGGCGCATCGACGCGCGCCTGGCCGAGCTGGGCGCGCAGCGCGTGGCCGAGGCCGCGCTGGCCGACCTGGACATCGACACCGTGGCCGCACCCTGGCGCGAGCAGGTGCTGGCCCGCGCCGGCGAGCTGTTGCAACGTGCGCCGGCACCGGCGGTGCCGCCGGCCACGGTCACCCCGCTGCGCCCCGCCGCGGCCCGGTCGCGCGAACGCCCGCTCCCCGCCGAACTGCTGGCGCCGCAGCGGATCCCCGGGCGCGCCTTCCGCGGCACCGGCTTCCGCCGCTACGCCGGGCCGGACAAGGACGTGCGCCACCTTGAGCTGTCGCTGGAGGGTTCCGGCCTGGCCTACGCGCCGGGCGATGCCCTGGGCATCGTCCACCGCAACCCGGCGCCGCTGGTGGAGGCCGTGCTGCAGGCCGCGCGCCTGGACGGCAACACGCCCGTCACGCTCGGCGGCGAGACTCTCCCCCTGCACGAGTGGCTGGCCGCGCGCCGCGAGCTGACCCGGCTGTCGCGCCCGTTCCTGGCCGCGCACGCCGAGCGGTCCGGGGCGCAGGCGCTGCGCCGGCTGCTCGACCCGACCCAGCCTGCCGGCCGGGCGGCGCTGCTGGCCGACCACCAGCTGGTCGACCTGCTGCGCCGCTGGCCGGCGGATTGGGACCCGACCGCCTTCGTCGAGGCACTGCGCCCGGCCGCGCCGCGCCTGTACTCCATCGCCTCCAGCCGCAAGCACGTGGGCGAGGAGGCACACCTGGCGGTGGACGTGGTCCGCTACCACGCCCACGGCCACGACCACACCGGCGCGGCCAGCGCCTTCCTGGCCGCCCTGGAGGAAGGCGCGCGGGTGCCGGTGTACCTGGAACCCAACGAACGCTTCCGCGTCCCGGCCGACGGCAGCGTCGACATGATCATGGTCGGCCCCGGCACCGGCGTGGCCCCGTTCCGCGGCTTCCTGCAGGAGCGCGCCGAGACCGGCGCCAGCGGGCGCAACTGGCTGTTCTTCGGCGCGCGCCACTTCGAGACCGGCTTCCTGTACCAGGCCGAGTGGCAGGACGCGCTGCGCCGCGGCCTGCTGCACCGCCTGGACCTGGCCTTCTCCCGCGACCAGCCGGGGCGCGTCCACGTGCAGGACCGCATGCGCGAACACGGCCGCGAGCTGTGGAGCTGGCTCGAGGGCGGCGCGCACCTGTACGTGTGCGGCAGCGTGGCCATGGGCCGCGACGTGCACGCCGCGCTGCTGGAGATCGTGGCCGCGCACACCGGCGGTGACGCCGAAGCCGCCGCCGAACACCTCGCCGCCCTGCAGGCGGCCGGCCGCTACAGCCGCGACGTCTACTGAGCCGCCATGAGCCACTCCGTCGAAGACACCAAGATCCGCAGCCGCGGCCTGCGCGGCACCCTCGCCGAGGGCCTGGCCGACCCGACCACCGGCGGGCTGTCGGAGGAGGACCAGCGCATCATCAAGTTCCACGGCAGCTACCAGCAGGACGACCGCGACCTGCGCGACGAGCGGCGCCGGCAGAAGCTGGAGCCGGCCTACCAGTTCATGATCCGCATCCGCGCCCCCGGCGGCGTGTTCACCCCGGCGCAGTGGCTGAAGCTGGACCACATCGCCCGCACCTTCGCCAACCACTCGTTGCGCATCACCACCCGCCAGACCTTCCAGTTCCACGGCGTGGTCAAGCGCGAGCTCAAGGCGACGATGCAGGCCATCCACGCCGCGGTGCTGGACACCATCGCCGCCTGCGGCGACGTCAACCGCAACGTGGTGGCCAGCAGCAACCCGCTGCAGTCGCGCCTGCACGCCGAGGTGCACGAATGGGCGCGGCGGCTGTCGGAGGCGTTCCTGCCGCGTACGCGTGCCTACTACGAGATCTGGCTGGATGGGGAGAAGCTGGCCGACAGCGGCCAGGAGGAGGAGCCGGTCTACGGCCGCGCATACCTGCCGCGCAAGTTCAAGATGGCCGTGGCGGTGCCGCCGACCAACGACGTGGACGTGTTCGCCAACGACTTCGGCCTGATCGCCATCGCCGGGGAGGACGGCCGCCTGGCCGGCTTCAACGTCGTCATCGGCGGCGGCATGGGCGCCACCCACGGCGATCCGGCGACCTACCCGCGCCTGGCCAGCGTGGTCGGCTTCGTCGCACCGCAGCAGGTGCTGGACATCGCCCGCGCCGCGCTGGTGGTGCAGCGCGACCTGGGCGACCGCGGCGAGCGCAAGCACGCCCGCTTCAAGTACACCATCGACCGCCACGGCCTGGAAACGGTGGTCGCGCGCATGCAGGCCGAGGCCGGGCTGGAGCTGCAGCCGGCGCGTCCGTTCCGCTTCGACCACAACGGCGACCGCCTCGGCTGGGTCGAGGGCGAAGGAGGCCGCTGGCACCTGACCGTGTCCATCGCCAGCGGCCGCATCGCCGACCTGCCGGGGCGGCCGCACCTGACCGGCCTGCGCGAGATCGCCAACGTGCACCGCGGCCACTTCCGTCTGACCGCCAACCAGAACCTGGTCATCGCCGACGTGCCGGCCGGCGAGCGCGCGCGCATCGAGGCGCTGGTGCGCGCCCACGCCCTGGACGCCGACGGCCGCGCGCCCAGTGCGCTGGCGCGCACGGCCATGGCCTGCGTGGCCCTGCCCACCTGCGGCCTGGCCATGGCCGAGGCCGAGCGCTACCTGCCGGCCTTCACCGCGAAGCTGCAGCCGCTGCTGGACAGGCACGGCCTGGCCGAGGCGCCGATCCTGCTGCGCATCTCCGGCTGCCCCAACGGCTGTTCGCGTCCGTACCTGGGCGAGATCGCGCTGGTCGGCAAGGCGCCGGGCCGCTACAACCTGATGCTGGGCGCCGACCACCGCGGCACGCGGCTCAACACCCTGTACCGCGAGAACGTCACCGAGACCGAGATCCTCGAGGCGCTGGACCCGCTGTTGGGCCGCTACGCCGCCGAGCGCCTGCCCGGCGAGCGCTTTGGCGATTTCCTGCACCGCGCCGGGATCATCGCCCTGCCGCCCTACCCCACCCACGTCCAGGTCGAAGCGGCGCAGGCCGAAGCCGAGCCCGCCGCCGCCACCGCCTGAAACCATCCCCTGCTTCCGGAGTTGCCCCGATGAGCCTCACCGCACCGCGCGACGCCGCCAACGCCCCCGACCCCGAAGAGCCGGACCTGGCAGCGCTCAATGCCGAACTGGAGGCCATGGACGCCGAACAGCGCGTGGCCTGGGCCCTGGCCTACGGCCACGGCAATCCGGCGCTGTCCTCCAGCTTCGGCGCGCAGGCGGCCGTGACCCTGCACATGGTCACCCGGCAGAAGCCGGACATCCCGGTGATCCTGATCGACACCGGCTACCTGTTCCCCGAGACCTACCGCTTCGCCGACGAGCTGACCGAACGGCTGCAGCTCAACCTCAAGGTGTACCGCCCGCTGATCAGCCGCGCATGGATGGAGGCCCGCCACGGCCGCCTGTGGGAGCAGGGCGTGGAAGGCCTGGACAACTACAACCAGCTGCGCAAGGTCGAACCGATGCGCCGCGCCCTGGACGAGCTGGACGTGGGCACCTGGTTCACCGGCCTGCGCCGCAGCCAGTCGGCCAGCCGCGCCAACACCCCGATCCTGCAGCGCCGCGGGCACCGGCTGAAGGTCAACCCGATCGCCGACTGGAGCGACCGCGACGTGTGGCGGTACATGAAGAAGCACGACCTGCCCTACCACCCGCTGTGGCACCAGGGCTACGTGTCCATCGGCGACGTCCACACCACCCGCCGCTGGGAACCGGGCATGCGCGAGGAGGACACCCGCTTCTTCGGCCTCAAGCGCGAGTGCGGCATCCATGACATCTGAGCCCCCGTCCACAGGAACCGGGGCAGCGGCGAGGCGACGGATGCGTCCGGTCACCGCGCGTGCACCCGCGCAGGAAGCATTCGGCATGGGGCGCCTGAGCGCCGCCGCCGGACGGGCCGACCGGGTCGCCGCGGCGGCCTGCGCCGCGCCCGGCTCAGCTGGTGATGGTCTGGGTGAGCGACTCCCAGCTCGGCGGCTCGGGCCAGCGCGGCTCCAGGTTGCCGTCCAGCACCCGGCGCAGGTCGCGCTTGTCGATCTGCGGAGCCAGCGCGTGCACCAGTTCCAGCGCGTAGTCGCGCAGCACGCGGTCGCGCGGCAGCACCGCCCAGGCGGTGCACTCGGGGATGGCCGCCGGCGCCGGCCAGGCGCGCAGGTCGGCATCGCCGCTGCTGACCGCCATCTCCGCCAGCAGGCCCACGCCCAGGCCGGCGCGCACGTAGGTCTTGATCAGGTCCGCGTCCAGCGCGGTCAGGGCAATGTGCGGCTCCAGGCCCAGGCCGGCGAAGGCGCGGCGCAGCGAGGATTCGGGCCGGGTGGACGACTCGTAGCTGATCAGCGGATGGCGCGCCAGCCCGTGCATGTCCGGCGCGGTTCCGGCGCGGTCGAGGGCATGGCCGCGCGGCACCACCACCAGGCGTCGCCAGCGGTACAGCGGCACGGCCACCCCGCCCTGCGGCGCCGGGCCGGCGGTGCTGACCACCGCCATGTCGGCATCGCCCCGCCCCAGCAGGTCCAGCGCCGCGCCCTCGGCGGCCTGCTGCAGGTGCACGCTCACCTGCGGGAACTCGCGCTTGATCCGGGCGATGGCCGGCGGCAGCACGAAGCGCGCCTGGGTGTGGGTGGTGCCCAGGGTCAGAGGCCCCTGGCTCTCGCGCCGGCGGTTGGCGGCGTAGGCGCGGATGTTGGCCGCCTCGGCCAGGATCACGCGCGCCCGCTCCAGCACCTCGGCCCCGGCGGGCGTGATCGATTCCAGGCTGCGTCCCTTGCGCACGAACAGCAGGAAGCCCAGCTCGTCCTCCAGCTGCTTGATCTGCTTGGACAGGCCGGGCTGGGTGGCGTGCACGCGCTGTGCCGCCAGGGTGATGTTCAACCCTGCATCCGCGATGGCGACGAGGTAGCGCAGCTGGGTGAGCGTCATGGAGGGCATGCCTGGCCAGCGACGTCCTGAATTTAAAAGAAACAGCCGGCGTTTCTTATAACTGAAAGTTATAAACAGGCGGCGTTTGGTAATTTCCGCTGGTTATGAGCTGGCGCTAGGTTCGCCAACACCGTTCCGGACCGTAGCGAGCCCCACGTGCGCGTGCCCCGCCCCACCATGCCGCCTGCCGATTTCCCGCCCGGCAGCGTCGCCCTGGTCGGCGCCGGCCCGGGCGACCCCGGCCTGCTGACCCTGCATGCCCTGCGCGCCCTCGAGGCCGCCGAGGTGGTGCTGCACGACCGCCTGGTCGGCGAGGGCGTGCTGGCCCTGGCCCATCCGGACGCGCGGCTGGTGCCGGTCGGCAAGCTCTCGGGCGGCCACGGCGTCCGCCAGGAACAGATCCACGAGCTGATGCTCGCCCATGCCCGCGCCGGCCGGCGCGTGGTCCGGCTCAAGGGCGGCGACCCGTTCGTGTTCGGCCGCGGCGGCGAGGAGCTGGAGTTCCTGCGCGCCCACGGCATCCCCTACCGGGTGGTGCCGGGGGTGACCGCGGCGCTGGGCTGCGCCGCCTACGCCGGCATCCCGCTGACCCACCGCGACCACGCCCAGTCCCTGCGCTTGGCCACCGCGCACTGCCGCGATTCGCTGGACACGCTGGACTGGGAGGCGCTGGCCCGGCCGCGCCAGACCCTGGCCCTGTACATGGGCGTGGGCACCCTGGAGCAGGTCCAGGACCGGCTGCTGGCCGCCGGCGCCGACCCGGCCACGCCCTTCGCCCTGGTCGAGAACGGCACGCACTCCGGGCAGCGCGTGCTCACCGGCACCCTGGACGGGCTGCCGGCCACCGCCCGCGCGCATGCAGTGGCCTCACCCGCGCTGCTGATACTGGGCCAAGTGGCCGCCCTGGCCGGGCGGCTGCACTGGTTCGGCGGCGCGCCGCCGGGGCCGCCCATGCCCGGCGTCGCGCGCGCCGCCTGAATCCCCCATTCCCCGCATCACCCAAGGACACTCCCATGGCCATCTACGACAGCATCCTGGACACCATCGGCCGCACCCCGGTCGTGCGGCTGCACCGCGTCGCCCCGCCACACGTGGAGCTCTACGCCAAGGTGGAGGCGTTCAACCCCGGCGGCTCGGTGAAGGACCGCCTGGCCCTGGCCATCATCCTCGATGCCGAGGCCAAGGGCCTGCTCAAGCCCGGCGACACCATCGTGGAGGCGACCTCGGGCAACACCGGCGTGGCCCTGGCCATGGTCGCCGCGGCACGCGGCTACAAGTTCGTGGCCACCATGGTGGAGACCTTCTCGGTGGAGCGGCGCAAGCTGATGCGCGCCTTCGGCGCCAAGGTCATCCTCACCCCGGCGGCCGAGCGCGGCAGCGGCATGGTGCGCAAGGCCGAGGAACTGGCGAAGAAGCACGGCTGGTTCCTGGCCCGCCAGTTCGAGAACCCGGCCAATCCGGCCTACCACCGCCAGACCACCGCGGCGGAGATCCTGCGCGACTTCGCCGGCCGCCGCCTGGACCACTTCATCAGCGGCTGGGGCACCGGCGGCACCCTGACCGGCGTGGGCGAGGTACTGCGCACCGCCCGCCCGGAGGTGAAGATCACCGCCGCCGAGCCGGCCAACGCCTCGCTGCTGGCCGGCAACGAGTGGAAGCCGCACAAGATCCAGGGCTGGACCCCGGACTTCGTGCCGGCCGTGCTCAACCGCCAGGTCGCCGACCGCATCATCGGCGTGTCCGACGAGGACGCCATCGCCACCGCGCGCCGGCTGGCGGCCGAGGAAGGCATCTTCGTGGGCATCTCCGCCGGCGCCACCGTGGCCGCGGCGCTGAAGGTGGCCGAGGACGCCCCGGAAGGCTCGGTGCTGCTGGCCATGCTGCCGGACACCGGCGAGCGCTACTTCTCCACCCCGCTGTTCGAGGGCATCAACGAAGGCTCGGACGACGAGTGGCTGGAATCGCTGGGCTGATCCGGCCCGCGTTGCCCGGAAGACCGGCAGGGCGGCCGACGGCCGCCCTTCTTCGTTCCGCCCGGCGGGAAGCCGCGGTCAGGGCTTCATCGAGCCGGTCTCCAGGTAGCGCTGGTGCCAGGACAGCGCCTCGGCCAGCAGGTGCGGGGTGTGCCGGCCCTTGCTGTCGCGCATGGCGCGGTCGAAGTAGTCCTGCAGCAGCGGCCGGTAGTCCGGGTGCGCGCAGTGGTTGATGATGGCCCGCGCGCGCTGCTTGGGCGACAGGCCGCGCAGGTCGGCCAGGCCCTGCTCGCTGACCAGCACCGCCACGTCGTGCTCGGTGTGGTCCACGTGGCTGACCATCGGCACGAATGCGGAGATGGCACCGTTCTTGGCCGTGCTCGGGCTCAGGAAGCAGGACATGAAGCCGTTGCGGGCGAAGTCGCCCGAGCCGCCGATGCCGTTGATGATGCTGGTGCCGCAGACGTGGGTGGAGTTCACGTTGCCGTACAGGTCGGCCTCGACCATGCCGTTCATGCCGATCACGCCCAGGCGGCGCACCAGCTCGGCGTGGTTGGAGATCTCCTGCGGGCGCAGGATGATCTTCCTGCGGTACAGCTCGATGTTGCGGTTGAACTCCTCCACGCCCTCGGGGCTGAGCGAGAACGAGGTGGCCGAGGCGACCTCGATGGTGCCGTTGCCGATCAGCTCCAGCATCCCGTCCTGGATCACCTCGGTGAACGCGGTCAGGCCACGAAAGCCGCCCTCGTGCAGGCCGGCCAGCACCGCGTTGGCGATGTTGCCCACGCCCGACTGCAGCGGCAGCAGCCGCTCGCCCAGGCGCCCGGCCCTGATCTCGTGGCGGAAGAACTCCACGAGGTGGCCGGCGATGGCGCGGGAAACCTCGTCGATCGGCGCGAAGCGGCCGATGCGGTCCGGCGCGTCGCTCTCCACCACCGCCACCACCTTGTCCAGGTCCACCTTCAGGTACGGCTCACCGATGCGGTCGCCCGGATGGGTGAGCGGGATCGGCTTGCGGTGCGGCGGCTTGGCCGTGCCGTAGTAGATGTCGTGCATGCCGTCCAGCCCCAGCGGCTGGCGGTGGTTGACCTCGAGGATGACCTTGTCGGCCAGGTCCAGCCAGGTCTTGTTGTTGCCCACCGAGGTGGAGGGCACCAGGCGGCCGTCGGGCAGGATCGCGGTGACCTCGACGATGGCCAGGTCGATCCGGCCGAGGAAACCGAACAGCGCATGCTGGGCGACGTGGCCCAGGTGGACGTCCATGTACTCGATCTGGCCGCCGTTGATGCGCCCGCGCAGTTCCGGGTCGGACTGGTAGGGCAGGCGGAACTCGATGCCGCCGGCGCGCGCCAGGGCGCCATCCAGCTCCGGCGCGGTGGAGGCGCCGGTGAGGATGCGGATGGCGAACGGTTCGCCGCGCCCGCGCGCGGCCTCGATGCGGGCGGCCAGCGCCTGCGGCACGGCCTTGGGATAGCCGGCGCCGGTGAAGCCGCTCATGCCCACGGCCATCCCCGGTTCGATCAGGGCGGCGGCCTGTTCCGCGGACATGAGCCGGGACGCCAGGCCGGCGTGGGCGATGCGCTCTTTGGTCATGGTGGTGGGGGAGCAAGACGCAGGGGAACAGCCGATTGTAACGGCCGCCACCGCGAGGGGGTCCGGCGCGGGGCGCGCCCCGTCCTTCGATCTTCGGCTTATTGCCCTGGCCGGCGTTTTGTGCGCAATGCGCCGGCCTTCAGCCACGCGCGGCCATGAACGCCTCGATCTCGTCGGCCGAGCGCGGCAGGCCCTCGGTGAGCACGCGGTGGCCGTCGGCGGTGATCAGCACGTCGTCCTCGGTGCGGATGCCGATGCCGCGCCACCTGGCCGGCACGCCGGTGTCGTCGGGACGGACGTACAGGCCCGGCTCGATGGTCAGGACCATGCCCGGCTCCAGCAGGCGCGGCTCGCCGTCGATGCGGTAGTCGCCCACGTCGTGCACGTCCAGGCCCAGCCAGTGGCCGCTCTTGTGCGGGTAGAAGCGCTTGTAGCGGCCCTCGGCGATGTTCTCCTCCAGGCTGCCGCGCAGCAGGCCCAGGCGCAGCAGGCCCTCGGTCAAGGTCGCCACCGCCGCCTCGTGCATGGCCGCGAACGGCACACCCGGCCGTGCCTGCGCCAGCGCCGCGGCCTGCGCCTGGCCGACCAGGTCGTGCAGCGCGCGCTGCTCGCGGCTGAAGCGGCCGCCCACCGGGAAGGTGCGCGTGATGTCGGCGGCGTAGTTGCGGTACTCGGCGCCGGCATCGACCAGCACCAGGTCGCCGTCGCGGGCGCGGGCGTTGTTGGCCACGTAGTGCAGCACGCAGGCATTGGCGCCGGCGCCGACGATGGTGCCGTAGGCCGGCCAGGCGTCAGCGGCGCGGAACACGCGCTCGATCTCGGCCTGCAGCTCGTACTCGTGGATGCCCGGGCGCGCCGCGCGCATGGCCGCCTCGTGGGCGCGCACGCTGATCTCGGCCGCCTTGCGCATCAGCCGCACCTCCTCGCGCGATTTGAACAGGCGCATCTCGTGCAGCAGGTGGCCAAGCTCGAGGAACTCGTGCGGCGGCTGCGCGCCGTGCCGCACCTGGGCGCGCACGCGGTTGACCCAGCCGATCAGCTTGAGGTCGAACTCGGCGTCGCGGCCGAAGTGGTAGTAGACCCGCGAGCGTCCTTCCAGCAGGCCCGGCAGGATGTCGTCCAGGTCGTCGATCGGGTAGGCGTCGTCCATGCCGAAGTCCGCCACCGCGCCCTCCTGGCCGGCGCGCGGGCCGTCCCAGGCCTCGCGCTCGGGATCGCGCTCGCGGCAGAACAGCAGCGCCTCGCCGTGGCGGCGGCCGGGCACCAGCACCAGCACCGCCTCCGGTTCCGGGAAGCCGCACAGGTACCAGAAGTCCGAGTCCTGGCGGTACGGGTAATGGGTGTCGTGGCTGCGCACCCGCTGCGGGGCCGCCGGCAGGATCAGGATGGCGTCCTCGCCGGCCATGCGCATGAGCTGGCGGCGGCGGCGGGCGAACTCGGCCGCCGGGATGCCGGTGAGCGCGCGCAGCATGGTCAGTTCAGGCTGCGGCGGTGACGCGGCCCCAGGACGCAGTCGCCGTGCAGCAGCAGCGCCGCCACCCGGACGAATTCCTCCAGTTCGGAGAGGGCGGACTCGTCCTCCTCGTCCTCCTCGATGTCCTGCACCCGCGCGGCGGCGAGCTTGGCCAGGTCCCTGAGCGCCTCGTCGCCCTCTTCCGACAGCGGCGGGGTGGCGCCGGCGGCCAGGCCGAAGCCGCCGAGGAAGCTGCGGCACCAGTCGAACAGGGCCTGGGCGCGATGGCGCAGCGGCGCGTCGGCCTCCTCCAGCAGCAGCTGGAAGGAGAAGTCGCCGTCGCCCAGCTGCGCGGCGCTGGCCCGGCGCAGACGGTCCAGGGTGCCGTCGCGCGGCGGCACCGGCAGGTCCGGGTTGGCCATCTCCCTGCCCAGCCAGTCGGCCCCGTCGCCCCCGCCCCCGGCCAGCCAGCCGCACAGGGCACCGTGCAGTTCGGAGGCGGACACGGCCAGGCCCAGCTCGCGGCTGGCGGCGGCGACCTCGTGGGGGTTGGGCCGTTCTTGCATGGGCACCTGGCTCCCGGCGGGAAGGGCGCGGCGGGCATGCGCCGCGCCGGATGCGCGCAGTGTAGCAACCGCGCCCGTGGATGGCTTGTCGCCGGCACGCGGCCGTGCCTACACTCGCCTGAATAGCTCCCCAATCCACCGGTCCTCCATGCCGTCCGTCGCCGCGCGCATCCGCCCGTGTGGACCCAGCCGCCGGACCCGCCGCACATGACCGCGCTACTGATGTCGGTCGCCGTCGGGCTGCTGCTCCTGGTGCTGGTCCTGCTCTGGCACTGGCGCAGCAGCCACGCCGAACAGGCCGAGGCACTGCGCGCGCGCGAGGAACACCTGACCCTGGCGCTGTGGGGCTCGGGCGAGCACTTCTGGGACTTCGACCTGCGCCGCCGCCAGCTGCACCTGCTGCACAGCGACGAGGGCGAGCCGGGCGGCGGCACCGGCCTGGCGGTGACCACGCGTCGCATCGCATTGCCACCGGTGCACCCGTACGACCGCCCGCAGGTGCTGCGCCGCCTGCGCGCGCACCTGCGCGGCGCCGAGCCGCTGTTCACCTCCGAGCACCGCATCGACCCGGACGGCAGCGGCGAGTGGATCTGGGTACGGGTGCGCGGCCGCACGGTGGAGCGCGACGACTACGGCCGCCCGCGCCGCCTGGCCGGCACCGCGCGCGACACCACCGCCAGCCGCCATGCCGACGCCGAGCGGCGCATCGCCAGCGAGGTGCTGCGCAGCATGAGCGAGGCGGTGGCGGTGCTGGACCGCGACCTGCACTTCGTCGCGGTCAACCCGGCCTTCAGCCGCATCACCGGCTACAGCGACGTGCAGGTGCTGGGCCGCCCGTTCGCCCTGCTGGACGCCGACAGCCGCAGCGAGCACGCCCGGCCGCTGCAGATGGAGTTCGACCGCCACGGCCAGTGGCAGGGCAACCTGTGGATGACCCGCAGCGACGGCGAGGAAATCCTCTGCCACGTCCGCCACAACGGCATCCAGGATGCCGCCGGCGACCACAGCTTCCACGTGGTGGTGCTGTCGGACATCACCGAGCAGAAGCGTGCCGAGCAGGAGCTGCGCTACCTGGCCAACTACGACCCGCTCACCGGCCTGCCCAACCGCGCCCTGCTGTCCGAGCGCCTGGCCCGGGCCATCGTCCGCGCCCGCCGCGAGGGCGGCCGCGTGGCGGTGCTGTTCCTGGACCTGGACCGCTTCAAGGACGTCAACGACTCGCTGGGCCACACCGCCGGCGACAAGGTGCTGCGCGCGGCGGCCGAGCGCGTGCAGCAGGCGGTCGGCACGCACCACACCGTCGCCCGCCTGGGCGGCGACGAGTTCACCGTGGTCCTGGAGAGCGTGGAGTCGCTGGAGCAGGCCGAGGACGCCGCGCGCCGGGTGATCGAGGCGTTCGCGCCGCCGCTGGTGTTCGGCGACCACCACGAGATCAGCATCTGCCCCTCGATCGGCATCAGCCTGTTCCCCGACCACGCCCAGGTGCCGACCGAGCTGATCAAGCACGCCGACACGGCCATGTACCAGGCCAAGGCCGCCGGCCGCCGCACCTGGCAGGTCTACTCGGCCGACATGGACGAATCGGTCCGCCGCCGCGCCACCCTGACCAGCCTGCTGCGGCGGGTGCTGGAGCGTGACGAGCTGACCGTGGTCTACCAGCCGCGCTACTCGCTGCGCGACCGCCGCGTGGTCGGCGCCGAGGCGCTGCTGCGCTGGCGCACCCCGGAGCTGGGCGCGGTGCCGCCGGACCAGTTCATCCCGCTGGCCGAGGACACCGGCCTGATCCTGGAGATCGGCGAGTGGGTGCTGAAGGAGGCCTGCGCCACCCTGCGCCAGTGGCGCGAGGCCGGCCTGCACGGCCTGCGCATGTCGGTCAACGTCTCGGCCATCCAGCTGCTGCGCGGCGACCTGCCCGGCACCCTGACCCGGATCCTGGCCGAGACCGGGGTGGCCTCCGGCCTGCTCGAACTTGAGCTGACCGAGAGCGCGATCATGGCCAACATCGAGCGCAGCGCCAGCGTGCTGCATGCCTGCCGCGCCCTGGGCGTGGGTGTGGCGGTGGACGACTTCGGCACCGGCTACTCCTCGCTGGCCTACCTCAAGCGCCTGCCGCTGACCACGCTCAAGATCGACCGCGAGTTCATCGGCGACCTGACCCGCGACCCGGACGACGAGGCCATCACCAGCACGGTCATCACCATGGGCCACTCGCTGGCCCTGACCGTGGTCGCCGAAGGCGTGGAGACGGCCGGCCAGCTGCAGCTCCTGCGCGAGCAGGGCTGCGACGAGATCCAGGGCCATTACATCGCCGCGGCCATGCCCCGCGACGAGTGCTTGGCCTTCATCCGCCAGCAGGAAGCGCTGCCGGCCTGAGCCGTGGCGGCCTGCTTGACCGGGCCGGCGGGCGCTGCCTATCGTGGCCGCCATGGACCCCGCCACCGACGTCATCGCCCAGCTCCGTGCCCTGGCCGCGCGCGTCGAGGCCCTGGCCGACCGCTGCCAGCGCCTGGCCGACGAGAACCGCAGCCTGCGCCAGCAGCAGGAGCAGCTGATCGGCGAGCGCGCCCAGCTGCTGCACAAGAACGAGATGGCGCGGTCGCGGGTGGAGGCCATGATCGCGCGGCTGAAGTCGCTGGAGCAGCACACGTGAGCGCCACCGAACCGGTCGAAGTCCGGATCCTCGACCGCGACTACACCGTGGGCGTGCCCAGCGGTGAGCGCGACAGCCTGATGGCGGCCGCCCGCCTGCTGGATTCGCGCATGCGCGAGCTGCGCGGCAACAACCGCATGGTCTCGCTGGACCGGATCGCCGTGCTGGCCGCGCTCAACCTGGCCCACGAGCTGCAGCAGCTGCGGCAGGAGCGCGAGGCGCTGGACCGGGAGCTGGCCCGCACCCTGGACACCCTGAACAGGCGCCTGGACGGCCTGCTGGGGCCGGCGCCGGCCGTGCACGATTGACCACGTCTTGGCCGTCCGGCCGCGCGGATCGACAGATTCCCTTGCCTGAACACGCGGCCCGGACTAGGCACGCCCGGCCGGGCGGCTATAATGGCTCCCGCGTTCTCTGCCGTGTGCGACAGCTGGCCAAACATTCACCTTGTCCCTTAAAAACGACACCGGGGACGCGATGGGGCCGGGAGTGCATGTCCGCCACGCAGCGGGAAGCCCGATGGCCTCTTGAGCCTCCCCACTTGAACCTCGGGTTCAAGGTCGTTTTGCCGCATCGGCATGGCGGAGAATGCCTCATCCGGACAGCGCCTCCCCCCCGACGGGAGGCGTTGTCGTATCCGGGCCCCGGCTTGGCGTGGCGCGCCCGGTCCGCGATGATGCGGCCACCCCCATGCCGGAACCCCCGATGACCCAGGACCGGGCCACGCTGCGCACGCAGTTGCGCCAACGCCGCCGCGAACTGCCCGCGGCGACCCGCATCGCCGCCGCCGACGCGCTGGCCGGGCGCATCCTCGCCCTGCCGTTCCTGCCGGCGCGCGGCTACGTGGCCGGCTACTGGGCGCTGGACGGCGAGATCGCCCTGCACGCGCTGCAGCTGCGCCTGCCGGCGGGCCTGGTCTACTGCCTGCCGGTGCTGCACGAACCGGACCGGCTGCTGCGCTTCGCGCCGTGGCGCCCGGGCGACCCGCTGGTCACCAACCGCTACGGCATCCCCGAGCCGGACGTGGCGCCGGCCTCGGCGCTGCCGGCCGAGGCGATGGACCTGGTGGTGATGCCGCTGGTGGGCTTCGACGCGGCCGGCCAGCGGCTGGGCATGGGGGGCGGTTGGTATGATCGCAGCTTCGCGTTCCGCCTCGGCCGCGCCGCGCCGCCCTGGCTGGTCGGCGCCGGCTTCGACGTGCAGCAGGTGCCGCGGCTGGAGCCGCAGGCCTGGGACGTGGTGCCCGACGCGATCTGCACCGAGACCGCCACCCTGCTCCGCAACCCCGACGCCCTGCTCGCATGACGCCCCGCAAGCGCTACTGGCTCATGAAGTCCGAGCCGGACACCTTCTCCATCGACGACCTGGAACGCGTGGGCGTGGAGCCGTGGAACGGCGTGCGCAACTACCAGGCGCGCAACTTCATGCGCGACGGCATGCAGGTCGGTGACGGCGTGCTGTTCTACCACTCCAACACCGCGGTGCCGGGCATCGTCGGCATCGCCAGCGTGGCCAGCCACGCCTACCCGGACGAGACCCAGTTCGATCCGAAGTCGGAGTACTACGACCCCAGGGCCACCCGCGAGCAGCCGCGCTGGTACCTGGTGGACGTGAAGTTCGAGCGCAAGCTGCGCCGCACGATCCCGCTGGAAGAGATCAAGCGCCACGCCGACGCGCTGGGCGAGGGCTTCCCGCTGGTCGCGCGCGGCAACCGCCTGTCGGTGATGCCGGTCACCGCCGCGCAGTGGAAGCTGCTGCTGTCGCTGGAATGACCCGCGCCCGCCGCGCCACCTGCCCCATCCTCCATCCCGCATCCGCACATCCATGAGCGAAGCCAAGCGCCTGGCCGGCGAAAAGGCCATCGAGTACGTCGAGGACGGCATGGTCGTCGGCGTCGGCACCGGTTCCACCGTGGCCTACTTCATCGAGGCGCTGGGCCGGATCCGCGACCGCATCGCCGGCGCGGTGTCCAGCTCCGAGCAGAGCACCGCGCGGCTGAAGGCGCTGGGCATCGAGGTGCTGGACGCCAATGCCGCCGGCCCGCTGAAGCTGTACGTGGACGGCGCCGACGAGTGCGACCCGCACAAGCGCCTGATCAAGGGCGGCGGCGCCGCGCTGACCCGCGAGAAGATCATCGCCGAGGCCAGCGAGACCTTCGTCTGCATCATCGACCCGAGCAAGCAGGTGCCGGTGCTGGGCAGGTTCCCCCTGCCGGTGGAGGTGATCCCGATGGCGCGCAGCCTGGTGGCCCGCCGCATCCTGGCCCTGACCGGCGGCCAGCCGGTGTGGCGCGAGGGCGTGGTCACCGACAACGGCAACTGGATCCTGGACGTGCACAACCTGCGCATCACCGACCCGGTGGCACTGGAGGCCGAGCTCAACCAGATCCCCGGCGTGGTCACCGTGGGCCTGTTCGCCCGCCGTCCGGCCGACATCGTGATCGTCGGCGGCGAGCCTCCGCAGGTGTTCTGAGTCCGCCCGCCGCCGGCGACGATGTCCGGCGCCCCCCACTTTGCATCCGTCGCGCGCTCTGAGACATTCCGCACGGATGATTTCCGCGAGGGGCTGCGGAACGGATTGGCGCCATCAGCCCCCGATGGAGCTGCGGAGGCTGCAATGGACGAGCTGTCGCCGTCGGATCTCAGGACGATCCTGCATTCCAAGCGGGCGAACCTCTATTACCTCGAGCACTGCCGGGTACTGGTCAATGGCGGGCGGGTCGAGTACGTCACCGAGACCGGCAAGCGCCAGCTCTACTGGAACCTTGGTCTCAACTTGCAAGCGCAACACCGGATGAGAATTTCGCCATCTCTTCGGCCAGGACCTCTTCCGGGGTTTTCCACCCCAGCGTTTCCCTCGGTCGGCCGTTGAGCAGGCGGGCAATGTCATT
>NZ_PDWK01000049.1 GCF_010093135.1 Pseudoxanthomonas taiwanensis | reverse complement strand
TTGTTGGTCGTGGTAGTTTTGTTTTAGTGATAACGCCGCGTCCCTCGAGTTCGACACCTCTCTAGTCGTCGCACCCTGCAGATGGGTATAAGAGACGGGTCGTTCGCGTTGCGGGTCCAGGTGCGCAACAAGGTCATGGCGGCGTTCGGCGTCCGAAGTAGACCGACCGTCTGCCCGGGCGCCCGCCGCCGGTGGCACAATGCGCGCACCGCCACGCGCCCGGGTGGTGAAACTGGCAGACACAGGGGACTTAAAATCCCCCGGCCGCGAGGCCATGCGGGTTCGAGCCCCGCCCCGGGCACCAGCCGGCGCGCCGCTGCGCGCCGTTGCTAGAATCCGCACGCCCGCCCGTGCCGGGCATCCACGTGGAGCACCATGCGCGCCAGGATCGAGGATGTCGCCGCCGCCGCGGGCGTGTCGATGAAAACCGTCTCGCGCGTGTTCAACCGCGAGCCGAACGTACGCGAGGAAACCCGCCTCAAGGTCGAGGAGGCGGCGCGCCGCCTCCGCTACCGGCCCAACCCGTCCGCACGCAGCCTGGCCGGGCACCGCTCGTACCTGATCTCGCTGCTGTACGACAACCCCTCCTCCAACTACGTGATGGAGATCATCGAGGGCGTGCTGGCGGCCTGCGAGCAGGCCCACTACGGCCTGACCCTGCGCCCGGTGGATTTCGGCCGGCGGGGCCACGTCGAGGCGGTGGAATCGCTGGTCATGCAGTACCGGCCCGACGGCCTGGTGCTGACCCCACCGCTGACCGACGACGCCCCGCTGCTGCGCCGCCTGCGCGAGCTGGGCGTGCGCTACGCCACCATCTCGGCCAAGCGCGACAGCAGCGGCATCGGCGTGACCCTGGACGAACGCGCCGCGGTGGCGGACATGATGGCCCACGTCATCGCCCTGGGGCACCGCCGCATCGGCCACATCACCGGCCACCGCAGCCACGGGGGCCGCGCCTGGCGCCTGGCCGGCTACCTGGACGGGCTGCGCCGCGCCGGGATCGAGCCGGACCCGGAGCTGGTGGTCGAGGGCGAGTTCTCGTTCGAATCCGGCATCGCCGGCGCGCGCCGGCTGCTGGACCTGGACGATCCGCCCACCGCGATCTTCGGCGCCAACGACGACACCGCCTGCGGCGTGCTGTACGAGGCCGCCGCCCGCGGCCTGCGCGTGCCCGAGCAGCTGTCGGTGTTCGGTTTCGACGACACGCCGATGTCGCGCCGGGTGTGGCCGAGCCTGAGCACGGTGCGCCAGCCCAGCCGCGAGATGGGCCGCATCGCCGCCCAGCAGCTGATCGCCGCCATCAGCGGCGGCAGCGCGCAGGTCGTGCGCGTGCCCTACCAGCTGCAGATCCGCCATTCCACCGCCCCCGCACCGCCGCGCTGAGCCTGGCGCGGAAACGGCAAAGGGCCCGCCGGAGCGGGCCCTTTCCGCGTCTGCCGCGGCGGTCGCCGGGCAAAACAGAACCCCGTCGCCGGGGTTCTGTCGTGGCCCCGCCGATGCCGGCGGGCCGGGAAACTGGAGCGGGAAACGAGGCTCGAACTCGCGACCTCAACCTTGGCAAGGTTGCGCTCTACCAACTGAGCTATTCCCGCTTGGGGTGTCCATTGTAGCGGTTCTTCCCGCGCTTTGCAGCAGCTCCGCCACCCTGTCCCGCGCCCCCTGGGGACAGCGGCGCCCACGCCGGACACCGCGTGGGCGCGCAATTATGCCGGCACCCGTGGCGCTTGTGAATACGTGCCCGCCCCACGGCCGCGGCAGTGGCAGCGGCCGCTGTTGACCCGATCGGGACACTGGCGTAAACCGGCGCCAACGATCCTCGCCGCCGTGCCGGCGATGGTGCCGGCGCACAGCCTGCCGCAGGGAGGCCGCCATGGCCCGTTCCGCCCGTTTCGCCACCGTGCTCGTGGCCGCGCTGCTGCCGGCCGTGGCCGGGGGCGCCGAACCACCGCAACCGGATCCGCCGGGCGCGGTCGCACCGGGCCTGCCCGAACCGGCCCCGCCGCCGGTCTGGATCCGCGGCCCGTTCTCGGTGCAGGGACCGGTCCCGCCCGAAGGCCCCCAGGGGGGTGCCTGCCTTGTCGGCCAGCCGGCCCACGGCGCCGAGCCGTGCACGGCCGCCGCCGACTGCACCAGGCCGCCGATCGGCGGCAGCTACGCGTACTGTGCGCCGGACGATGCAGTGGCCGGGGACCATCCGGGCACGTGCTGGTACCGCCCCGGCCCCGCGCCGGGCGACGGGTACTGCCTGCGTGGCGTCCGGCCCGGCACCCGGACCCTGTACACGCCCACGGTCAACGCGACGGCCTTCTGGAGCCCCGCCCGCTGGCGCGTGGTCACCTGCGAGAACCTGGCCCCACCCTTCGCGGACGCCGACGGCGAAACCCGGCCCGCCTGTGCCAACGGCCTGTCGGTGGAGGGGCAGCACAAGCGCACGCACTACGGCACGCCGGCGCGGTTCCCGTGAGGCAGCGCCAGCGCATGAAAAAAGCCCCTGCCTCGCGGCAGGGGCTTTCCGGTTTTGGAGGCCTGGGTCGGAATTGAACCGGCGTACGCGGATTTGCAGTCCGCTGCATAACCACTCTGCCACCAGGCCGTCGGTTCCGTACCCCCGGCAGTCTAGCGCCTTGGGGCCCGACAAAACAAAACCCCGTCGCCGGGGTCTTGTTCCGGTTCCCGCCTAGCGCCTTCACGCCACCGGGAACACGAGGAAATTGGAGCGGGAAACGAGGCTCGAACTCGCGACCTCAACCTTGGCAAGGTTGCGCTCTACCAACTGAGCTATTCCCGCTTGGGAGACGCGTATTCTAAGGGTCTTCACGTGCCTGTCAACACCCGCGGCTCACTCCTTCCCCGCCTTGCGCGCGCCGGCCGTGCGCGATGCGGCGGCGGCCTCGTCGGCGCGCAGCGCCGGCCAGGCCGCGTACAGGTACTGGCCGCCGGACCACAGGGTCAGCAGCGCGGCGATGGCCAGCAGCCAGTCGCCGACGTGGAAGACGAACTCGCCCAGCCAGATGCCGGTGGGCGCGCGGTTGGGGCTGACCGAATACAGCAGGCAGGCCAGCGCGACCATCTGCGCGGTGGTCTTGATCTTGCCGATCATGGCCACCTTCACCGTGGCGCGCTGGCCGATCTCGGCCATCCATTCGCGCAGTGCCGAAACCGCGATCTCGCGGCCGACGATCACCGCCGCCCAGAACGCCATCCACGGCGTGGGATGGCCCTGCACGATCAGGAACAGGGCCACGGCGACCATCATCTTGTCGGCCACCGGGTCCAAGAAGGCACCGAAGGCCGAGTGCTGCTGGTAGCGGCGCGCCCACCAGCCATCCAGCCAGTCGGTCACCGCGGCCAGGATGAACACGCCGGCGGCGGCGAAGTTGGTCCAGCGGTACGGCAGGTAGAAGACCAGCACCAGCACCGGGATCATCACGATCCGGGCCAGGGTCAGCCAAGTGGGAAAGGTCAACTTCATCGGTCTTGCGGGTCCGTCGGCCCTGGGGGTGGCTCGAGCCCATGCAGGTTAGCGTAGATGCGCGCCGCGAGGGCGGCGTTGATGCCCTCCACCCGCGCGATCTCCTCCTCGCCGGCGGCCTTCAGGCCGGCCAGGCCGCCGAAATGGCGCAGCAGCGCGGCGCGGCGGCGCGGGCCGATGCCCGGGATGTCCTCCAGCCGGCTGCTGGTGCGCGCCTTCTGCCGCTTGGCGCGGTGGCCGGTGATGGCGAAACGGTGCGCCTCGTCGCGCACCTGCTGGATGAACTGCAGCGCCGGGGAGGCCGCGCCCGGGTGCAGCTCGCGGCCGTCGGGCAGGACCAGGGTCTCGTCGCCGGGGCGGCGCTGCTCGCCCTTGGACACGCCCACCAGCAGCACCCCCTCCACGCCCAGGTCGGCCAGGGCCTCGCGGGCCTGGGCCAGCTGGCCCGCGCCGCCGTCGATCAGCAGCACGTCCGGCAGCACCGCGTTGGCACCCTCGGCGCCGGCCTCCAGGGCGCGCCGGAAGCGGCGCTCGATCGCCTGGCGCATGGCCGCGTAGTCGTCGCCGGGCTGGATCCCGGTGATGTTGTAGCGCCGGTACTGGTTGCGTACCGGGCCAGCGGCGTCGAACACCACGCACGAAGCCACCGTGGCCTCGCCCAGGGTGTGGCTGATGTCGAAGCACTCGATCCGTGCCGGCGGCTCGGCCAGGCCCAGCAGCTCGCGCAGCGCCTCCACCCGCGCCTGCTGCGCGCTGCGGCTGGCCAGCTCGGTGGCCAGGGCCATCTGCGCGTTGCGCCGTGCCAGGTCCAGGTAGCCGGCACGCTCGCCCCGCACGCTGGTCTTCAGCGCCACCTTGCGCCCGGCGGCCTCCGACAGGGCCATCTCGATCATGGCCGCATCCGGGATCGGCTGGTCGAGGATGATCTCCGGCGGCGGCACCTGCTCGGCGTAGTACTGCGAGACGAATGCGGCCAGCACCTCGCCGGCGCTGTCCTCGCCGTTGGTGCGCGGGAAGAAGGCGCGCGTGCCCAGGTTGCGCCCGTCGCGGAAGGCCAGCAGCAGCACACAGGCGTGGCTGCCCTCCATGGCGCAGGCGATCGCGTCCAGGTTGGCGGCGTGGCCGTCCACGTACTGGCGCGCCTGCATGCCGCGCAGGCTGGCCAGCAGGTCGCGCAGGCGAGCGGCCTCCTCGAACTCCAGGCGTTGCGCCGCCGCCTCCATCGCCGCGGCCAGCTCCTGGCCCAGCTCGTCGCTGCGCCCGTCCAGGAACATCGCCGCGCGGCGCACCGCCTCGGCGTACTCCTCCTGCGGCACCAGGCCCACGCACGGGCCGCTGCAGCGGCCGATCTGGTACTGCAGGCACGGCCGGCTGCGGTTGCGGAACACGCTGTCCTCGCAGCTGCGCAGGCGGAACAGCTTGTGCATCAGGTTGAGCGTCTCGCGCACCGCGCCGGCACTCGGGTACGGGCCGAAATAGCGCCCGGGCACCGAGCGTGGGCCGCGGTGGAAGGCCAGGCGCGGCCAGGTCTCCTGGGTGAGCAGCACGTACGGATAGCTCTTGTCGTCGCGCAGCATCACGTTGTAGCGCGGCGACAGCGACTTGATCAGCTGGTTCTCCAGCAGCAGCGCCTCGGCCTCGGTGCGGGTGACCGTGACCTCCATGCGCGCCACCTGCGCCAGCATGGCCAGGGTGCGCGGCGACTTGGGCGTGTTGTTGAAGTAGCTGGCCACGCGGCGCTTGAGCGCCCCGGCCTTGCCCACGTACAGCAGGCTGCCGTCGGCCGCGTACATGCGGTACACGCCCGGCGCGGTGCTCAGCCCGGCGGCGAACGCCTTGCCGTCGAATTGTGGTGCCGCCGCGGCCATCATTCGCCGACCGGCACGTCGCCCAGTTCCCCGCTGGCGATGTCGTAACGGAGGATGCCGTGGGCATCGGCCTCGGCGATCCACACCGCGCCGCCGGCCACGGCCAGGCCGGCCGGGCCGTGCAGGCGCCGCGGCAGCTCCACGGTGGCCAGCTCGCCGCCGCCCAGACGCAGCGTACGCAGGGTGCCGTTGCCGCTGTCGGCGATCCACAGCAGCGGCGCATCGGCGCTCATGGCGATGCCCAGTGGATGCTGCAGGCGCGCGGTGCCGCGCGGCCCGTCGGCGTCGCCGAACTCCCACGGCCCCTGCCCCACCAGGGTCTGGACGACTTCGGTGCGCAACTGCACCGAGCGCACCGCCGAGGACAGCGCGTCGCACACGTAGAGCATGTGCTGGACCGCGGCCAGCGCGGTGGGCTGGGCGAACGCGGCCAGGCGCACGTTGCCGTCGCGCAGGCCCAGCTCGCCGGTGCCGGCGCGCAGGTGCAGCTCGTTGCGGCCCAGGTCGTAGCCCCAGATGCGGTGGTCGCCGCCGCAGGCGATGTACAGCTGGTTGCCGGCCACGGCCAGGCCCAGCGGATGGTGCAGCGGGCAGCCGGTGGCGGCGGCCACCTGTCCCTCCACCGGGTCGCCGGCGCGGCCGTTGCCGCACAGGGTGTCCACCTGGCCGGTGCGCAGGGCGATGCGGCGCACGGCGTGGTTGCCGGTGTCGGCCACGTAGAGGAACTCGCGCTCCAGCGCCAGGCCCTGCGGCCGGTTGAACGCGCTCAGGTCGGCGGTGCCGTCGATCAGGTCGGCCGTGCCCAGGCCGAACTGGCGCAGGACGCGGCCGGCGTGGTTGCACTCGAGGATGCGGTGGTGGCCGGTGTCGGCCACGTACAGGCGGTCGGCGCTGGCCGCCACCGCCGAGGGGAAGCTCAGCGGCAGCTGCGGCTCCGGCATGAGCTCCGGCGCCAGCTGCAGGTCCTCCTCCAGCGGCGGCGGCAGGCCCTCGCACAGGGCCAGCAGGGCGCGATCCAGGTCGCCGCCCAGGCCGACGATGCGCTCGCGCGCGCGGCCCTCGGCGTCCACCAGCATCAGGGTCGGCCAGGCGGTGATGCCGTAGCGCTGCCAGGCCGCCCAGTCGGCGTCCAGCAGCACCGGGAAGCGCACGCCCTGGCGGCGCAGCAGCTTGATGGCACGCTGCGGCTGGCGCTCGCTGTCGAAGCGCGGCACCTGCACCACCAGGACCTGAACCCGCCCCGGATTGCGGTACAGCCACTGCGCCAGTTCGTCCAGGCGCTGCACGCACCAGGCCGAGGCGGCGTTGACGAAGGCCAGCACCACGGGCCGGCCGCGCAGGTCGTGCAGCGAGCCCTGCGGGGCGTTCAGCCAGGCCAGGCCGGCGGGAAGCTCCTGGATCGGGACGGCGCTCATGCCCCGATTATGCCGGACGCCAGCGTCCGCGCCAGACGCTCCACGGCCGCCCGTGCGGCCGCATCGACCATCCGCCAAACTTCCTCGAACTGGTCCTCGCCGCCGTAGTACGGATCCGGCACCTGCCCGCCCGGCGCCACCCCGGCCCAGTCCAGCAGCAGGGCCACCCGGTCGCGGGCCGCCGGTGGGGCCAGGCGCAGCACGTCGCGCAGGTTGGAGGCATCGGCGCACAGCAGCCAGTCGAAGTCGTGGAAGTCGCGCGGACGGATCTGGCGGGCGCGCAGGCCGGAGATGTCCACGCCGTGGCGGCGGGCGCAGGCGATGGCACGGCGGTCGGGCGGCTCGCCGGCATGCCAGCCGCCGGTGCCGGCCGAGTCCACCTCCACGCGCCCGGCCAGCGGCGAGGCGGCGATGCGCGCGCGCAGCGCACCCTCGGCCAGCGGCGAGCGGCAGATGTTGCCCAGGCACACCACCAGCAGCCGGGTCATGCCGCGCCCTCCGCACGCAGGCGCGCCTCGGCCTTCTCCAGGTCCTCGGGCGTGTCCACGCCCGGCGGGAACGGCTCCGGGGCCAGGGCCACGGCGATGCGGTGGCCGGCCTCGAGCACGCGCAGCTGCTCCAGCGACTCGATCCGCTCCAGGGTGCCCGGCGGCATCGCCGCGAAGGCGCGCAGGAACCCGGCGCGGTAGGCGTAGATGCCGATGTGGCGCAGCCAGTGCCCGCCCGGCGGCAGGACGGTGCGGTCGCGGGCGAAGGCGTCGCGCGGCCAGGGCAGCGGCGCGCGGCTGAAGTACAGGGCGTCGCCATTGGCCGCGCGCACCAGCTTGACCGTGTTGGGATCGAACAGCATGGCCGCGTCGGCCACCGGCTCGGCCAGGGTGGCCATGGGCGCGCCGCTCCCGGCCAGGGTCCGGGCCACCTGGCGGATACCGCTGGCCGGGGCGAAGGGTTCGTCGCCCTGCAGGTTCACCACCAGGGTGTCGTCATCCCAGCCGGCGATGGTCGAACACTCGGCCAGGCGGTCGGTGCCGGAAGCGTGGTCCGGCGAGGTCATGGCCACGCGCACGCCGGCCACGCCCTGCACCGCCGCGGCCACGCGCCCGTCGTCGGTGGCCAGCCACACCTCGCGCGCGCCCGCGGCCAGGGCGCGCCGGGCCACGTGCAGGACCAGCGGCTGTCCGCCCAGTGGCCGCAGCGGCTTACCCGGCAGGCGGCTGGCGGCATAGCGCGCCGGGATGGCGACGACGAAATCCGGTTGCGGCATGCGTGTTCTCCAGGTGACGGGCCATTGTAGGGACGCCGCCGGCGGCCACGGCGCGCCGGCCTGCCGCTTCTGCCGGCGCGGCGCGCCTACGGGTGCTTCGGCGCCGGTCCCAGGCGCGCCAGCAGGGCCACCCAGAACGCGGCCGGCAATTCGGCCTCCACCGGCACGGTGTAGCAGCGCGCGTCGGCGAAGGCGGCGCACTTGACCGCGTCCTTCTCGGTCATCAGGACCGGCAGGTCGTTGCCGAAGTCCAGGTCCTCCGGGCGGTAGGCATGGTGGTCCGGGAAGGCGTGCGGCACCACCGCCACGCCGTGCGCGCGCAGCGCGTCGAAGAAGCGCTGCGGGTGGCCGATGCCGGCCACCGCGTGCACGCGCCGGCCGGCAAAGGACGAAAGCGGCAGCGGCCGCCCGCCGGCCAGCGGCAGGGCCTGGCTGGACAGCAGGCGCATGGGCCACTCGCCGAAGCCGGTGCCCTCGCCCGTGCCGTGGCCGAGGTTGACCACGCGGAAGTCGCAGCAGCGGCCGCGCTCGACCGGCTCGCGCAGCGGGCCGGCCGGGATCATGCGGCCGTTGCCGTAGCGGCGCACGCCGTCCACCACCTCGATCTCCAGGTCGCGCGCCAGCCGATAGTGCTGCAGGCCGTCGTCGCAGACCACGATGTCGCAGCCGGCCCCGGCCAGGGCGCGCGCGGCGGCCACGCGGTCGCGGTCCACGCGCACCGGCACCGCGGTGCGGCGGGCGATCAGCACCGGCTCGTCACCACCCTCCTGCGGCGGCGTGTCCGGCAGCACCCAGCGCGGACGCCGGTCGCCGCGGCCGTAGCCGCGGCTGGCCACGCCGGGCCGCCAGCCGGCGCGCTTGAGCCGTTCGACCAGGGCGATGGCCAGCGGCGTCTTGCCGGCGCCGCCGGCGGCGAGATTGCCCACCACCACCACCGGCGCGTCCACCTCCCGGCTGCGCAGCCAGCCGGAGCGGTACATCCACCGGCGCAGGTCCACCGCGGCGGCATACAGCGGCGCCAGCACGCGCGCCGGCAGCGGCGGCCGGGCATCGCCGTACCACCAGGCCGGCGTGTCGGGAGCTCCCTGGCTCATGGCAGTCCTCGGCTATCCGGAGTTGCGCTCGCGGAACTGCAGGCTGTGCAGGTGCGCGTACAGGCCACCGGCGGCCAGCAGCTCGGCGTGGGTACCCTGCTCGACCAGGCGGCCCTGGTCCAACACCAGCACCTGGTCGGCGTGTTCGATGGTGGACAGGCGGTGGGCGATCACCAGCGTGGTGCGCTCGGGCATGAGCCGCTGCAGCGCGTCCTGCACCAGCCGCTCGGACTCGTTGTCCAGCGCCGCGGTGGCCTCGTCCAGGATCAGGATCGGCGCGTCGCGCAGGATCGCGCGGGCGATGGCCAGGCGCTGGCGCTGGCCGCCGGACAGCAGCGCGCCGTTCTCGCCGATCACCGTGTCCAGGCCCTGCGGCATGCGCTCGATGAACTCCCAGGCGTTGGCCGCCTCGGCCGCGGCGCGGATGGCCCCGCGGTCGGCCTCCGTGCCGTAGGCGATGTTGGCCGCCACGGTGTCGTCGAACAGCATCACCTTCTGCCCGACCAGTGCGATCTGCCGGCGCAGGTCGGCCATGCGGTACTCGCTCAGCGGCACCCCGTCCAGGGTGATGCGGCCGGAGGTCGGCTCGTAGAAGCGCGGCACCAGCCGCACCAGGCTGGTCTTGCCCGAGCCGGAGCGGCCGACGATGGCCGTCACCGTGCCCGGGCGGGCCACGAAGCTGATGTCCTGCAGGGCATAGCCCGGCTGGTCGCGGTAGCGCAGGCTGACATGCTCGAAGGCCAGTTCGCCGCGTGCGCGCGCCAGCGGACGGGTGCCGGTGTCGGCCTCCTCCTCGCTGTCGAGGATGGCGAACAGGCGCTCGGCCGCCGCCACGCCGCGCGAGATCGCGGTCTGCACGCTGGTCACGCGCCGCAGCGAGGGGATGATGGCCATCATCGCCGTCATCAGCATGACGAACTGGCCGGCGTCCAGGCGGCCCTGCAGGGCCTCGCGCGCGGCCACCCACACGATCGCCGCCAGCGCCAGCGCCGCCAGCAGCTGGACCATGGCCGAGGCGCCGGCGCGGGTGCTCTCCACCTTCATGTTCAGGCCGAGGATGCGGTTGGCCAGGCTGGCGTAGCGGTCGGTCTCCAGGCTCTGCGCGCCGTGGATCTTCACGTCCTGCTGCGCGGCCAGCGACTGCTCGGCGCTGGCCGCCATGCGGCCCATGCCGTCCTGGATGCCGCCGCTGATGCGGCGGTAGCGCTTGCCCACGTACCAGACGATCACGCCGATCAGCGGGGTGATCAGCAGCATGGCCAGGGTCACCTTGACGCTGGCCCAGACCATCAGGCCCAGCAGGTAGGCGATGGTCAGGCTGTCGGTGACCAGGGTCTTCAGCGCCTCGGCACTGGCCTGGGTCACCTGCTCGGTGTCGAAGTTCAGGCGGCTGACCATCACCGGCGTGGACTCGGCGTCGAAGTGCGCCGACGGCAGGCGCAGGTACTTGGCCAGCACCTGCTCGCGCAGGTCGCGCACCACGCTGCGGCCGGTGCGGGCCATGCCGTAGTCGGTGACGAAGGTGGCCAGGCTGCGCAGCACGAACAGGCCGACGATGGCCAGCGGCAGGAACACCGCGTCCTCGGCGGTGGGCTGGACGAAGTTGTTGGTCAGCGGCTCCATCAGCCGCACGAAGCTGGCGCCGGCGATGGCCTCCACCGACATGCCGACCAGGGCCGCGCCCAGGAACGGCCAGTACCTGCGGGTGTAGCCGAGCAGGCGGCGGTAGATCGGCCAGACCGGTTGCCGGGGGGTACGACTCAAGGCTGCGGCTCCGGGGCGGTGGCGATGGCGATGCGGCGGAAGCCCAGCTGGGCCAGCGCGTCCTGGACGGTGACCACCGCCTGGTACGGGGTGCGCGCGTCGGCGCGCAGCAGCACCGGCAGCTCGCGGTCGCCGCCGGCAGCCTCGGCGATGGCCTGCTTGACCGCCTCCACATCGGTGCGCAGCACCTCGCGGTCGCCGACGAAGTAGCGCCCGTCGGCGTTGACCAGGATGTTGAGGGTCTGCGGCGGGGCCGGCTGCTGCGGCGAGGCGGTGGGCAGCTGCAGCTGCAGGGTCGAGCGCACGTCGAAGGTGGTGGTGATCACGAAGAAGATGATCAGCACCAGCACCACGTCGATCAGTGGCACCAGGTCGATCGCCGGCTCGTCGTAGGCGCGCTGGTCGCGGATGCGCATGGCCGCCTCAGGAACGTGTGGTCGCCGCCGGGCGCGCGGGCGCGGGCCGGGCCGCCGGCACCGCCCCCGGGGCCGCCGCCCGGGCATCCAGCGCGTCCAGCAGCGCGGTGGCCTGCGCCTCCATCTCGATGACGTAGCCGGCGATGCGGCTGCGGAAGAAGCGGTGGAACACCAGCGAGGGCACGGCCACGATCATGCCCGTGGCGGTGCACACCAGCGCCTTGCCGATGCCGCCGGCCAGCTGGTTCACGTCGCCCAGGCCGTGGTCGAGGATGCCCAGGAACATCTGGATCATGCCGATCACCGTGCCCAGCAGGCCCAGCAGCGGGCCGGCCGAGGCGATGGTGCCCAGCGCGCTCAGGTAGCGCTCCATGCGGAACACCAGGTGGCGGCCGGTGTCCTCCAGGCGCTCGCGGATCACCTCGCGCGGACGGTGGCGCACGTCCAGCGCCGCGGCCAGCAGCTCACCCAGCGGCGAGTTGCGCCGCAGCGACTCGATGTGGGCCGGGTCCAGCGGGCCACGCGCGGCCCAGTTGCGCACCTCCTCGCCCAGGCGCGGGGGCATCACCTCCGCGCGGCGCAGGGTCCACAACCGTTCCAGGATGATCGCCAGCGCCGCCACGCCCAGCAGCAGCAGGGGCACCATCGGCCATCCACCCGCCTTGACCAGTTCCCACACGTGTCTCACCTCCGGCCGCACGGCCGCATTGCAGGGATGCGTAAGGATGAAGGCAAGGCCGTTCCGGCGCCACCCCGGGGCGCCGGAATGCGGCGCACGCACGTTCCGCGCGTGCGCCGCGGCGTGGCCGCGCGCCCGGCGGCGCGTCACGGCGGCAGCGGCGCCGGCCGGTCCCACAGGCGCGGGCGCCACTGGCGGCGTTCGCGCACCGCCAGGCCCTCCCCGTCCAGCCACACCCGGATGGCGCCGGAGCCGGGCGTGGCCAGCACCTCGGCGCCGTGGTGGCGCCAGCGCCGCACCACGTCCGCGTGCGGATGGCCGAAACGGTTGCCGTGGCCGGCCGCCACCAGCGCCAGCCGCGCCCCGGTGGCGGCGACGAAGCCCGGCGAGGACGAGCCACGGCTGCCGTGGTGCGGCACGACCACCACATCCGCGCGCAGCAGCGCCGCCTCCCGCAACAGGCGCTGCTCCACCACCTCGCCCACGTCGCCGGCCAGCAGCACCGTGCCGTGGCGCGTGTGTATGCGCAGCACGCAGGAGGCCTCGTTGCGCAGGTACGGGAAGTGCCGTGGCGGATGCAGGAAGCGGAACTCGACCCCGTCCCAGGTCCAGGCCGTGCCGGCCAGGCAGGGCGCATCCGCCGCCACCGGCGCGCCGGCCGGCGCCAGCAGCCGGGCCACCGGCAGCGCCTGCCGCACTGCCGGCCAGCCGCCGGCATGGTCCTGGTCGCCATGGCTGGCCACGCCCAGGTCCAGGCGCGCCACGCCCAGCGCCCGCAGCGCCGGCACCACCACCCGCTCGCCGGCATCCCAGCCGTCGCGCACCGCCGGACCGGCGTCGTACAGCAGGGCATGGCCGGCGGTGCGCACCAGCACCGCCAGTCCCTGCCCCACGTCGAACACATGCAGCTCCACCCCGCCCGGCCCGGGCAGCTCGCGCGGCGGACACAGCAGCGGCAGCCACAGCAGCGCCGCCAGCGGCCGGCCTGGCACCCCGCGCGGCAGCAGCAGCCAGAACGCGCCCAGCACGGCCAGCGGCAGCGCCCAGGCACGCGCCTCCGGCAGCCAGGCCAGGGCCAGGGGGCTGTCCGCCATCCACGTGAACAGGCGCCAGCTCGGATCGAAGCACCAGGCCGCCAGCCGCCAGGCCCATTCGCCGGCGCCCGCGCGCAGCGCCTCCAGGCCGGTGCCGAGCAGGGCCAGCGGCACCACCACCAGGCTCCACCACGGGATCGCCAGCAGGTTGGCCAGCGGCCCGGCCAGCGAGGCCTGCAGGAACAGCACCGCGCCCAGCGGCAGCAGGCCCAGGGTGGCCACGCCCTGCGCGGCGAGGAAATCGCGCAGCCAGTGGCGGTGCCCGCCCCCCGGCAGGCACCCCACCAGCCCGGCCCCGCCCGCGAAGCTGAGCCCGAACCCGGCCCGCCGCCCCCCCAGCGGGGCGGCCCGCCGGAGCGCCAGCAGCGCCAGCGCCAACGCCGGCCAGGCGCCGACCGGCCGCCGCAGCGAGCGCGCCAGCGCCGCGGCGGCGATCATCAGCACCGTGCGCACGGTCGGCAGGGCGAACCCGGCCACCGCGGCGTAGCCGGCCGCGCCGCGCACCGCCGCCAGCGCCGCCGCCTGCGGCCGCGGCAGGTGCCGGCCCAGCCCGGGCAGCAGCCACCACAGCGCCATCGCCAGCCCGGCGGCGAAGCCGGCGACCAGGCCCACGTGGACGCCGGAGATCGCGATCAGGTGGGGGAGCCCGGCCGCGCGCAGCGCCGCCCAGTCGGCATCGTCCAGTCCGCGCGTGTCGCCCAGCGCCAGTGCCCGCACGAAGCGCGCCGACGGCGAGGCCACCGCCCGGTCGATGCGTCCGGCCAGGCGTCCGCGCCAGGCGTCGATCCCGGCCGGCGGCGCCAGCTGCCGCGCCAGCGCCGGCGCGCGCACGTAGCCGGTGGCGGCGATGCGCTGGGCCAGCGCGTGGCGCCCGGTGTCGAACCCGCCCGGATTGGCCAGCCCACGCGGGGTGCGAAGGCGCGCCTGGAAGCTCCAGCGCGCGCCCGGCCGCAGGGCCAGGCGCGCCCCGGGCTCCCGGGCACCGAAATCGTCGTACCAGGCCAGCTGCAGCAGGCGCCCGCGCAGCGGCTCCGGCGCGTCGCGGTCCACCCGCAGCAGGAAGCGGGTGCGGCGCGCTTCGTGCTCCGGCAGCCCCACCACCCGGCCGCGCACCTGCACCTCCTGCCCGTCCCGCGGCGGCGGCCACTGCGCCTGCAGCGCCCAGCCGGTGTGCAGCGCCGCCCAGCCGAAGCCGGCCAGCAGTGCACCCAGCGGCCGCCAGCGTCCGGGCCGGGCCCACAGGAGCAGGCCCGCGGCCAGCGCGGACCAGCGCAGCGGCGCCGGCGCCAGCGCCGGCAGGAACAGGCACGCCACCACCCCGCCCAGCAGCGCGGCGGCGCAGGCCAGGCCGAACGCGGGCCAGGGACCGGCCCGACCGCCACCTGGACCGTGCGGAACGTTCGCGGATCGGCGCATGCGCCCATGCTGGCGGTCTGCGCGGCGCGGGCCATCGGCGCGGTCGGCGCCCGCCTGTAGGAAGGTTCCGCCTGCGCGGCGGCCGGCTCACCCGCCCAGCGACGAGGGGGCCAGCTCGTGCAGGCGGCCTTCGTGCAGCTCCAGCACCCGGTCCAGGCGCCGCGCCAGGCGGCGGGCGTGGGTGACCAGGACCAGGCTGGTGCGCTGGGCGCGGTTGAGCTCCAGCATCAGCTCGAACACGTGCGCGGCGGTGCGCTCGTCGAGGTTGCCGGTGGGCTCGTCGCCCAGGACGCAGGCCGGGCGGTTGACCAGGGCGCGCGCCACCGCGGCGCGCTGGCGCTCGCCGCCGGACAGCTCGCCGGGCTTGTGCGCCAGGCGGTGGCCCAGGCCGACCGCCTCCAGCAGCGCGGTGGCGCGCCGCGCGGCCTCCTCCACCGCGCCGCCGGACAGCAGCACCGGCATCATCACGTTCTCCAGCGCGGTGAACTCCGGCAGCAGGTGGTGGAACTGGTAGACGAAGCCCAGCGCGCGGTTGCGCAGCCGGCCGCGTTCGGCGTCCGACAGCGCCGACATCTTCTGCCCGGCCACGTACACCTCGCCCTCGGTGGGCACGTCCAGGCCGCCGAGCAGGTGCAGCAGCGTGCTCTTGCCCGCGCCGGAGGCGCCGACGATGGCCACGGTCTCGCCCGCGGCCACGCGCAGGTCCAGGCCGTGGAACACGTCCGTGCGCAGCTTGCCCTCGGCGTAGGTCTTGCCCAGGCCCTCGGCGCGGATCGCCTCCTCCACCATCGCGTGCTCCCTACTCATAGCGCAGCGCCTCCGCCGGCTGCGTGCGCGCCGCGCGCCAGGCCGGGTACAGCGTGGCCAGGAAGCTCATCGCCAGCGCCACGACCAGGGTGGTGACCACGTCGCCGGTCTGCATGTCGGTCGGCAGGCCGGTGATGTAGTACACGTCCTCCGGCAGCAGGGTCACGTCGAACAGCGCCTCGATGGCGTCGAGGATGCGCTCCAGGTTGCGGGTCAGCGTCACCCCGCCGATGAAGCCGAGCACGGTGCCGATCACGCCGATCAGCGTGCCCTGGACCATGAACACCTGCATCACGCCCGCCGGGGTCAGGCCCAGGGTGCGCAGGATGGCGATGTCGGCCTGCTTGTCGGTCACCAGCATCACCTGCGAGTTCACCAGGGTGAAGGCGCCCATCAGGATGATCAGCGACAGCAGGATGCCCATCACCGTCTTTTCCATGCGCAGGGACTGGTAGAGGTTGGCGTTCTCGCGGGTCCAGTCGCTGACCCGGTAGAAGCCCGGCAGGCGCAGGGCCAGCTCGTGCGCCACGGTGGCCGCCTCGTTCATGTCGTGCAGCTTCAGGCGCACGCCGGTGGCGCCGTCCACGCGCAGCACGCGCTGCAGGTCGGCCATGTGCGCCACCGCCAGGCCGCGGTCGATCTCGTTGTAGCCGGCCTCGAACACGCCGCTGACGGTGAAGCGCTTGATCCGCGGCACCGCGCCCATCGGCGAACCCTGGAACTCGGGCAGCATCACCAGCACGGTGTCGCCCACGTCCACGCCCAGCCACAGGGCCAGCTCCTGGCCCAGCAGCATGTTGAACGAGCCCTCCTCCAGCGAGTCGGCCGAGCCGCGCTTCATCTTCCGCGCCAGCACCGAGACCTGGTCCTCCAGCTCCGGCACCACACCGCGCACCAGCGCCGGCTGCCGGCGCAGGCCGGACAGCAGCGCCTCGGTCTCCACGTAGGGCGCGGCGCCTGCCACGCGCGGGTCGCGTGCCGCCGTCTCCAGCGCCAGCGGCCAGTCGCGCATGGGCTCGCCGTCGGCCACCACGGTGGCGTGGGCGGCGAACTGCAGCAGGCGGTCGCGGATCTCCTTCTGGAAGCCGCTCATCACCGCCATGGTCGTGATCAGCACGGTCACGCCCAGGGCGATGCCGATGATCGAGGCCAGCGAGATGAAGGAAATGAAGCCGTTGCGGCGCTTGGCACGCAGGTAGCGCAGGCCGATGGCCGCGGGGACGGGTTTGAACATGCGTCGCGCAGATCCCTTGCCGGCGCGTCCGGCAACCGCGCTATGGTGCCACCGCCGCCCCGCCGCGCGAAGCGGCGCGCGCCAGCGCGGCCAGCCGCAGTTCACGCCGCGCCGGCGGCGGCAGCGTGTCCGGCCACCAGGCCAGGCGCAGGATCCGGCCGTCCTGGCCGTGCAGGCGGAGGAAGGCCAGCGGCCCGCGCCAGGCCACGGCCCAGTCGCGCAGCGGCCGACCGTCCAGCTCGCCGCCGTCCGCATGCAGCACCAGCCGCCGCACCGGCGCGCGCGCGTACCGCCACGCGACCGCGGCGCCCCAGGCCAGCGCCACCAGGGCCAGCGGCCAGGCCCACGGCCGCGGCAGGCCGGAGCCGAGCACCGCCAGCGACGCCAGCACGGTCAACGCCAGCAGGCCCGCGTGCAGCAGGCGCGAGGGCCGCCACTCACGTCGGAAGCGCGCGGATGCGCGCGATGAGCGCGTCGAGCTCGGCATCCGGACAGGCCTCGTAGCCCATGAACCAGCGCCAGAGCCTATCGTCCTCGCAATCGAGCAGGCGTAGGAAAACCCTGCGCTCCTCCTCGGAAGCCGTCGGGTGGCCGTGCACCAGCCAGCGCTCGCACAGCTGGTCCAGCTCGCGCATGCCGCGCCGGCAACGCCAGCGCAGCCGGCGCAGTTCGGCCTCGTCCTCGGGAACGGATGCGTTGGGGATGTTCTCGCTCATCGCACTGCCCCCTGCACGGGGCGGCCATTCTGCCGCCCCGCGCGCCGCACGGACAGCCCCGCCGGCCCGGCGGCGGCTTCAGCCCGCCGCCGCGTCGCGCCGCTTCATCCAGCCGTGGACCAGCAGCGCCACCAGCGTGGAGACCGCGCCGGACAGCAGGTACAGGCCGACGAAGCCCAGGCCGAAGCTGGCGCACAGGCCCAGTGCCACCAGTGGCGCGAAGGCCGCGCCGATCAGCCAGGCCAGGTCCGAGGTCAGCGCCGCACCGGTGTAGCGGTAGCGGGGGCCGAAGTTGCGGGTCAGCGCGCCGGAGGCCTGGCCGTAGGACAGGCCCAGCAGCAGGAAGCCGACCAGGATGTACACGTTCCTGGCCAGCGCGTCGCTGCCCAGCAGGGCCGGCGCGAAGCCGCTGAACACGGCGATGGCCAGCGCCAGCGCGCCCAGGGTCGGCACCCGGCCGAAGCGGTCGGCGATCACACCGGAGGCCAGCACGCCGGCGATGGCCAGGAAGCCGCCGCCGACCTGCACCACCAGGAAGTCCGCGATTGGCTGGTCGGAGTACAGCAGGATCCAGGAGATCGGGAAGATGGTGACGATGTGGAACATGGCGTAGCTGGCCAGCGCCGCGAACGCGCCGATGACCACGTGCACGCCCTTCTCCCGCAGCAGCTCGGCCACCGGCACCGGCTCCAGCTGCTGCCGCCCCATCTCCTGCTCGTACTCGTGGGTCACCACCAGGCGCAGGCGGGCGAACAGCGCCACCACGTTGATGGCCATGGCGGCGAAGAACGGATAGCGCCAGCCCCAGGCGTAGAAGTCCGCGTCCGACAGGCTGGAGTAGAGGTAGGCGAACAGCGCCGCGGCCACGATGAAGCCGACCGGCGCGCCCAGCTGGCCCAGCATGGCGTACCAGCCGCGCCGGTGCTTGGGCGTGTTGAGCGCCAGCAGCGACGGCAGGCCGTCCCAGGAGCCGCCCAGGGCCACGCCCTGCAGGGTGCGGAACAGTGCCAGCAGCGCCACCGCGGCCATGCCCAGGCGGGCGTGGCCCGGCAGGAAGGCGATGCCGGCGGTGGCCGTGCCCAGCAGGAACAGGGCGCAGGTCAGCTTGGTGCCCCGTCCCCAGCGGCGCTGGATCCACATGGACAGCACCGTGCCCAGCGGCCGGGCCACGAAGGCCAGGGCGAAGATCGCGAACGAGTACAGGGTGGCCTGCAGCGGCTCGGCGAACGGGAAGAACACCCGCGGGAACACCAGCGCCGAAGCGATGCCGTAGACGAAGAAGTCGAAGTACTCCGAGGCCCGGCCGATGACCACGCCCACGGCGATCTCGCCCGGGGCTACCTCGGAATGGGGCCGGTCGTCCCGGCCGTGGATGGTGACGGTGGAGCTGGTCGCGGTGATCGAGGACATCGTCTTCACTACAATGTTGAGTGGGATGGTCCTGGCCGGACTGCTGGCCGCGCCGGGATCTGGTCCCGGCGCTTACAGCCTCGCACCAATCGCGCGCGCATGCCAGAGGCGACGCTGGGACAAAACGTCCAATCGCGCGCGGACGCGTTTCGCGGTAAAGTTTCGCGCGCAGATTCCTGCCTTCCCCACAACCATGCCCCCACTACGCTTCCTGAGTCGCCTGCCCATGGCGGCCGGACTGGCTTTGCCCTTGGCCGGCTGCAACCCGATCCTGCTCAACGCCCCGGGCGATGTGGCCCGCCAGCAGGGTGACCTGATCATCATCAGCACGCTCCTGATGCTGATCATCATCGTGCCGGTCATCGCGCTGACGCTGTTCTTCGCCTGGCGCTACCGGGCCAGCAACACCAGGGCCACCTACAAGCCGGACTGGGACCACTCGACCCGGCTGGAGCTGGTCATCTGGGCCGCGCCCCTGATGATCATCATCGCCCTGGGCTCGATCACCTGGATCACCACCCACACCCTGGACCCGTACCGGCCGCTGGAGCGCATCGCCCCCGGCAAGCCGGTCCCCGAGGGCGTGGAGCCGCTGGAGGTCGAGGTGGTCTCGCTCGACTGGAAGTGGCTGTTCATCTATCCGGAGCAGAACATCGCCACGGTCAACGAGCTGGCCGCGCCGGTCGACCGGCCGATCCGCTTCAAGCTGACCTCCTCCACGGTGATGAACGCGTTCTACGTCCCGGCCCTGGCCGGCATGATCTACACCATGCCGGGCATGCAGACGGAGCTGAACGCGGTCATCAGCACCCCGGGCGAGTACGAGGGCTTCTCCTCGAACTACAGCGGCGCCGGCTTCTCCGGCATGCGTTTCCGCTTCCACGCCCTGGACGAGGCCGGCTTCGACGCCTGGGTGGATCAGGTCCGCGGCAGCGGCCAGGTCCTGGGCCGCGACGGCTACCTGGAGCTGGAGAAGCCCTCCGAGCGCGAGCCGGTGCGCCACTACGCCAGCGTCGAGGCGGGCCTGTACGATGCCATCCTCAACCGCTGCGTGGACCCGCGCCGGATGTGCCTGCACGAGATGATGGCCATCGACGCCGGCAAGGGTCCGGGCCGCACCCGCATGGAGGGCCTGGAGGCCCGCCAGCGCGGCGACCTGCGCGGCCGCCCGTACGTGCAGTCGGCCATGTGCGCCGCCGGCGATCCGCCCACCGCCGGCCTGGCCGGCCAGCTTTCCCGTTCCGCTCCCTAATGGCCGGCGCCGCCCCGGGCGGCGCCCGCCGGAAGACGTGAAACCATGACCCCCGAACACGCTACCCAAGCGGTCCAGACGCACCCTATCCTCGGGCGCCTGGGCTGGGATGCACTCCCCCTCCACGAACCCATCGTCGTCGCCACCTTCATCGGCGTGATGATCGGCGGCATCGCCCTGCTGGCGCTGATCACGCGCTACAAGCTGTGGGGCACCCTGTGGCGCGACTGGTTCACCAGCATCGACCACAAGAAGATCGGCATCATGTACATGGTGCTGGGCCTGGTGATGCTGCTGCGCGGCTTCGCCGATGCCATCATGATGCGCCTGCAGCAGGCCATCGCCTTCGGCGACAACCTCGGCTACCTGCCACCGCACCACTACGATCAGATCTTCACCGCGCACGGTGTGATCATGATCTTCTTCGTGGCCATGCCGCTGGTCACAGGTCTGATGAACTACCTGGTGCCGCTGCAGATCGGCGCCCGCGACGTCGCCTTCCCGTTCCTGAACAACTTCAGCTTCTGGATGACGGCCTCCGGTGCTGCGCTGGTGATGGTCTCGCTGTTCGTCGGCGAGTTCGCCAAGACCGGCTGGCTGGCCTACCCGCCGCTGTCGGGCATCGACTACAGCCCCGACGTCGGCATGGACTACTACATCTGGGCGCTGCAGATCGCCGGCGTCGGCACCCTGTTGTCGGGCGTCAACCTGATCGTGACCATCGTCAAGATGCGCGCGCCGGGCATGACCCTGATGAAGATGCCGGTGTTCACCTGGACCGCGCTGTGCACCAACGTGCTGATCGTGGTCAGCTTCCCGGTGCTGACCGCCGTCCTGGCGCTGCTGACCCTGGACCGTTACGTGGGGACCAACTTCTTCACGAACGACCTGGGCGGCAACCCCATGATGTACGTGAACCTGATCTGGATCTGGGGCCACCCCGAGGTCTACATCCTGATCCTGCCGATCTTCGGCGTGTTCTCGGAAATCGTGCCCGCCTTCACCGGCAAGCGCCTGTTCGGCTACACCTCGATGGTGTACGCCACGGTGGTGATCACCCTGCTCTCGTACCTGGTGTGGCTGCACCACTTCTTCACCATGGGCGCGGGCGCCAGCGTGAACTCGTTCTTCGGCATCACGACGATGATCATCTCGATCCCGACGGGTGCGAAGATCTTCAACTGGCTGTTCACCATGTACCGCGGCCGCATCCGCTACGAGGTGCCGATGCTGTGGGTGGTCGGCTTCATGGTCACCTTCGTCGTCGGCGGCATGAGCGGCGTGCTGCTGGCCGTGCCCCCGGCCGACTTCGTGCTGCACAACAGCCTGTTCCTGATCGCGCACTTCCACAACGTGATCATCGGCGGCGTGGTGTTCGGCCTGTTCGCCGGCATGACCTTCTGGTTCCCCAAGGCCTTCGGCTACAAGCTGGATCCGTTCTGGGGCAAGATGTCGTTCTGGTTCTGGCTGGCCGGCTACTGGTTCGCCTTCACCCCGCTCTACGTGCTGGGCCTGATGGGCGTGACCCGCCGCATGAGCCACTTCACCGACCCGTCGTTGCAGATCTGGTTCCAGATCGCCGCCTTCGGCGCCTTCCTGATCGCCATCGGCATCGCCTCGTTCCTGATCTGCCTGTACGTCAGCTACCGCAAGCGCGACCAGCTGCGCGACACCACCGGCGACCCGTGGAACGCCCGCAGCCTGGAGTGGTCCACCTCCTCGCCGCCGCCGGAGTACAACTTCGCCTTCACCCCGGTCGTGTACGACAACGACGCCTGGTGGGACATGAAGCAGCGCGGCTACCAGCGCCCGACCTCCGGCTTCATGCCGATCCACATGCCGAAGAACACCGCGGCGGGCGTGGTCCTGGCCGGCCTGAGCACGGTGTGCGGCTTCGCCCTGGTCTGGCACATGTGGTGGCTGGCGATCGGCTCTTTCGCCGCCATCGTGATCGCCGCGATCGTGCACTCCTTCAACTACAAGCGTGACTACTACATCCCGGCCGAGACCGTGGCCGCGACCGAGGAAGCACGCACCCGACTGCTGAACGCCAATGTCTGACGCCATCGCAACCGCCGCCAACGCGGCGCCCGGCCAGCCACCGCAGTTCTTCGACCTGTCCGGCCGGCACCATCCGCAGAACGGGACCCTGCTCGGGTTCTGGCTGTACCTGATGAGCGACTGCCTGGTCTTCGCCTGCCTGTTCGCCGTCTACGGCGTGCTGGGCCGCAGCTACGCCGCCGGCCCCACCGGCGCGGAGCTGTTCGACCTGCCGCTGGTGGCGGTGAACACGGCGATGCTGCTGCTGTCGTCCATCACCTACGGCTTCGCCATGCTGTCCATGCAGGCCCGCCGCCCGGCGGGCGTGCTGGCCTGGCTGGCCATCACCGGCCTGTTCGGCCTGGGCTTCCTGGGCCTGGAGCTGTACGAGTTCGCCCACCTGGTCCACCAGGGCGCGGGCCCGCAGCGCAGCGCCTTCCTGTCCTCGTTCTTCGCCCTGGTGGGCACCCATGGCCTGCACGTGGCCTTCGGCATCATCTGGCTGGTGGTGCTGATGGTGCAGGTGCAGCGCTACGGCCTGCACGAGGCCAACCGCCGCCGCCTGATGTGCCTGTCCATGTTCTGGCACTTCCTGGACGTCGTCTGGATCGGCGTCTTCACCTTCGTCTACCTGATGGGAACGCTGTGATGAGCCTGCCCACCGATCCCCACGCCACCCACCACCCGGCCCACGACGGGCACGGCGACCACGGCCACGACGAGGGCCCCCACGGCACCCTGCGCGACTACGTCATCGGCTTCGTCCTGTCGGTGATCCTCACCGCCATCCCGTTCTGGCTGGTGATGGGCAAGGTCATCGAGGACCCGGGGCTGACCGCCCTGGTCATCCTCGGCCTCGGCGCCGTGCAGATCGTGGTGCACATGGTGTACTTCCTGCACATGAACGCCCGCTCCGAGGGCGGCTGGAACCTGCTGGCGTTGATCTTCACCACGGTGCTGGTGGTGATCGTGCTGGCCGGTTCGCTGTGGGTCATGTACCACATGAACACCAACATGATGCCCACCATGACGCCGCACGAGGCGCGCAACCTGCCATGACCGGCACGGCGGCCGCCGGCACGGACGCACGCGCCCCCCGCGGGCCGCTGGCGCTCGTGCTGCTGGCCGCCGCCTTCCTTTCCGGCTTCCTGCTGTTCCTGGCGCTGGGCATCTGGCAGTTGCAGCGCATGGCTTGGAAGCACGACCTGATCGCGCGGGTCGAGGCGCGGATCCACGCCGCGCCCGCGCCCGCCCCCGACGCCGCCGCCTGGGCGGCGTCCTCCCCCCGCGACCACGAATACCGCCGCGTCACCGTCCGCGGTACCTGGCTGCCCGTGCCCGACGTACGGGTGATGGCGGTCACCGAGGCCGGCTCCGGCTTCTGGCTGCTGCGGCCGCTGCGCCGCGCCGACGGCAGCGTGGTCCTGGTCAACCTCGGCCTGGTGCCCGAGTCCTGGACCGCCCCGCCCGCCGGAGGCCGGGCCGAAGTCACCGGCCTGCTGCGCCTGTCCGAGCCGGGTGGCGGCTTCCTGCGCCGCAACGACCCGGCCGGCGGCCGCTGGTACTCCCGTGACGTGGAGGCCATCGCCTCGGCGTTGGGCCTGGAGGACGTGGCGCCCTGGTTCCTCGACGCCGACCGGGAAAGCGCGGCGCGGGTGACCGGCGGCGCGCCCTGGCCCCGCGGCGGGCTGACGGTGGTACGGTTCCGAGACAACCACCTGGGCTACGCGCTGACCTGGTTCGCGCTGGCCCTGCTGGTGGCCGGCGGCGCGTGGCGCTTCGCCCTCGAGGAGCGCCGGATCCGCCGCCGCCATTCCGTCCGGAGGGAGGACAGCGATGCCGCGGACCGAGCCGCCCCGCCCCGACGCTGATCCGGCGCCCATGCCGCAGCGGCCGCCGGCCGCGGCC
>NZ_PDWK01000048.1 GCF_010093135.1 Pseudoxanthomonas taiwanensis | reverse complement strand
CCGTCTCCCCGCCCTGCTGGGCGTGGCCGCGCTGGCCGTGGCCGGCATCGGCCTGGTGCTGCACGCCTGGCAGATCCCGCCCTTCCGCAGCGCCGTGCAGCGCACCGAGGACGCCCAAGTGCAGGGCCAACTGACCGTGGTCGCGCCGCAGGTGGAGCGCTACGTCACCCGCGTGGCGGTGCAGGACTTCCAGGCGGTCCGCCGCGGCCAGCTGCTGGTGCGGATCGACGACCGCGTGTACCGGCAGCAGCTGGACCAGGCCCTGGCCCAGCTGCAGGCCGCGCGCGCCAGCCTGGCCGCCTGGGAACAGCAACGCCGCACCGCGGCCGCCGCCAGCGCCCAGGCCGCCGCGCAGGTGCAGGCCCGCGACGCGCAGCGCGAACGCGCCGGTGCCGCCTGGCACCGCGCCGACGAGCTGGCCGCGCAGCGCCTGGTCTCGCAGCAGGACCGCGAGACCGCCCTGGCCGGCGACCGCCAGGCCCGGGCCGAGCTGGCCCAGGCACAGGCCGCACTGCTGGCGGCGCGGGAGAACGAGCGCAGCGTCGAGGTCGGCCGCCAGGTGCTGGAGGCGCAGGTGGCCGCCGCCGAGGCGGTGGAGCTGGCCAGGATCCGCCTGGACGACACCCGCGTGCTGGCCCCGCGCGACGGCCGTCTCGGCCAGGTGGCCGTGCGCGAGGGCGCCTACGTGGCCACCGCCACCCAGCTGATGGCGCTGGTGCCGGAGGAACTGTGGGTGGTGGCCAACTTCAGGGAGACGCAGATGGCGCGCATCCGCGAGGGCCTTCCGGTGCGCTTCACGGTGGACGCGCTGGACGGCCTGGTCCTGTCCGGCCACGTGGAGCGCATCGCACCGGCCACCGGCGCGCAGTTCTCGGTGCTGCCGCCGGACAACGCCACCGGCAACTTCGTCAAGATCGCCCAGCGCATCCCGGTGCGCATCCGCATCGACCCGGGCCAGGACGCGGCGCTGGCGCGGCTGGCCCCGGGCATGTCGGTGGTGGTGGCGGTGGACACCGCCGCCGCGCCTGGCGGCGCCGCGGTGGCCGGCATACGCTGAAGCAGGGCAACCCCAGAGGAACACCGCACCGTGTCCATCGATTACCGCGCCATGCTCGCCGTCGCCCTCGAGGAGGCCCGCCAGGGCCTGGCCGAGGGCGGCATCCCGATCGGCGCCGCGCTGTTCACCCGCGACGGCCGCCTGCTCGGCCGCGGCCACAACCGCCGCGTGCAGGAGAACGACCCGTCCGTGCACGCCGAGACGGACGCCTTCCGCAAGGCCGGCCGCCAGCGCTCCTACCGCGACACCGTCATGGTCACCACGCTCTCGCCGTGCTGGTACTGCAGCGGCCTGGTCAGGCAGTTCGGCATCGGCACCGTGGTCATGGGCGAGGCGGTCAACTTCCAGGGCGGGCACGAGTGGCTGCGCGAACAGGGCGTGGCGGTCATCGACCTCAACAATGCCGAGTGCATCCGCATGCTCGGCGACTGGATCGCCGCCAACCCGCACGTGTGGAACGAGGACATCGGCGCGGACGGCGCCTGCGGCCACGCGCGCTGAGCGCCCGCACGCGGCGTGAAGGGACGGTGATTCTCACCGCCTGCACGCCGCCGCCCCCAGACTCGGGCCATGCCCGAGTCCTCCGACGACCTGGTCGTCCTGCGCCCGGAAGGGCTCTACTGCCCGCCCGGCGGTTTCCACATCGACCCGTGGCGGCCGGTGCCGCGCGCGGTCATCACGCATGGCCACGGCGACCATGCCCGTCCCGGCATGGGCGAGTACCACTGCAGCCGCGACGGCGTGGCGGTCCTGCGCTGGCGCCTGGGCGAACAGCAGGTTCATGCGCACGACTACGGCGAGGCCTTCACCCTCGGCCGGGCGCGGGTCTCGCTGCATCCGGCCGGGCACGTGCTGGGCTCGGCCCAGGTCAGGATCGAGGCCGATGGCCGGGTCTGGGTCGCCTCGGGCGACTACAAGCGCCAGCCCGATTCCACCTGCGCCGCGTTCGAACCGGTCCGGTGCGACACCTTCATCACCGAGGCGACCTTCGGGCTGCCTGTGTACCGCTGGCCGGACACGCGCCAGGTCGCCGCCGACATCGTGCGGTGGCGGCGGCAATGCGCCGGGCGCGGCGAGGCCGCCATCCTGTACTGCTACGCGCTGGGCAAGGCACAGCGCGTGCTGGCCGAGCTGCGCGACCTCGACGACGTGCCCGCGCTGCTGCACGGCGCGATCGACGCCGGCGTGCAGGTCTACCGCCAGGCCGGCATCGCCATGCTGGAGACCGAGCGCGTCGCCGACCTGCCGCGCAACGCCGACTGCGCCGGGCACCTGGTGATCGCCCCGCCCTCGGCCGCGGGCAGCGCCCGGCTGCGCCGCTTCCGCCGCGCCCAGCACGGCTTCGCCTCCGGCTGGATGCGGATCCGCGGCAACCGCCGCCGGCGCAACGTGGACCGCGGCTTCGTCATCTCCGACCACGCCGACTGGCCCGACCTGCTGCGCACCATCGCCGACACCGGCGCGCGCCGGATCATCGCCACCCACGGCAACACCGACGCCCTGGTGCGCCACCTGTGCGAGCAGGGCGTGGCCGCCGAGTCCTTCCATACCGGCTACGGCGACGAAGCCCCGCAGGATGCCGCCACGGCCGGGCGGGCGCGGGAGCCGGACGCATGAGGCGCTTCGCGGCCCTGTACCGCGAGCTGGACCGCAGCACCGCCACCGGCGACAAGCGCGGCCCTGGTCGCCTATTTCCGCGATGCGCCGCCGGCGGACGCGGCCTGGGCCCTGCACCTGCTCTCCGGCGGCAAGATCTCCGGCGCCGGCCGCAAGATCGCCGCCAGCGGCGAACTGCGCGCCTGGGTGGGCGAAGTCGCCGGCCTTCCCGGCTGGCTGGTGGACGACAGCTACTCGCAGGTGGGCGACCTGGCCGAGACCGTGACCCTGCTGCTGGACGACCCGCCCGATGCCGGCGCCGACGTGCCGCTGTCGGAGTGGATCGAACGGCGCCTGCTGCCGCTGGCCAATGCCGCGCCGGAAGTGCGCCGCGCCGCGGTCACCGCGGCCTGGCGCAGCCTCTGCTTCGACGAACGCCTGGCCTTCAACAAGCTGCTGACCGGCTCGCTGCGAGTGGGCGTGTCGCAGCGGCTGGTGCAGCAGGCGCTGGCCGAGCTGTCCGGCGTGGACATCGCCCGCATCGCCCAGCGCATGCTTGGCGCCTGGACGCCCGATGCCGACTGGATGGCGCACCTGCTCGATCCGCGCGAGCGCCCCGGCGACCGCCAGCAGCCCTATCCGTTCTTCCTTGCCTCGCCGCTGGAGGCCACACCGGAGAGCCTGGGTCCGATCGACGAGTGGCTGCTGGAATGGAAGTGGGACGGCATCCGCGTGCAGCTGATCCGCCGCGACGGCGGGGTGGCGCTGTGGTCGCGCGGCGAGGAGCGCCTGGATGGCCGCTTCCCCGAGATCGAGCAGGCCGCCGCGGCGCTGCCGGACGGAACCGTGCTCGACGGCGAACTGCTGGCCTGGCGCGACGACGGGGACGCGCCGCTGCCGTTCACCGCGCTGCAGACCCGCATCCAGCGGCGCAAGCCGGGCGCGAGGACCCTGGCCGACACGCCGGAGCGGGTGGTGGCCTACGACCTGCTGGAGCTCGGCGGCCAGGACCTGCGCGGGCTGCCGCAGCTGGAACGCCGCGCGCGCCTGGGGCAGGTGCTGGCGGCGCTGGATGACCCGCGCATCGCGCTGTCGCCGCGGGTGCAGCCCGCCAGCTGGGAACACGCCGCCGGACTGCGCAGCCAGTCGCGCGAGCGCGGCGTCGAGGGCCTGATGCTCAAGCGCGCCGGCGCCGCCTACCAGTCCGGGCGCCGCCGCGGCGACTGGTGGAAGTGGAAGGTCGATCCACTGACCATCGATGCGGTGCTGCTCTACGCCCAGGCCGGTCACGGCCGCCGCAGCACCCTGTTCACCGACTGCACCTTCGGCCTGTGGCACGAGGGCGCGCTGGTGCCGGTGGCCAAGGCCTACTCCGGCCTGGACGATGCCGAGATCCTCAAGCTGGACCGCTGGATCCGCGCCCACACCATCGAGCGCTTCGGCCCGGTGCGCGCGGTGGAACCGGTGCAGGTGTTCGAGCTGGGCTTCGAGGCGGTCAACCGCAGCCGCCGGCACAAGTCCGGCATCGCCGTGCGCTTCCCGCGCATCCTGCGCTGGCGCCACGACAAGCCGGCCGCCGAGGCCGACGTGCTGGCCGCCCTGCAGGCGCTGGCGCGATGAGCCCGGCACAGCCACCGCCACCCGCACCGCCACGACCGTCCGCGGCCGCGTTGCGCCGCGCGCGCAGGCAGCTGGAGGCCTGGTTCGCGCAGCGTGGATGGACGCCGCTGCGCTTCCAGCGCGGGGTCTGGCGCCGCGCCCTGGCCGGCGGGTCGGGCCCGCTGCACACACCCACCGGCAGCGGCAAGACCCTGGCGGTGGCCGGCGTGTCCCTGCTCGAGGCGCTGGCACGCGCCGAATCCGCGCCAGCCACGAAGCGCCGCATGCGCGCCGCCGAGGCGCATCCGCTGCGCCTGCTGTGGATCACCCCGCTGCGCGCGCTCGCCGCCGACACCGCCCGCGCGCTGCGCGAACCGGCAGCGGCGCTGGGCCTGGACTGACGCGTGGGCCAGCGGACCGGCGATGCCAGCACGCGCGACCGCCGCCTGGCGCGCGAGGGCGGGCTCGACGCGCTGGTGACCACGCCCGAGTCGCTGGCCCTGCTGCTGTCCTATCCCGACGCGCCGGAGCGGCTGCGCGCGCTGGACATGGTGGTGGTCGACGAGTGGCACGAGCTGCTGGGCAACAAGCGCGGCGTGCTGCTGCAACTCAGCCTCGCGCGCCTGCGCGCGCTGCGCCCCGGGCTGCGCATCTGGGGCCTGTCGGCCACGCTCGGCAACCTCGTACAGGCGCGCGAGGTGCTGCTGCCGCACGCGCCGGATGCCGCACTGGTGGGCGGCACCCGTGCACGGCCGGTCGTGGTGCACACCCTGCGCCCGGGAGGCGGCGAACGCTTCCCCTGGGCCGGCCACCTCGGCCTGGGCCAGCTGGCGCGCGTACTGGATCGCCTGCTGGCGGTGCGCAGCAGCCTGCTGTTCACCAACACCCGCGCCCAGGCCGAGCTCTGGCACCAGGCGCTCGCTGCGGTCTGGCCCGAGGATCCGGCCACCCTCGCCCTGCACCACGGCTCGCTGGATCCGGCCCTGCGCGGCGCCGCCGAGCAGGGCCTGCGCGAGGGCACGGTGCGCTGCGTGGTGGCCACCTCCAGCCTGGACCTGGGCGTGGATTTCCCTGCGGTGGACCAGGTGCTGCAGCTGGGCAGCCCCAAGGGCGTGGCGCGCCTCCTGCAGCGCGCCGGCCGTGCGCGCCACCGTCCCGGCGAACCGGGCGAGGTCACCTGCATCCCCACCCATGCGCTGGAACTGGTGGAGTTCGCCGCCGCGCGCCGGGCGATCCGCGATGGCCGCGTCGAAGCGCGCCTGCCGCCGCGCCGTCCGCTGGACGTGCTGGCCCAGCACTGCGTCAGCTGCGCCCTGGCCGGCGGCTTCGAGCCGGACGCGCTGCTGGCCGAGGTGCGCGGGACCCATGCCTTCGCCGGGCTGGACGAGCCGACCTGGCAGGCGGTGCTGGACTTCATCGTCCAGGGCGGACGCGCACTGTCGCACTACCCGGACTTCCACAAGGTGGTGCGCGCCGCGGACGGCCGCTGCGTGGTCCAGGACCGGCGCGTGGCCCTGCGCCACCGCCTGTCGATCGGCACCATCACCAGCGACGGCAGCGTCACCGTGCGCCTGCTGCGCGGCGGCACGCTGGGCGCGGTGGAGGAACAGTTCGTCGGCCGCCTGCGTCGCGGTGACCGCTTCCGCTTCGCCGGCCGCCTGCTGGAGCTGGTGCGGCTGGAGGACATGACCGCCTACGTGCGCCTGGCCCGTGGCGGCGAGGGTGCGGTGCCGACCTGGCGCGGCGGGCGCATGCCGCTGTCCTCGCAACTGGCCGACGGGGTGGAGCGGTTGCTGGCCGTGCCCGACGGCTCGCCCGAGCTGCTCGCGCTGGCGCCACTGCTGGCGCTGCAGGAGCGCATCTCCGCCCGGCCCGGCCCGGACCGCCTGCTGGTCGAGCGGCTCCGCCTGCGCGGGCGCCAGCACCTGTTCGTGTACCCGTTCGGCGGGCGCCAGGTGAACGAGGGCCTGGCCGCGCTGTTCGCCCTGCGCTGGGGTCGGCTGCAGCGCAACAGCTTCGCCTTCGCCGCCAACGACTACGGCCTGGTGCTGTCGCCGGCGCAGGCGGCGCCGGTGGACGAAGCCCTGCTGCGGGCGATGTTCTCGCCGGCAGGGCTGGAGGCCGACCTACGCCAGGCGCTCAACCTGGGCGAGCTGGCGCGCCGCCGCTTCCGCGAGATCGCCCGCGTTTCCGGCCTGCTGATGCCGTCCCTGCCCGGCCGCCAGCTGCGCAGCCTGCGCCAGCTGCAGGCCTCCTCCGGGCTGCTGTTCGACGTGCTCAGCCGCCACGATCCCGGCCACCTGCTGCTGGCCCAGGCCGGGCGCGAGGTGCTGGAGGGCGAACTGGAACTGGCGCGGCTGGAGCAGGCGCTGCGCGACCGCGGTTCGCGCGGGCTGGTGCTGGCCACCCCGCCCGGACTGACGCCGCTGTCGTTCCCGCTCTGGGCCGAGGGCCAGCGTGGCCAGCTCAGCACCGAGGACTGGCGCACCCGCGTGCGCCGCGCCGCCGAACGGCTGGAGCGCCGCCATGGACGCTGAGTGGCGCACGCGGCTGGCCGGCGAGCCGGTGCACCTGCTGGGTGGCCGCGCGCTCTGGCGCCCGCGGGCGCGCGCCCTGCTGGTGGCCGACCTGCACCTGGGCAAGGGCGATGCGTTCCGCCGCGCCGGCCTGGCGATCCCCGGCGGCGGCACCGCGCTCGACCTGCGGCGCCTGGATGCGCTGCTGGCCGGGTATCCGGCCGAAGTGCTGTGGATCCTCGGCGACCTGCTGCACGGCCCGGCACCGCGCGCACACTGGCTGGCGGCGTGGCGGACCTGGCGCGCAGGCCATCCCGGCTTGCGCATCCGCGTGCTGCGCGGCAACCACGATCGCGCCTTCGCCGCCTCCGTGCTGGACGTCGAGGACGCCGGCGGTGAACAGCGCGACGGCCCGTTCCTGCTGCGCCACGATCCGCGCCCGGCACCCGGTGCGCACGTGCTGTGCGGCACGTGCATCCGCTGGCCGCCCTGCCCGGCCTGCACCGGCGCTGGCCGGCGTTCTGGCTGCGCGAAGGCCTGACCGTGCTGCCGGCGTTCTCGGCCTTCACCGCGGGTGTCGCGGCGCGCCTGCGGCCGGGCGAGCGCCTGGTGGCCTGCGTCGAAGGCGCGGCCATCGCCCTGCCGGAGGCCCCCGCCGGCTGAGCGGCATGCTCAGCTCTGCGCCGCCGCCCAGTCCACCGCCGGATACTCGCCCGGGCCCAGGAACAGGCGCAGCACCTCCTTGAAGGCCTGCATGCCGTTCTCGCTGTTGGTCAGCAGCACCAGGCTCTCGCCGCTGTCGGGGTCGAGCATGAAGAAGGCCTTGAAGCCGGGGTTGTCGCCCCAGTGCCAGAGGCGGGTGCGGCCTTCCACGGTCTCCAGGCCCACGCCCAGGCTCCAGTCGATGTGCGGGTCCACCGGCACCGGGACGGCCTGGTCCTCGGCGTCGCTGGAGCGGGTCTTCAGCAGCGCGTGGCTGGCCGGGGTCAGGCCCTCGCCGCGGTACAGCGCCCGTTGCAGGAAGCGGCTGTACTCGCGTGCGGTGGTCACCAGGGTCCAGGCGGTGTTCTCCCAGCCGAACACGCGGTCGGCCAGCACCTCGCCGTCCCTGCCGTGGCCGTTGGCGTTGCGCGCGGCCGATTCCGGATCGGTCAGGTAGCGGCTGCCGGGCATGCCGAACACGTCGAACACCTCCTCGCGCGCCAGCCGTTCCCAGCGCCTGCCGGTCAGGTGTTCGAGCGTGCGCTGCAGCAGGTAGAAGCCCTCGCCGGAATACGAGTAGCGCGCCCCGGCCTCGAACAGGCTTTGCAGCGGTGTGCCGTCGATGGCCGGGTTGGACGGGGAGATCTCCCAGTTCTTCAGTCCGGTGGTGTGGTTGAGCACCATGCGCGCGGTGATGCGGCGCGCCTGCGGGTTGTCCTTCGCGCGCGGCGAGGGCCAGTACTCCCACAGCGGCCGGTCCAGCTCGATCAGGCCGCGGTCCACCAGGCGCAGGGTGACGTAGGCGCCGACCACCTTGGACAGCGAGGCGGCCTGGAACAGGGTGTCGGCCTCCACCGCGCGCCCGCCGTCGGCGCGCATGCGCCCGTATTCGATCGCCTGCTCGCGGCCGTCGCGCACGTGCACCAGCTGCGCGCCCGGGATGCCGTGCCGCTGCATGATGGCGGCGAAGGCGGCGGCGCGCGCCCCGTCCACCGCCACCCCCTGCGGCGTGGCATCGGCCGGCATGGCGTGGACGGCCGCCGGCCACAGCAGGACCAGCACGGCGGCCAGCAGGCACGACAGGCGCTTGTTCTTCCCCATTCTCCCCTCCCCTCGGGGGCCCGGCATGGGCCCGGAGCCGACCCACGAGCATAGCCGCGCGCCGCCGCCGCGGCAGCCGGGGTGCGGGCCGGCGGCCGGCCCCCCGGCATCAACGCCGCCCGCGGACGCGGCCGGCGGCACCGGTCAGAGGATGTAGCGGCTCAGGTCCGGATCCTGGACCAGCTCGCCCAGGTGCTCGTCCACGTAGGCACGGTCGATGGTCACCGCCTGGCCGTCGCGGTCCGGCGCCTCGTAGCTCAGGGTGTCGAGCAGGCGCTCGAGCACGGTATGCAGGCGGCGGGCGCCGATGTTCTCCTGGCGCTCGTTCACCAGCGCGGCGATCTCGGCGATGCGTTCGATGGCATCGGCGGTGAACTCCAGCTTCACCCCCTCGGTGGCCATCAGCTCCACGTACTGGCGGGTCAGCGCGGCCTTGGGCTCGGTGAGGATGCGCACGAAGTCCTGCTTGCTCAGCGGCGACAGCTCCACGCGGATCGGGAAGCGGCCCTGCAGCTCCGGGATCAGGTCGGAGGGCTTGGCCAGGTGGAAGGCGCCGGAGGCGATGAACAGGATGTGGTCGGTGCGCACCGTGCCGTACTTGGTGGCCACGGTGGAACCCTCCACCAGCGGCAGCAGGTCACGCTGCACGCCCTCACGGCTGACGTCGCCGCCACCGATGGTGTCGCCGCGCCTGGCCACCTTGTCGATCTCGTCGATGAAGACGATGCCATTCTGCTCGCAGGCCTCGATGGCCGCGGCGCGGATGTCCTCCTCGTTGACCAGCTTGGCCGCCTCCTCCTCGATGAGCATGGGGCGGGCCTGCCGGATGGTGAGGGTGCGCTTGTGGGTGCGGCCGCCGCCCAGGCTGGCGAACATCTGCCGCAGCTGCTGGCCCATCTCCTCCATGCCCGGCGGGGTCATGATGTCCACGCCCACACTGGTGGCCACGTCCAGCTCGATCTGGCGCTCGTCCAGCTCGCCGGCGCGCAGCATCCTGCGGAACTTGGCGCGGGTGGCGTCCTCGGGCCCAGACACCTGCACCTCGGCGGTGGCCGCGTCGAACGGCAGGCCCGCCTGGCGGCGCGGCAGCAGCGCGTCGAGGATGCGCTCCTCGGCCCGCTCCTCGGCCTGCAGGCGCACGCGTGCCTTGGCCTGCTCGCGGTACATCTTCACCGCGGTGTCGGCCAGGTCACGGATGATCTGCTCCACGTCCTTGCCCACGTAGCCCACCTCGGTGAAGCGGGTGGCTTCCACCTTCACGAACGGCGCATTGGCCAGGGTGGCCAGACGCCGCGCGATCTCGGTCTTGCCCACGCCGGTGGGGCCGATCATGAGGATGTTCTTGGGCATGACCTCGTTGCGCAGCTCCGGCGCCAGCTGCATGCGGCGCCAGCGATTGCGCAGGGCGATGGCCACCGCGCGCTTGGCGGCCTGCTGGCCGACGATGTGCCGGTCCAGCTCCTGCACGATCTCGCGCGGGGTCATGGTGGGGGAGGTGTTCTCTGCCATTGGGGCCTGTCCGGGAAGTTGCGGGGAATCGGGAACGCAGCGGCGTCCGGCCGCGCGGCACGCGCGGCGCGGGGCCTCACAGTTCCTCGACCACCACGTTGTGGTTGGTGTAGATGCAGATGTCGCCGGCGATGCGGATCGCCTCGGTGGCGATGGCGCGTGCGTCCAGCTCCGTGTGCGCCATCAGCGCGCGCGCGGCCGACAGCGCGTAGCTGCCGCCGGAACCGATGGCGATGATGCCGTCCTCCGGCTCGATCACGTCGCCGGTGCCGCTGATGACCAGCGAGGTCTCCCTGTCGGCCACCGCCAGCAGCGCCTCGAGCTTGCCCAGGCGGCGCTCGGTGCGCCAGTCCTTGGCCAGTTCCACCGCGGCGCGGGTCAGCTGGCCGTGCTTCTCCAGCTTGGCCTCGAACAGTTCGAACAGGGTGAAGGCGTCGGCGGCGGCGCCGGCGAAGCCGGCCAGCACCTGGCCGTCGCGGCCCAGACGCCGCACCTTGCGGGCATTACCCTTCATCACGGTGTGGCCGAGCGTGACCTGGCCGTCGCCGGCGATGGCCACCTTGTCGCCGCGGCGCACGCAGACGATGGTGGTGGCGTGGAAGACATTGGGATTCTGGCTGGGGTCCATGCGGCCTCCGGGGGTGACAAGGCCCTCAGTTGGGGCGACCGCCCGCCGGTTCAAGTCACCCGCGGTGGAACGGGGCCGTCGGAGTCAGGCCGGCGGCGCCGCGTGTCGGTGGTGCAAGCCCACGCACAGCAGCGCCACCACCAGCAGCACGCCGTACTCCATGCCGTTGCGGCCCAGCCCGACCACGAACCAGCCCTCCGGCAGATGCACCAGGACCAGGCCGGCCAGGTAGATGGCGGCAAAACCCGGGCTGAGCGGGAACACGAACCGGCCGACCGCGAACAGCGCCGAGCCGGCGATCTCGTATCCGGTCACCGCCCAGGCGATCACCGGGCCGGCCGGCAGGCCCCTGTCGTCCAGCCACTGGCCGAACGGCACCACCGCGTCCGCGAACAGGCGCGCCCAGCCGTGGGCCGCGATCAGCAGCGCCAGCACGATGCGCAGGGTGGCCCAGAGCACCTCGTCCTGCCGGTTCATTGTCGCCTCCGGTTCGTCGGATGGTGGCGGTGCCGATGGTAGCCGCACCCGGCGGCGGCGGCGTCAATCTGCGGCACGGGCCGGATCGCCGTGAATCGGCGCCGGCGGGCCGGTCACGCCCACCTCCACGCCGGCCTGGAACGGCAGGGTCGGAGCCTGGCCGCGGTGGTGGCCGGGTGGTGGAAGAAGTGCCGCAGCAGCGCCGGAATTGCCCACCTGCCCCTGCCCGGCCATTTGCCGCAGGCCAGGTGGGCGGGTGTCGGCTCCTCCAACCGGCGCAGGATCAGCCCGCCCAGCCCATCCCGGTAGCGGCACAGGCCGCCCAGGTGATCGGCCAGCGGCTGCCCGGGCGATGCCGACGTCGGGAACGCCTCCGGCGCCCGCAGCGCGGCGAAGCCCCGTCCGGCACCGCGAAACGGTGCAGCCAGTCGTGTCGGCCACCGCGGTGCGGTTGAGCATGCCGGGGATCGAACCGGACACCGCGCCGCGGTCGGCCGCCAGGGCCGCACGGTCCAGGTGCGATGCCGCGTCGTACATGCGCGCGTTCATACCGGTTGTATCCGGCCATGCGCCGGACCGCCGCCAGGTCCATCGCCCTGCTCCCCGCGCCGCCTACGCCGCCCCGCCGGCCTTGCCGGAGGCGAACATCTCCAGTACCTGCTGCTCGGTGAACTTCGGCGTCTGGTTGACCAGGTCGTAGTACGGCAGCTTGCAGTCGATGAAGGTCTGGCCGGTGATGCGCAGCTCGTCGCTGTCCAGCGTGCCGGCGGCCACGAAGTGGTCGCCGCTGGCGTGCACCTTGCAGTACAGGTGGGTGCCGCAGACCTGGCAGAAGGCACGCTCGGCCCACTCCGAGGAAGCGTAGGTGCGCACCTTGTCCGCGCCTTCGCTGATCCGCACGTCCGGCCCGCAGTGCACCGCCAGCATCGGCCCGCCGCCCCAGCGGCGGCAGATCCCGCAATGGCACACGCCGATCCCGCGGCGGTCGTCCGGCACGGTGAAGCGCACCGCGCCGCACAGGCAACGTCCGTTCATGGCCTCTCCCTCTCTTCGCGCGTTGGGTGGAGCGGCGGCGTTCACGAAGCCCGCGCGGCCACCCGCTATCCTTGCCGCACCGCGCGGACCGGCGGCCCCTTCCGCGTGGCAGGACGCAGCCGGCCCCTTCCTCCACGTGCCCGCGTCCCGTGCCATGTCCGCCACCAGCTCCCGCCAAGCCCCGGCCCTGCCGCCCGACCGCCTGCTCGAACTGGCGGGTGCGGCGCAGCAGGGCATCGGCGTGTTCGACGAAACCGACCGGCTGGTCTACGCCAACGGCTTCTACCGCCAGCTGCTGTGCCTGGAGGAGGACACCTGGCCGACCTGGCAGGAGATCCTGCGCGCCAACCACCGCGACCAGAGCGGCAACCGCATCGCCACCGCGGACTTCGAGGCCTGGATCGCGTCGGCAGCCTCGCGCCGCGGCAAGCAGCCGTTCCGCGCGTTCGAGGCCGACATGCACGGCGACCGCTGGGTGCACGTCACCGAGACCACGCTGGCCAACGGCTGGATGCTGTGCATCCTCACCGACATCACCGAGCTGGGCGCCGACGAGCGCACCCTGCGCCAGCAGCGCGACCTGGCCCTGCGCGCCGCGCTGACCGATCCGCTGACCGGCCTGGGCAACCGCCGCCACATGCAGGAGGCGCTGGCCGCAGCGCACGCCCGCCACGGGCTGCGCGGCGCGGCGCTGGTGCTGCTGGACATCGACCACTTCAAGCGCGTCAACGACACCTTCGGCCACGACCAGGGCGACCTGCTGCTGCGGCATTTCGCCGGGCGCATCCAGGCGCAGGTGCGGCGCGGGGACCTGGCCGCGCGCTGGGGCGGCGAGGAATTCCTGCTGCTGCTGCGCGACGTGACCCCGGAGGCCGCCGGCCAGGTGCTCGAGCGGCTGTTCCGGGACGTGCGCGACGGCGTGCCGCTGCCGCGGCACCCGGAGTTCCGCTACAGCTGCTCGGCCGGACTGGCCTTCGTGCGCGACGGCGAGGCGCTCAAGGACGTGCTGCGGCGCGCCGACCAGGCGCTGTACGCGGCCAAGAGNGACGGCCGCGACCGCTGGATGCCAATGCGCTAGCCGGCCCCGCTCGCGGGCCCGCCCCCCCGGGTCACAGGCCAGGCATGGCGGCAGCCTGCCGGGCCGCTTTGCTTCGCGCGCCCCTCCTTTGCGACCTGACCACTCCCCGGATGCGCCATCTCTCCTGCCCGGTCTTCCTGATGTCGAGCAGGCGATCGTTCACCGACGGGGCGGACTGCATGAGGAAGTTCTCGAGCAGGTTGATGTTGCGGGCGGGTACGCGCCTGCCGGAAGGGGCTTCGAAGAAAAAGGATCACCAGGGATCCCCTGCCACAGTCGGCAAGCGCCTCGTTGCACTTGTGCAGCTTGTGGTGGGTGAAGCATTCCTGGCCGAAACCCTTCGTGGCCCTGCCCACGCACACCGGCGTGGTCCCGCCGCCGGACCGCATGGCAGACACGTAGCACCCGCTCTTCTTCCTGATGGACGGTGCGCCTTGAAGGAGGCATCCGCCTCCGCCCGCCCGACCACGCGCGCGGACCTTCCCTCGTATACGGGCACCTTGTACGGCCCCGCTACCACGAACTCCGTCATCCCCGCCTCCCCCACCGGGCGCCCCAAAGGCGAAAAACCGCATCCGTCTTTTGTTCCGCCCCTTGTCCCCAGGGCGGGCACCGCCGGCCCAGGCTACGGTTTCCGGCGCGCGCGCGGGTGCGCCGCGTCGTACACCCGGGCCAGGTGCTGGAAGTCCAGGTGGGTGTAGATCTGGGTGGTGGCGATGTTGGCGTGGCCCAGCAGTTCCTGCACGCCACGCAGATCGCCGGAGGACTCCAGCACGTGGCTGGCGAAGCTGTGCCGCAGCATGTGCGGGTGCACGTGCTTGAACAGCCCCTGGCGGACGGCCAGCTGGCGGACGCGGACCTGCACCGCACGGGCGCTGATCGGCCCGCCGCCGCGCCCGGGAAACACGAACCCGTCGCCACCGGCGCCGGTGGAGGCGCGCCACTGCGCCAGCGCGGCGCGCGCGTGCGAGCCGACCGGCACGTTGCGCTGCTTGCCGCCCTTGCCCAGCACGGTCACGCTGCCCAGGTCCGGGGCGAAGTCGCGCCAGCGCAGCGCGCACAGCTCGGACAGGCGCAGACCCGAGGAATAGAACAGCTCCAGCAGGGCGCGGTCGCGCAGGCCCAGCGGCGCGTCGGTGGGCACCTCCACCAGGCGCACGGCCTCGTCCACGTCCAGCACCTGCGGCAGCCGCCGCAGCGCGCGCGGGGCGCGCACACCGGCGGCCGGGTTGGCGGCGAGGTGGCCGTGGCGCAGCAGCCAGGCGTAGTAGCTGCGGCAGGCCGACAGGCGGCGCTGCAGGCTCTTCGGCGACAGCCCGCGGCGGTGCTCGTCGGCCACGAAGCGGCGCAGCGCGGCGCCGTCCAGCGCCTGCGGCTCGCCGGCGCCGTTGGCCGCGGCCCACTCGCGCAGGGCCTCCAGGTCGCGGCGGTAGGCATCGAGCGTGTGCGCCGACATGGCCCGCTCCACGCGCAGGTGCTCGAGGAAAGCGTCGATGCCGGTCATGGCGGAGGCGGCGGGCATGGGGCCATCATGCGCGCCCGGCGCGGGCCTGCGCCAGCCCGCCGGCGCGAGGGGCTCAGGCGTCGAAGCGCTGCGCGGCCACGACCAGGGCCTCGCCCATCATGCGCAGGAACAGCGTGCCCATGCCCGGGTAGAAGCGGTTGGGATCGCGGCTGCCCACCGCCACCAGGCCGACACCGGCCAGCGGCAGCAGGGCGCTGGACTGCACCTCGTCGCTGCGTCCACCGTACAGCACCGCGTTCTTCTCCGCCTGCAGGCGCCCGCACAGCGGCTCGCCCTCGCGCAACGCATCGCGGAACGGCTGCAGCTCGGGGCTGTCCTCGGCGCGCACCAGCAGCCACTCGGCGTCCTCCATGCCTTCCACCGGGCGGAAGGACACGATCCGCACCAGATCTCCGTTGAAGTCCTCGGCCAGCGAGGCGGCCATCGCGCGCAGGGTGTCGGCATAGCTGCGCTGGCGCATCAACGACAGGGTCAGCTGGTGGGTGCGCACCGCCAGGCGTTCGTTGACCTGGGCGTTGGCCGACAGCTCGGCCAGGCGCCGCTGCAGCTCGCGGTTCTTGTCGCGCAGCACCTCCAGCTGGTAGCTGGCCAGCGAGGCGGCGCGGCCGTCGTCGCGCGGCACCACCAGGCTCAGCGCCAGGTCGGGGAACTGCTTGAGGAAAGTCGGGTTGCGCCGCAGGTAGGCCGCCACCTCGTGCGCGCCCAGTTTCTCCTGCCTGTCCTGGAGTTCGCTCATTCCTGCCATTCCCCTTCGAACACGAAAGCCGCCGGTCCGGCCATGATGACCTCTGCCCCGTCCGAGGGCCAGCGGATGTGCAGCTCGCCGCCGGGCAGCGCCACCGTGGCCTCGCGCGCCAGCCGGCCGCGCCGCACCAGCGCCACCACCGCCGCGCAGGCGCCGCTGCCGCAGGCCAGGGTCTCGCCGGCGCCGCGCTCGTACACGCGCAGGCGGACGCGGTCCGGCGCCAGCACCTGGGCGAAGCCGACGTTGACCGACTGCGGGAAGGCCGGCGAACGCTGCAGCGCCGGGCCGAGCCCGGCCACGTCGGCCGTGTCCACGTCCTCCACTTCGATCACCGCGTGCGGATTGCCCATGGACACCGCGCCGAACGCCACGCGGCGGCCCTCCACCTCCAGCACGTACTCGGCCTGCGGCGCGGCGAAGCCCCGCAGCGGCACCGCTGCCGGCTCCAGGCGCGGCACGCCCATGGCCACGGCGTAGCGGCCATCTTCCAGGCGCCGCACCTCGTGCAGGCCGGCAGGGCTGTCCAGCAGGAAACGGTCGCCGCGCGCGGCACCGTCGCGCACCAGCCAGGCGGCCACGCAGCGCGCGCCGTTGCCGCACTGCCCGGCCGCGCTGCCGTCGGCGTTCCAGATGCGGTAGGTGGCCACCGCAGCGGGGCTGCGCGGCGGCTCGACGGTGAGGATCTGGTCGCAGCCCACGCCGCGGTGGCGGTCGGCCAGGCGCGCGGCCAGGGCCGCGTCCGGCGGCGGGCTCCCGTCGCGCAGGTCGAGCACGACGAAGTCGTTGCCCGCCCCGTGCATCTTGCTGAAGCGCAACCGCTCAGCCATTCGGGCCACCGGCCGGCTCCGGCGTGGCGGGCGGGGCCTGGGCCGGCTCGTCGGCCCGGTCCTCCGGCGCCCCGGCCGGCGGCGGCGCCTCGCCGGCCGGTTCCTCCGGCGCCGGCAGGGTCTGTTCGACGGGGACCGGCTTCTGCGGCATCACCAGCGGCCCCTTGTTGCCGCAGGCGGCCAGCAGCAGCACGGCGGGCACGGCGGCCAGCAGGCGGAATCGGATGTTCATGCGCGGAAGTATAGCGGCCGCATGCATGCACGCCGCGTGGGGATCAGGCCGGCGGCTCCGGCCGCCGCCACAGCCAGGCGCCGACCGCGGCCATGCACAGCAGCGGCAGCGCCACCATCCAGCCGCGGTGCGAAGGCACGGCCGCCATCACCGCCAGCAGCACGGCGGCGCAGACGAGCATCGTCCAGGTGGCGGCCCGCTTGGCGCGCCGCGGCACGGCGCGGTGCCGCTGCCAGGCCAGGATCACCGGCCCGAAGCGCGGATCGGCCAGCAGCCCGCGGTGCAGGCGCTCCGAGCCGCGGGCCGCGGCCCAGGCGGCGACCAGCACGAACACGGTGGTCGGCATGCCCGGCAGGAAAGCGCCGATGATGCCCAGGGCGAGGCTGGCATAGGCCAGCAGCCACCAGGCCCAGCGGAAGCGGTTGCGGCCGTCCATCACCCCATCATAGGCGCGGGCGGGGCGCCGCCGCCTCCAGCCGCCGCCCGTGCGCAGGCGGCGGCCGTGTGCCTCACTTCGGTGCGTGGGCCACGTCCAGCTGGTCGAGCACGAAGGCGTAGTACTCGGCCATCTCGCGGAAGCGGCGGAAGCGGCCGGACTTGCCGCCGTGGCCGGCGTCCATGTTGGTGCGGAACACGATCGGGTGCGTGCCGGTGTTCATGTCGCGCAGGCGCGCCACCCACTTGGCCGGTTCCCAGTACTGCACCTGCGAGTCCCACAGGCCGGTGCCGACGAACATGGCCGGGTAGGCCTGCTCGCGCACGTTGTCGTAGGGCGAATAGGACAGCATGTACTCGTAGTACTGCGGCTGCTCGGGGTTGCCCCACTCGTCGTACTCGTTGGTGGTCAGCGGGATGGTCGGGTCGAGCATGGTGGTGACCACGTCCACGAACGGCACCTGCGCCACCATCACCCGGTAGTCGGACGGCGCCTCGTTGGCCACCGCGCCCATCAGCAGGCCGCCGGCGCTGCCACCCATGGCCGCGACGCGGCCGGGCGCGGCATAGCCCTGGCGCACCAGCTCGCGGGTCACGTCGATGAAATCGTTGAAGGTGTTGCGCTTCTTCAGCAGCTTGCCGTCCTCGTACCACTGCCGGCCCATCTCCTGGCCGCCGCGGATGTGGGCGATGGCGTAGACCATGCCGCGGTCCAGCAGGCTGATCACCGAGGCGTTGAACGACGGGTCCATGGAGATGCCGTAGCTGCCGTAGCCGTACTGCAGCATCGCCGCGGTGCCGTCCTTGCGCAGGCCCTTGCGGTACACCAGCGACACCGGCACCTTCACCCCGTCGCGCGCGGTGACCCACACGCGCTCGGTGACGTACTGCGCCGGGTCGTAGCCGAGCACCGGCTGCTGCTTGAGCAGGCGGCGCTCGCCGGTGACGGTGTTCAGCTCGTAGGTCGTGGCCGGCGTGGTGAGCGAGGTGTAGGTGTAGCGCAGCCACACCGAGTCCGGCTCCGGGTTGGCCGACAGGCCCATCGAGTAGGCCGGCTCGTCGGCGGCCACGTAGTCCTGGCGGCCGTCGCCGCGCAGCAGGCGGATCCGTTCCAGGCCGTTGGAACGCTCGGCCACCGCGGTGAAGCCGTCGAACAGCTCGAAGCCCTCGATGAACACCGCCGGGTCGTGCGGCAGCAGGTCCTGCCACTGCGCGCGCGAGGTGGCGTCGCTGGGCGCGGTGACCAGCTTGAAGTTGGTGGCGCCGCCGGCGTTGGTGCGGATCACCCAGCGGCCGCCGTGGTGGTCGGCGTCGTACTCGACGTCGCGCTCGCGCGGAGCCAGCACGGTGAACTGGCGCGGGTCGTCGGCCGGGGCGTAGCGCGTCTCCGAGGAGACGGTGCTCTCCAGCCCGATGACGATGAAGCGGTCGTCGCGGGTGCGGCCGATGCCCATGTAGAAGCTGTCGTCGTGCTCCTCGTAGACCAGCTCGTCCTGCTCCACCGGGGTGCCGAGCACGTGCTTCTTCACGCGCACAGTCAGCAGCGTCTCCGGGTCGTTCTCTACGTAGAACAGGGTGCGGTTGTCGTCGGCCCACACCAGGTTGGGCGACACGCCGGTGATCGCCTCCGGGTAGTCCTCGCCGGTCTCCAGGTTGCGGAAGCGCACCGTGTACTGGCGCCGGCCCACCGCGTCCTCGGCCCAGGCCAGGATGCGGTTGTCCTGGGTGACGGCGTAGTCGCCGACGGCGAAGTAGTCCTTGCCGGCGGCCATCGCGTTGACGTCCAGCAGCACCTGCTCGCCGGCGAAGTCGCCGCGCTCGTTGGCCGCCTGGATGGACAGCGCGTCCACGCCCGGGCCGTCGGGGCGGCGCGCGTGGATCGGATAGTCCTTGCCCTTCTCGTAGCGCGAGTAGTACCACCAGCCGCGCTCGCGGTACGGCACCGTGCTGTCGTCCTGCTTGATGCGGGCGACGATCTCGTCGTAGAGCTGGTCCTGCAGCGGGCGCAGGCGCTCCATCACCGCGTCGGTATAGGCGTTCTCGGCCTGCAGGTAGCCGATCACCTCGGGGTCCTGGCGGCTGTCGTCGCGCAGCCAGTAGTACGGGTCCTGGCGGGTGGCGCCGAACGGCGCCTTCACCTCGTGCGGCTTGCGCGCCGCGTCCGGGGGGACGGGAGCGGCGGCGCCGGGAGTCGGGGGAACGNTCATCAGGAAGGCCGCGAACAGGAAGGGGATGGTCTTCATATGGGGTCCGGGTGGTGGCTTGCAATGCCCGGTCCCGCGGCCTGGCGGCCCGCGGGACCGGCCCTCCCCCCGCGGTGCGGGGAAGGGGCCGCCGGCATCACTTGGCCAGGCGCTGCCAGAGGAAGGTGTAGGCCAGGGCCTGCATGTGCGCGGCCTGGGCGTTGTTCGCCGCGCCGCCGTGGCCGCCTTCGATGTTCTCGTAGTAGGTCACGTCCTTGCCGGCGTCGATCATCTTCGCCGCCATCTTGCGCGCGTGGCCCGGGTGGACGCGGTCGTCGCGCGTGGAGGTCAGGAAGATCACCGGCGGGTACTCCTTGGCCGGGTCGAACAGGTGGTACGGCGAGAAGGTCCTGATGAACTCCCAGTCATCAGTGTCCGGGTTGCCGTACTCGGCCATCCACGAGGCGCCGGCCAGCAGCTTGTTGTAGCGCTTCATGTCCAGCAGCGGCACCTGCACCACGACCGCACCGAACAGCTCCGGGTACTGGGTCAGCATGTTGCCGGTCAGCAGGCCGCCGTTGCTGCCGCCCTGCACGCCCAGGTGCCGCGGCGAGGTGATCCTGCGCTTGACCAGGTCCTGCGCCACCGCCGCCATGTCCTCGTAGGCCTTGTGGCGGTTGGCCTTGAGCGCGGCCTGGTGCCAGCGCGGGCCGTACTCGCCGCCGCCACGGATATTGGCCACCGCGTACACGCCGCCGTTGGCCAGCCAGGCGCGGCCCAGGCCGCCGGAGTACGACGGAGTCAGCGAGATCTCGAAGCCGCCGTAGCCGTACAGCAGGGTCGGCGCGGTACCGTCCAGCTTCAGGTCCTTCGGGCGCACCAGGAAGTACGGCACGCGGGTGCCGTCCTTGCTGGTGGCAAAGTGCTGCTCGATCACGTGGCGGCTGCCGTCGAAGAACGACGGCATCGCCTTCAGCTGCTCCGGCGCCTGGCCGATGGTGGCCAGCGACAGGGTGGTCGGGGTCAGGTAGTCGGTGGCGGTCAGCCACACCGCGTCGGACTCGTCACTGTCCACCGCGGCGACGGACAGCGTGCCGAAGGACGGGGCGCCGGCGAACGGCTCGCGCTTCCAGCCGCCCTCGCCCGGGGTGAGCACGTACAGGCGGTTCTTCACGTCCTCCAGGACGTTGAGCACCAGGTGCGAGCGGGTCCAGGTGAAGCTGGCCAGCGAGCTGCGCTCGGTCGGCTCGAACAGCACCTCGAACTCGCGCTTGCCGGCCATGAACTCGTCGAACCGGGCCGCCAGCAGCGAGCCGGCCTGGTAGGTGCGGCCGCCCACCGTCCACGGCTCGCGCAGCTCCAGGGTCAGCCACTGGCGCTTGACGCTCTTGTTGGCCGAGTTGGGCGCGTCCACCTTGACCAGCCGCCCGTCCTTGCCGACCAGGTACAGCTCGTCGTTGTAGAAGGCGATGGTGCGGCTGACGAAGTCGCGCTCGAAGCCGGGCGTGTCGTCGTGGAAGGCGGCGATGTACATGTCGTCGGGCCTGCCCTCGTACACCACCTCGGCCGCCTCCAGCGGGGTGCCGCGCCTCCAGCGCTTGACGATGCGCGGGTAGCCGGAGGTGGTGGTCGAGCCGTCACCGAAGTCGGTGTACACGTACACCGTGTCCTGGTCGATCCAGCCCAGGCCGCCCTTGGCCTCCGGGCGGAAGAAGCCGCCCTCGACCCAGCTGCGGGTCCGCAGGTCGAACTCGCGGGTCACGTCGGCGTCGGCGCCGCCGCGCGAGAGCGCGATCAGGCAGCGCTCGTAGGCCGGGCGCAGGCAGTCGGCGCCGTGCCAGACCCAGTTCTCGCCCTCGGCCCTGTTCAGCGCATCCAGGTCCAGGACCACTTCCCAGGCCGGGTCGGGCTTGCGGTACTCCTCCAGCGTGGTGCGGCGCCAGACGCCGCGCTCGTGGTGCCGGTCCTTCCAGAAGTTGTAGTAGTAGTCACCGATCTTCTGCACGACCGGGATCTTGGCGTCCGAGTCCAGCACCTCGCGGATGCCGGCCTCCATGCGCTTGAACTCCGGGGTGGAGGCCAGCGCGGCGTCGGTGCGCGCGTTCTGCGCGCGGACCCACTCCAGCGCCTTTTCGCCGGTGACTTCCTCCAGCCACAGATACGGATCCTCGGCCATGGCCGTCTCCTGGGCGGTGGCGGCGCCGGCGGCGATGAGGCCGGCGAACGCGCAGACCTGGGCGAAACGCGACATCGGTTACTCCATGCGGGAAAAGCAACCGCTGACGCTAGCACAGACGGCAGGTCCGGCCACCTGCCGATGGTCAGCCCCGCCCGGCGACCTCAGGCGACCTCAGGCGGCGCGGGCCAGGCGCTGGCGGGCGGGGCGGCGGCAGCGGCGGGCCTGGGTGCGCGGGCGCAGGCGCCGTGCCGCCTCGGCCAGGCGCCGCGGCGCCGGCAGGCGGAAGCGGTGCAGCGCCCACCAGGCGCTCAGCGGCATGGCCAGCAGCCACAGCAGGGTCAGCCCCAGCCACTGGCTGCGCCACGGCAGCACCAGGGTCAGCAGTGCACCGGCGGCTACGGCCAGGCGCAGGGCCTGGTCCAGGCGCGGGTCGGGCGGAAGGGGACGGGGCGTCTGGCGCATGGCGGTCTCCTCGGGATGGCGACCCCGGCAGGTTGCCGGGCCGCCATCTCAGGGACTGCGACCGTCAGCGCTCGTAGTTGGACAGGGCCAGGGCCAGCAGCGACTTGGCCTGCTCGCGCAGCGAGGCCGGCTCGACGATCTCGGCGTCGGCACCGTAGTGCAGCACGTCCATCAGCAGCTCGCGCGGCACGCTGTAGGGCACCTTCAGCTCGTAGCGGCCGTCGGGCAGGAACCGGCCCTGCTGCCTGGAGTGCCAGTGCTCGTCGGCCACCCAGCGTGCGACCTTGGGACTGAAGACGATGGTGGCCCAGCCCTTGGGCTCGCCGGAGAAGATGCCATAGCTGGAGGCGAAGTGCTGGTCCAGCACCTCCTCCTCCACGTCCCGCGCCGGCTCGTCCAGGCCGCGCGCGTGGAAGATGCGGTCCACGGCGAAGCTGCGCAGCCCCTCGCGCTCGTGGTCCCAGGCGTCCAGGTACCAGTTGTCGCGGTAGTGGGTGATCCGCTGCGGCGAGACCCGGCGCCGGGTCACCTCGTCGGTGGAGCGGGCACGGTACTCGAAGGCCAGCTGCCTGCGCTCCAGCACCGCCGAGGCGACGGTGCGGAACACCGCTTCGTCGAGGCGGCGGCCGCGGTGCGGGATCACCCGCACCCGCTCCACCGGCCAGCGGCTGACCCCGGCCTGGGCGGCCAGCAGGCCCTCGATGCGCTGCTGCAGCGGCGCCAGCACCGAGGACAGCACGCCGGCACCGGTGCGGCGCAGCAGCTGCTGCGAGGCCAGCAGCGCGTACAGCTCCTCGGAGCTGAGCCACAGCCCCGGCAGCTCGAAGCGCTCGCTCTCGCCGGCGGCGTAACGGAACCCGGCCTCGCCGTCGCCCTCGATCGGCGCCATCAGCGCATCGCGCAGGAACGCCAGGTCGCGGTACACGGTGGCGCGCGAGCAGCCCAGCTCCTCCTGCAGGCGCGGCACCGTCACCGGATAGCGCGCGGCCTTGAGGATGCGGTGCAGCGCGTTGATGCGTTCGTAGCGGTCCATGGCGCGATTATGGCCCGTCCACGGCGGCAGCGGGACGACACCCTCCGGCATGGCAGAATCCCCGGCGCGGGGCGCCGGCCCCGGCCGTCCATGAGGGGAAACAGCATGCGTGGCGACGACCGTTGGACCCGGCCCGCGGCCGGGGCGGCACCTTGAGCGCGCCTGCGCGGCCGGCCCGCGCCTGGCTGCCCGCCGCCGCCGACGCGCTGGGCAGCACCGGCGCCGGCCTGCTGGTCTGGCTGGCGGTCAGCGGCGCGATGCTGGGCAGCGCCGCGCCCGTGCAGCAGCTGGCCTGGCTGCGGATGGGCGGCTTCGGCCTGGGCCTGCTGCTGGTGGCCTGCGCCCTGCCCGCACTGTGGACGCTGCCGGCGCCCTGGCGCGGCCGCGCCGTGCTGGCCTGGGCGCTGGCCCTGGCCGGCGCCGGCGTGCTGCTGGCCCTGCAGCGCTGGCCGCTGCCCGGAAGCCCCTGGCCGGCCCTGGTGGCCACCGCCACCACGCTGTGCGCGCTGGCGATGGTGGCCGCGGCGCAGGATCCGGCCGGCGCGCCGCCGCTGGCGGTGCCCACGCGGCTGGCCCTGGCCCTGCTCGGCGGCGCCGGCGTGCTGTTCGCCCTGCTGGCGCTGCGCTGGCCGGGCGCACCGCTGGCGGCCGCGCCGGCACCCGCGTTCCTGCTGCTGGGCGTGCTGGCGGTGGCACTGCGGCTGGCCGGCCGGCACGGCCGCGCCGGACTGCGCGGCTCGCTGCCGGTGGCCGCGCTGTTGCTGCTGCTGCCGGCGCTGCTGGTGCTGCCGCTCTACGCCTGGCCCGGCTGGAGCCGGATCGCCTGGCCGGCGGCGGCGCTGAGCGTGCTGGCCGGCCTGCTGGCCGAACGCCTGGCGCGGGCCGGGAACGACGGCTAGCAGCTTGTTGAAATTCTCCTGCGCCAGAGCTTGCTTTCAAGCCCTCTGTTTGCGATATCGACCTCAGCCATAGTGGAGGGCGTGGGATGCGCGGTGCAGACGTCACTCAGGAATCGTTGTTCACGGTCGCCAAGCTCGCCGACTTCG
>NZ_PDWK01000047.1 GCF_010093135.1 Pseudoxanthomonas taiwanensis | reverse complement strand
TCAAGCAGCGCGGCCTTACGAAGGTCGAGGCGCTGTTTCAGCTGGCGATGGCGGCGAGCAACCTCGTCCGCCTGCCGAAGCTGATCGCCGCGGGGGCCGCGTGATGGCGGCCCCGGCGGGGAAGGTGCGCCTGGAAGTCCGAAAGCGGGCTTGTTTCAGAGCGCGGGACGCGCTTGCGGAGCGCTTGAGCAGCGAGAAATCCGCGCTGCCGACCGAGTCGGGGGCTTCGCCGGGTCGAATTTCAACAGGCTGCTAGGGCTGTTAGTCGTGCGCCAAGCCGCATTTGAGTTCGTGCCACCGGGGTATGTTCGTCGGCTTGCTGTGCGCGGTGGTAGGCGGAGGACCGGGTAGGCGGGATCCGCGCGGCCAACGTGGCCGAGCGCGCGAACATGCGTGCCCACCGCCCTTTCTCCGGCGTGCTGCCTGGGCCACCGCGCGTCTCTGGTGGCGCTTCGCCGGCCAGGCGTATGTGCGTGCAGTCCATTGGCACGATGAACGGACTGCGGGCCGGCAGGACGCAGTGCCGCGGTGCGTCCCTGTGGGGGGCGTGGAAGGATCCGGGCTTCGTCTCCGGCACATGCGCGGCCCGCGGTTTTGTTGCAGGCTGGCATTCCACTCGGCACGGGAGCACGGGAGTGAATGCGAAGACGCTTGATGGCAGCCCGCGGCGCAATCGCCTGCGCCCGTGGATCTGGGGCGCGGCGGCGGTGCTGCTGCTGTTGCCTGCATTCGCGATGCGGTTCATCCCCGGCTCGGGCGTGGACTGGGACGGGGTGGACTTCGTGGTGATGGGCGCGATGCTCGCGGTCGCCTGGGGCCTGTACGAGCTGGGCACGCGGATGAGCGGCAACCTTCTGTACCGCGCCGCGTTCGGCCTCGCCGTGCTGACCGGGTTCCTGACCGTGTGGGTCAACCTCGCGGTCGGCATGCTCGGTGACGGGAACAACCCCGCGAACCTGATGTTCGCGGTGGTGCTGCTGGTGGCGGCGGCCGGTGCGCTGGCGGCACGGTTCAGGGCACGCGGCATGGCCGCCGTGATGGTGGCCGCCGGCCTGCTGCACCTGCTGGCGGTGGTGCTGGCGCTGCGGATGGATTTCCGCGCCGGCGAGCTGCTGCTGACCGCCTGTTTCTCGGTGCCGTGGTTCGCCTCCGCGCTGCTGTTCCGCGGCGCGGCGCGGCAGGCTTCGGCGGGCGCCTGAGCCTGCCGCGGGCACCCGTCCGGCCGGGACGGTGGTCAGCCCCGCGCGGGCTTCCAGCCGGGCGGCGCATCGGTGTTCACCATCCACGGTACGCCGAACCTGTCGATGCACGCGCCGAAGCCGGGCGACCAGAAGGTCTCGGCGAAGGGCATGGTCTGGCGGCCACCTTCGGAGAGCTGCCCGTACCAGCGGCGGGCCTGCTCGACGTCGTCTGTATGCAAGGTGACATCGAAGCCGTTCTTGGGCTTGTCGATGTTGGGCGCCCAGTCCACGTCCATGTCGGCGCCCATCAGGGCCTGGTCGCCCACCTCCAGCCAGCAGTGCATCAGCCAGTCCTTGTACTGCTCGGCCACCGGCATCCCTTCCGGCGACTGGCTGTAGGGGATGGCTGCGGTGATCTTGCCGCCGAGCACCCTGGCATAGAACTCGAAGGCCTCCCGGCACTGGCCGCGGAAGCTGAGGCTGGTCACGATCTTCATGCAGTGGTCTCCTGGTGAGTGGCTGCGTCGGCCGGCGGCGACAGATATTGCCGGGCCTGCCTGACCACGACGGGTCGATGCAGGCCGGATCGACACCGCGGTGGCATCGTGCCTCCGGGGGAGCGTCGATGGCCGGAGTGTGCGCCTGGGCAGGAACGGCGGGATGAATGGGCGATTCGGGGGCAGAGAAGCGTGCCTGTTGCCCGTCAGCCTTTCGCCACGGTCATGCGCAAGCCCCCGGAAGCGCCCCGGTGGCGGCGGGCCAGGACCACCCCCACCGCCATCACGATGGCCACCCCCGCCATGACCAGGGTGGGCGGCGGCCCGTGCGGTTCCATCAGCAGGGTGGGAGCGTTGCCCAGGGCGTGCAGGCCCACCACGAAGAACAGATTGCGGGTGGCGGCGTAGAGCAGCGCGGTGATCAGGCCGACCACGAACAGGTTGACCAGCACGCCGGCCAGGGCGGCCGGCCCGGCGGTGGCCAGGACCATCGGCACGGGCAGCAGGGCGAACAGCCCCTGCGAGACCAGCAGGGCGACGGTCCAGGCGCCCGCGCGCGGCACCAGCCGATGCAGGCGCAGGGCGAGCTGCGGCCACAGCCAGGCGCGGAACACGGTCTCCTCCACCAGCGCGGTGCCCAGCAGCTGGGCCAGCAGCCGGCCCGGCACCAGGCCGCCCTGCGACCAGTCCGGATGCAGTGTCAGCGGCAGACCGTCGGCCCGCGCGGCGATCAGCGTGGACGCGTTCATGGCCAGCCAAAGGACGGCCGTGGCGGCCAGACCCGGCGGCAATGCCCCGCGGCGCAGGCCGATGTCCGCGGGGCGCTGGCGTCCAGGCCCCAGCAGCAGCACGAACAGCCCGGTGCCCAGCACGGCGGCCGAGACCAGGGTGGGATGGAGCCAGCCGTCACTGGCCTGGTGCAGGGCGCGCAGCGCCTCGGTCGGAAACCAGGGCGAGAACACCGCCAGACTGACGGTAATGGTCCAGGCGATGGCGGCGGCCAGCACCCACAGCGGGGAAGCCTGGGCGGGCATCAGCGGCCGGGTGGCGGGCATGGGGCCTCTCCGTGGCGGTCGATGGCCGCATCCTTGGGCGGCCGCATGCGGTTCCGCATGGGACGATGGTCACGGCATGGCTTTGGTCATGTGACCCGGGTCATGGGCGCGATGCCGGTCCGTCGGCACCGGCCGGTGCCTGCCGGCCTGCACGAGGCGCACGCCGCCATCGGCCGGAACGGCACCGGGGCGTGCCATGAATCCGAATCCACCTCCACCCGCGGGATGGTCATGTCCCCGGGCCTGCCGCCGCTTTCCCCGCATGGGCGAACGACGCCTCCTGCCGCAGGAGCCGCATCGGCGGCGCCCCGGGGGGCGTGTCCGCGGCACGCGGTCGACGCGACGTTCCGGGCCGCCGGAAAGGTGACCGTCGAACGCGGGCCGGGAGGTGCCTGGCGCGTCGGCGCTGAGGCGGCTCCTGCAGGTGCGGGCGTGCGCATCGGGTGCCGTCTCGGCTATCTTCACCTTCAGGTGAGCGCATGGGGATGCGCACGGGCCCCGGGCCCGGACCACCAAGACGACGGTGCCTGTCGCAAGCGACGCAGCGGGAATCCCCCCGGGCTGCGCTTCCGGAAGGCGGCCTGACGACTTCCGGTTCAACAGCACAGGGGGAAATGTGCGCAGGGTCCTTGCGGTTGCGTTGACGTTGCTGGTGTTCGGCTGTTCCCGTGGCGGACAGGACGGAGCACAGGCCGGTCCAGGTTCTTCCCCGGCGGACAGACAGGTGGCCGAAGCGGCCGGGACCGCCGGGCCGGACTGTCCGGCGATCGCCGCCCGGGAGCGGGCCATCCGTGCCGAGTGCGATTCCGGCGTGCTTTCCGCATGCCGCCAGATCAAGGACTTCGTCGCGCAACGTGCCCTGGCCGGCTGTCCGGCGCCGGATCCGGATGAGGCCGACGAAGACGCGCCCGCCGGCGATGCCGCAGCCACCGGGGCGTCCAATGCCCGTCAGGAGGAATGCGCGCGCCTGACCGGGCTGCAGGAGCAGCTCCAGGCCCAGTGCCGGTCCGGCGTGCTTTCGGCATGCCGCCAGGTGCAGGTGGCGCTGCGCGAGCAGATCATGGCCGGCTGCGGCAGCAGCGGTTCCGGGGAGCACCAGCGGCACCGCGAGTGCGTGCGGCTGGCCAAGTCCTCGCTGTTGGCCGCCCAGTACTGCATGGACGGCAAGGGCGACCAGGAGGCCTGCGCCATGCTGCGGAAGATGGCCAGGGAAGCCGTGCAGAAGGGTTGTTCGCCCGATGTGGTGCACGAGGCCCGTGCCGAACTGGGCTGGCCGCCGGTGGATTCCGGGACCAAGGCCGAACCCGAGGTGCAACCCGAGGCGGAACCCGAGGTGGGACCCGAACCGGAACCCGAACCGGAACCCGAAGCGCCGGCCGAGCAGGCAACGGTCAGGCAGATGGTGCCGCCCCGGTATCCGCCCGCGGCCGTCCGAGCGGGGGCGCAGGGGCAGGTGGTGCTGCGGGTCGAGGTGGACGCCTACGGCCAGGCCGCCGGCGTCGCCATCGAGCGCTCCAGCGGCAACCACGACCTGGATCGCGCGGCGTTGGAGGCCGGCCGGCGCTGGACGTTCAACCCGGCCCGCTCGGCAAGCGGCCAGCCCATGCGCAGCATGATCCTCGTGCCGGTGGACTTCTCCCTCGACATCGACGGCTCGGCGGCGGCCGGCGCAGACCGGTAAGCCCGCAGCGCCTGCCGCAGGAGCCGCGTGCGCGGCGACCCGAGGGCATTTCCGGAGCCTGCGTGTAGCGCGGTGCTGGAGTGGTGCTTCCGGATGGTGGGCGGTTGAACGTCGGGCCCGGATGCGCCTGCCGGGTCGCCGCTGACGCGGCTCCTACAGACGTCGCTCCGACGTGGCGGAGGTTCCGTAGGAGCCGCGTACGCGGCGACCCGAGGGCATTTCCGGAGCCTGCGTGTAGCGCGGTGCCGGAGTGGTGCTTCCGGATGGTGGGCGGTCGAACGTCGGGCCCGGATGCGCCTGCCGGGTCGCCGCTGACGCGGCTCCTACAGACGTCGCTCCGACGTGGCGGAGGTTCCGTAGGAGCCGCGTACGCGGCGACCCGAGGGCATTTCCGGAGCCTGCGTGTAGCGCGGTGCTGGAGTGGTGCTTCCGGATGGTGGGCGGTTGAACGCCGGGGCCGGATGCGCCTGCCGGGTCGCCGCTGACGCGGCTCCCGCAGGGGGCGATGGCAGGCCGGGACGCCGGCCAGGGCGCTGGCGGGCATGAACGGGGCAGGGCCGGCGTGATTCAATATGCGATCCGGCCAGGGGATGGCCATGGCCGGTCGCACGAGGACATTGGGGCCCGCCATGGGGATTGCAGTTCTGGTTGCCGTGCTGGTGGCGGTCGCCGCCGGCTGGCTGGGGGTACGCGGCCGCCGCGGCGCGGAGGCTGTGCCCCGGATGGACCGGCCGGGTGCAGCCGGCACGGCGGCCGGTCACGCGGCGGCAGCGGAGGATGATCCCGCGGGCCCCGCGGAGGAGCAGGACCTGCTTCCGGAACGGGCGATCTTCGGCCGGCTGTGCGCGGCGGGCTTCGGCGACGCGGCCTTGGAGGGCACGCTGCTGGACGAGGCCACCGCCGGCGAGGCGCTGGAGCGCATCCACGCGCATCCGCGCTACATCCCGCGGCGCCCGGCGCTGCTGCCGCAGCTGACCCGCGCCATCAACGACCCGGGCGCCAGCGCCCAGTCCATCGCCGCCATCGTCGCGCGGGCCCCGGCGCTGGCCGGCAACCTGCTGCGCGTGGCCACCAGCGTGGTCTACCGCCGCGGCGGCGTGCCGGTGGAGCAGCTGGACCGGGCCGTGACCCTGCTCGGCACCGAGGGCCTGCGCCAGGCGGTGATGGTGGCCCTCGTCCAGCCGGTGATCGGCGACGACGGCACGGTGTACGCACGCTGCGCCGCGCGCCTGTGGGAGCACACCGCGCTGTCGGCCCGGCTGGCCGCCGGTGCCGGCCAGGGAGGCGACTGGCATCTGGCGCAGCTGCTGGCCCTGGTCTACGGGCTGGGCGCGCTGGTCGTGGTGCAGGTGCTGCGCGACACCTGGGGCCGGCGCGGCGAGCACGGCGTGGATGCGGACACCCTGGCCTCGCTGCTGGCCGGGTGGGCGGCGCGCTGCGCGCTGGCCATCTCCGCGGACTGGGGCCTGTCCGGGCGGGTGCAGCAGGCGCTGGAGGAGCTGGCCGCGGGCGAGGCGGATGCCCCGGGCGAGCTGGTCCGCGCCGTGCGCCATGCCCGCACCCGGGCGCTGGCGCGCATGCCCGCCGGGCCGGAACCGGACCGGGCCTGACCGTCCGGTCCGGATGGCGCCGCATCTCAGGGCGCCGCTTCCTGCTTCAGCGTCCAGTCGCCCTGGCGTTCGCCCGGCACGAGCTTCCAGCCCGGCGCCAGGTGCAGCGTCCAGCCGTCGCCGGCCAGCAGGTCGCCGCCCCTGGGGACGGCCACCACCGCGCGGCGCGGGGCGTTCGCGACCAGGGCTGCGCCGCCTTCGACCACCAGCTCGCCCCATTCGTCGGCCAGGCGCAGGACCGGGTAGACCGTGCCGATGTCGTCCAGCGGCACCAGGGTCTGCGGGTTCATCTGCATGCGCGTGCGCTTGAGCGGCAGCACGATCACCGGACCGTCCACCAGGCTGGCGCGCCAGGCCGCCAGGCGTGCCTGGCGCTCGGCGTCGCGCCGTTCCTCGGCCAGGCGCAGGCTGCCGTCGGGATCGTAGCGGCGACTGCGCGTGGCGACTTCGCCAGGCCTGGCCGGCCCGATGCGCCAGGCCTGCGCCAGCAGCGCGCCCAGATCGGTGTCGCCGCCCAGCCCGCGCCGCCAGTCGGGCAGAGCCTCGTCCAGCAGCAGACCGTAGGCCGGGCCGCTGGCATAGGCGAAGGAGCGCACGAAGCTGGGCGCGTCCAGCTGCCGCGCCAGTGCATAGGTGGCGTAGGCCAGGCGCTGCTCCGGCAGGCGCAGGCCGAGCCGGGCGCCGGTGTATTCGGCCAGGCCTTCGTTGAGCTCCAGCGCGTTCTCCGCGGCGGCCGCCTTCGGGAACAGGCGGCGGCGCTCCTGGCGGAAGGCCAGCGCGTCGGCCACGTGCCCGCGGCGTGCCTGCGCGTCCAGGGCCATCAGCGCCCGCGCCAGGGCGCGCCATTCCATCTGCAGCAGGTAGCGGCCCTCGAGGGTGTCCAGGTGGGCGTTGTCGCCCTCGGGCACCCTCAGCCCCAGCTCCGGCTGGATGCGGTGGAACAGCTCGTGGACCACCATCGCCCGCAGCATGTCCGGGTCGGCGGAAACCGGCCACATCAGCTGCGTCCAGCGCTCGCCGGCCCAGTCGATGGCGGTGTTGGCCACCATCACGCCTGCAGGCAGGGTGCCGGCATGGACCTCGCCGGTGGGCGACAGCACGCCTTCCGCATCGGCCTGGTTGGCCACCATGCCGCGGTCGCGCGGGTCCACGATCATGATCGGGCCGCACAGCGAACGGCCCCAGAGCTGGCCCGCGTCGGCCTGGCAGATCTCGCGCGCCTGCTGGAACACGTGGGCGGCGATGGCCGGATCCGGCGCCGCGCGCGCGGGCAGGGCGGCGGCAAGCAGGCCGAGGCAGGCAAGGTGCAGGCGGTGACGTCTGGACATGCGTGATTCTCCGGATGCGGGGCCGCGCGCGAAATTGCCTCCGGCACGCCGGCCGTTCCTGTGCCGGAAGTCGGTATCCCCAGCGGCATGGATCGGAGGCCGGGCCTTGGCCTACGCTTGCGCACGGACTTTCCCACAGGCCCGCACATGCTCCGACGGTTCCGTGATCTTGCCCTGCTGGCGGCAATGGCCGCCGCGACCTGCACCGCGCACGCCGCGCCGGCCGCCACGGCGGAACGGGGCGGGGGCAAGGGGCCCGCGTTCGAGTATGCCTACCTGCCGCCTGTGTCGGACGGCCTGCAGGCCATCCACCGGCGCGTGCGCGATGCGGACCTGCTGCGGCAGCTGCCGGAAATCCAGGCCGTCGACGGCATGTTCAGCCTGCCGCTGCGGCTGCGCTATGTGACCGCCGAATGCGGGGAGTTCGGCGCCTTCTACCGCCACGAGCAGGTGGAGGTGGTGCTGTGCTACGAGACCCTGCGCACGCTCTACGACCGCGGCCTGGAATACCAGGCGGCGCTCGGCCTGGACAAGGCGGCGCCGCTGCACTACGTGCGCGCCAACGTCCGCTTCATCCTGCTGCACGAGACCGGGCACGCCCTGGTGGACCTGCTGGACCTGCCGGTGACCGGCCGCCAGGAGGACGCGGTGGACCAGCTGGCGGCGATCCTGATGCTGCGCTTCTCGGCGCTGGACGAAACGCCCGAGCAGGTGATCGGCAACCTGCGCATGGCCGCCGACTGGCTGCTGTCGCGCAGTACCGGCGCCTACAACCTGGATGCCTACGCCGACGAGCACGCCCTGGGCGAACAGCGCTACTTCAACCTGCAATGCCTGATCTACGGCACGGACCCGGAAGGGTTCGCCGGCATGGTGCGCGCCGGCGATCTGACCGCCGCGCGCGCGGCCACCTGTCCGGCGGAAACGCGCCGGGTGAGCCGAGCCTGGGTGCGCCTGCTGATGCCGCACCTGGCGCCGGGCTACGAGGCCTACCGCGAGGAGGCCGAGCGGTACCTGGAGGACACGACGACGGTGCGCAGCCGGTCGGCGGCCGCCAGGCCGGTGTCGCGGCCGTCCTGAGCGCGGCCGGGCGCGCGGGCGCCGTCCGCCCGGTTCCGCCAGGGGTGCCCGTCAAGGCTGCAGCCGCTCGCGCAGGGCACGCTGGGCGCGGCTGACCAGGCCTTCGTACCGGCGGCCCGGGTACCAGGGCTGGCGCAGCACCTCGGCGAAGCCGGGAAGCGCGGCCACGTACGCCCGCATGCGCTCGCGCATGCCGGCGTCCGGCAGGGGGCCGCGCAGGGCGCGCACGTTCTCGCGCGCATGCGCCGGGTTGGCGGTGGCCGCCAGCACGCAGGTCACCGCCGGGTGCGAGGCGACCCACTTCAGGAAGAACTCCGCCCAGCCGGTGATGCCCAGTTCGCGGGCGAACGGCGGCAGCGGCCGGTCGCGCACCAGGGTGAACAGCCGGCCCTTCTCGAAGGGCATGTTGCACAGCACCGCCGTGCCGTTGGCCAGGGCCGCCGGCAGCACCTCCCGCTCGGCGGCTGGATTGGCGATGGAGTAGTTGACCTGCACGAAGTCGGGCCGGGCGCGCTCGATCCACTGCGCCAGCAGGGCGTGGTAGGGGTTCTCGTAATGGGTGATGCCGAAGTAGCGGACCAGGCCCTCCTGCTTCCACGCCTGCAGGATCGGGACCAACACCTCGACGTTGACCAGGCTGTGGCACTGCATCAGGTCGATGCGTTCGCGCCACAGCCGTTCGCAGGACAGGGCGAGGCTGCGCCGGGCGTGGCTGTCGTCGGCCAGGTAGTCGCCGGTGGACCAGATCTTGTTGGCCACGAACAGCGCGTCGGACACGCCCAGGCGCGCGGCGATGTCGCCGACGCTGACCTCGGCGGTGCCGTACAGCGGCGAGGTGTCCACCAGCCGCGCGCCGGCGTCCCAGTAGATCGAGAACACTTCCTGCAGGGCCTGGCGTGGTGCGCCCGGCAGGCGGTCGAACGCCAGGAAGGTGCCCAGGCCCAGCACCGGCAGCTGCTCGCCGGTGCGCGGGATCGGGCGCAGGTTGATGCCGGACGGCAGGTGCGCGGCGGGGGACGCGGCCCGGGCCGGCCACGGCATGGCCGCGGCGGCGGCCAGCCAGCCCATGCCAAGCAGGAGGTTGCGCCGGCCGTGGTCCACACGCGCCGGCGCGGGGGAGGGGAGAGGACGGGGGGAGGGAGCGGCTTCCATGCGCGGCACGGTAGCCGCGCCCGCGCCGGCCGGTGCGCCCGATCCTGACCGGACCGGCTTGATCCTGATGCGGCCGCGCGTACATTCGGAAGGCGCCTGCCCACGACGTGTTGCCTGCCATGGATACCGTGCGTGCGATCGAACCGGTGGCCCGGGACGTGCAGGGCCTGGCCTGGCGCGACGGCCGGTTCGACACCGGCTGGCGCCCGCGCACGCGGCGGGTGGAAGGGCGCCTGCGCTGCGCCAACCATCTGCTGCTGGCCACGGTGGCGGGCGGTGCGCGCGGGCTGGCGGTGCGTGCCGACTGCGGCCACCGCTACTCGGGGCCGGAGTTCACCGGCGCGGTGTCGTTCGTGCCGGCCGGCCGCGAGCGCCATCTGGAGCTGGAGGACGTGGCCTCGCGCTGGGCCTCGCTGGAACTGGCGCCGGCACTGTTCGAGGACGATGCGCTGGGTGGCACCCGGATGGCACGCGCCCTCGACGCGGTGATCTTCACCAACGCGCGCGACGGCTACCTCGGCGCCTTGCTGGCGGAGATGGCGCGCCTGCAGCTGGCCGGGGAGCTGGACGCGGCCTATTGCACCCACGTGGCCATCGGCGCGGCCTGGTACCTGCGCCAGCGTTACGGCGTGCCGGCCGACGGACAGGGGCAGTGGCGGCTGCCGCGCTGGCGCCTGCGCCGGATCGACGAGTACATCGACGCGCACCTGGCGCAGCCGGTCCGCATCGGCGACCTGGCCCGGGTGGCCGGGATCTCCGAGGGCCATCTGCATCGCTGCTTCCGCGAGGCCCTGGGCATGACGCCGCTGGCGTATCTGCAGCGGCGGCGCGTCGAACGTGCCATGCAGCTGCTGTCGCGGCCGCAATGGTCCGTGCAGGAGGTCGCCTGGCAGGTCGGCTTCCAGATCGTGGCGCACTTCGGCCGTGTGTTCCGTCGCCTGGTGGGCGTCCCGCCCGCGGCCTACCGCGCGCGGCACGGCCTGCGCCCGTAGGCGTGGCGCACGCGCTCCGGATGGGCCTGGGGCGCATCTCCTGCAGGCGCCGCGGGGGCATCCGCGGCGAGCGGACGTGTCCGTCGCGTCGCCGCTGGCGCGGTGCCTGCAGGTGGGGACAGGGCGCGGGGCTGCGTGCACGCGGAAGGGAGGATGCGGCTAGGCTATCGGGGAAGGGATCGGCTGGAAGGAATGCCATGGACCGTCGCCAGTTCATCACGGCGGCCGCGCTCGGTGCGCTGCTGTTGCCGTACGCGCGGCCGGGGGAGGCGCGCACTCCCGCGCCGGCAAGGCGGTTGCCGCCGCCGCTCGACCCGGGCGACACGGTGGCGCTGGTCAGCCCGTCTTCGGCCACGGACGAGCCGTTCGACCTGCAGCTGGCGCGCGAGGCGATGGAGGCGCTCGGCCTGCGGGTGAAGCTGGCGCCGCACCTGGCCTCGCGCCACGGGCACCTGGCCGGCACCGATGCCGAGCGCGCCGGCGACCTGAACGCGATGTTCGCCGACCGCGAGGTGAAGGCGATCGTCTGTGCGCGCGGCGGCTCCGGTGCGGCACGCCTGCTGCCGCTGCTGGACTACGGGTTGATCGCCCGCAACCCGAAGATCCTGCTGGGCTATTCGGACATCACCGCGCTGCACTGCGCGATCCACGCCCGGACCGGGCTGGTGACCTTCCACGGCCCGATCGGCATCGGCAGCTGGAACCGCTTCAACGCCGACCAGTTCCGGCGCCTGTTCTTCCAGCGCGAGCTGATGGAATACCGCAATCCGGTCGAGGAGAGCGACGAGCTGGTGCCGCGCAAGAACCGCACCGTCACCATCCGCGGCGGCAGGGCACGCGGCGAGCTGGTGGGCGGCAACCTGGCGGTGCTCAGTGCGCTGGCCGGCTCGCCCTACCTGCCGGACTTCACCGGCAGGATCCTGTTCCTGGAGGACGTGTCCGAGGCGCCGTACCGGATCGACCGCATGCTCAGCACGCTGCGCCTGGCCGGCGTGCTGGAGCGCATCGCCGGCTTCGTGTTCGGCCGCTGCACCGACTGCGAACCCGGGCCGGGTTACGGCTCGCTGACGCTGGCGCAGATCCTGGACGACTACATCCGCCCGCTGGGCATCCCGGCCTACCGCGGCGCGCAGATCGGGCACATCCGCGAGCAGTTCATCGTGCCGGTGGGCGGGCGCGTGGAGATGGATGCCGACGCCGGCACGTTCCGCCTGCTCGAGCCGGTGTTCCAGTAGGGACCGCGTCAGGCATCTTGCGGTGGCGCCGGGGCGCCGCCCCCGTCAGCAAAAACCGCGTCAGCGGCGACCCGGCAGGGGCGTCCCGGACGACGGTCAGCCGTCGTGCTGCCAAAGCCTTGGGGGACACGGCTCCGGTTGCGGGGCGGTTGACCGCCGCCCTGTGCATGCCGGCCGGGTCGCCGCGTACGCGGTCCCTGCAGAGGGGCGCACGACGACCCAGGCGCGGCGAGGGGCGCGTGCGGGTCAGTGGGCGGCGCGCTCCAGCAGGCCGTGCATGCGCATCCAGGCGGTGAAGGCGTCGAACCAGCCGGTACTGGTGGTCTCCTTCGGGTACATGCCGAAGCCGTGGCCGCCCTGTTCGTACAGGTGGAACTCCACCGGGCGGCCGGCGGCGCGCCAGTTCTCGACCAGGTCGAAGCCGCTGTTGGCGAACAGGCCGTCGTCGGCGGCCAGGGCCACGAACAGCGGCGGCGCGTCGGCCGGCACCTGCACCGGTGCCAGCGGGCCGTAGATGTTGCCGATGAAGGCGGGCCTGGCATCGCCGCCGGCCAGGGTGGTGGCCAGGGTCAGCATGGCGCCGGCGGAGAAGCCGACCATGCCCACGCGGTCCGGATCGATGCCCCATTCGGCGGCGCGGCTGCGCACCAGGGCGAAGGCGGCGCGGGCGTCCTCCAGCTGCGGGCCGAGCGTGGCGATGGAGGCCATCGGGTCGATGCGGTGGCGCGGCGGCGGGCCGGCGAACATCTGCCGCATGGAGTCGGCGAAGTCGTCCAGCCCGGCTGGGGTCTGGTTCAGGCGGTACTTGAGCACGAAGGCGGCCACGCCGCGCTCGGCCAGGGCACGGGCCACGTTCCAGCCCTCGTTCTCCATGGACAGCGAGCGGAAGCCGCCGCCGGGAGCGACGATCACCGCGGTGCCGGTGGCCTTGGCCGGATCCGGCAGGAACGGCGTGAGCGTGGCCACGGTGACGTTGCGCGCGAACATGCTGCCGTACTGGCGGTACCAGGACTCGGGAACTTCCGCACCGGGCAGCGGCCCGGTGCCCAGCTCGATCGCGTCCGGCTGGTCCGGCGTGGCGATCGGCGTCATGGTGTGGTCCAGCGCGAAGGCGGGCAGGGCCATGGCGGCCCACAGCAGCAGCGAGGCGAAGGCGGTGCGGGCGGGGCCCGGCAGGCGCGTCATTCCCGGCATGGCGGTTCTCCGGCAGGCGGGTGGGGGTTGGGTCCGGCGCCGCCGGCGGTGGCGGAAGAACGGCCCGTCATTCCGTCCCTCCTTCGGCGACCGGGTGTTCCGGACGGGCGCCGCCAGGGGCGCCCGTCGTCCCGGATGGTAGCGGTAACCCGGGCGGCATGCTGGTGCGCCGCCGCATGGCCGGCTAGCGGGCGCGCGGCACTGCCAGGCGCAGGTCGCTCTCGCGCAGCAGCAGCTCCGAATAGACCAGCCGGGTTCCGTCCGGCGACAGGTCCATGCCCCAGCCCTCGAAGTCCGGCGGCAGGGGCGCCACCTCGTGCCGGGTGCCGCTGGCCGTGTCCAGGCGCACCAGCACCGGCGGGCCGTCGGCGGGGCGGTGGACGTGGAGGATGCCGTCCGGCGCGGGCGCCCAGTTGGCCGCGGCCTGTGTCTGCAGCCCGGGGACCAGCAGGGTTGCGGCCGGCGGGTCCGTGGCCGTGGCCCAGTCCTGGCGCGGCACCGCCCACAGTCCGGGACGGTCGGGGCGGGCGTACAGCACCAGGGCGCCGTCGGCCGACTCGCGCGGATGCACGCCGGGGCCGGGGCTGACCGCCACCGCCTGGCCGCCGTCGGTGGGCCGGGCATAGATCCGCCATTGGCCGTCGCGGTTGGATTCGAAGTAGAGCCAGCGGCCATCACGCGACCAGGCCGGGTTGCGGTTGTCGCCCGGCCCGTCCACCAGCGCCTGTGGCGGACCACCTTCGGCGGGCACGGCGTAGATCGCGGTACGGCCCTGCGGGCTGCCGTCGAAGGCGATCAGGCGTCCGTCAGGCGACCAGGCCGGATTGTCGATGAAGGCGCCGCCGAACTCCGCCAGCTGCACCGCCTCGCTGCCGTCGGCGCGGCTTGCCCAGATTGCGTGCGGGCCGCCGCGGTTGGAAGTGAAGGCCACGCGCGTGCCGTCCGGCGACCAGGCCGGGTTCGAGTCCCAGCGCGTGGACTGCAGGCGCGCCGGGTCCGCCGCCGCCGGGCGGGACAGGTCCAGCTGGCGCAGGCGCGCGCGGTGCATCCACTGTTCGAAGGCCACCGCCGGCACGCCGGGCGTGGTCGCCGGCTGGTGCACATCCTCCACACCCAGCGAAACCTGGCGCAGGTCGCTGCCGTCCGGGGCCGCGGACCACACGGCGTAGAGGCCGGAGCGGGTGGAGGTGAACAACAGGCGCGTGCCGTCCGGCGACCAGGCCAGACCGTTGATCTTGCGGTTGTCGAAGGTCAGCCGCACCGGTTCGCCGCCCGCCACGGGGACGCGGTACAGGTCCTTGGTCACCTCGTTGACGCCGCGCACGAACACCAGCGCGCGGCCGTCGGGCGTGAAGCGCGGATCGATGTCGCCCAGGGTGCCGGGCGGCGACGAGGTGAGCACGCGGCGGTCGCTGCCGTCCAGCGCCGCCACCACGAGGCGGTACGGCCGGTCCGGCGCCTCGCGTGCGGCGTAGGCCACGCGGCGCCCGTCCGGGGCCAGCGCCAGGCCGCGGATCCCGGCCATGCCGGTGTGGAACAGGCGGGTCGGCGCGCCGCCCAGGGCCGACACGCGCATCAGCGCCACGCCATCGGCTTCGAGGCGGGCGAACAGCAGTGCGCCGCCATCCGGGAACCACAGCGGATGGCGTTCCTCGGCCGCGCTGCGGGGGAGGTTGAGCAGATCCTCGCCGGCGAGGGGCTTCACATGGACGTCGAACGCGCCGCCGCCGCCGTCCCAGACGAAGGCCACCCTGCTGCCGTCCGGTGACAGCGCCGGCTCCAGCTCGCGGCCGACCAGGCTGGTCAGCGGCCGCACCTCGTAGCCGGCTTCCGGCAGCAGACCGGCGCCGGGCGTCTGCCGTTGCGGCAGCAGCCAGGTCAGCGTGGCGAGGGCGGCCACGGCGAGGGCGGCCAGCCCCAGGAGCAGGGCGGTGCGGCGCGGCCGGGCCGGGCTTTCCGGGGGCCGCGCGGGCGGCGCCGGTGCCGGCGCGGCGGTGGCATCGGGCACCGCCGCGGCCACCCGCACCGGCGCGATCGGGGCGACCAGGCGGTAGCCGCCCTTGCGGATGGTCTCGATGTAGCGCGGTGCCTGCGGGTCGTCATCCAGCGCCTTGCGCAGCTCGGAGATGGCGCGGTTGAGCAGGTAGTCGTCGCCGACCGTGCCGGCCCAGACCGTCTCCAGGAAGGCCTCGCGCGGCACCACCGCGCCCGGGCGTTCGGCCAGGAGCAGCAGCACCTGCATGACCTTGGGCTCGAGCTGGACGACCCGGCCGTGCAGGGCGATGCGGTTGAGCGGAGGCTGCACCAGCGCCTCGCCGATGGTGAACGCGGCGGCGGAGTGCGGCGGCCGCGCCCCGGGCGGGTGGATCCTGCCGATGACGGTGTGCTCGTTCATCGTCGGCGCTGGGACCTGGCGCGGGGCGCAGGGGGCTCCGCACGCAATCTATAGCAAAACCCCAGCTTCCCTCCATCCAAATCCGGCGGCCGCGGGTGTGTGCTGCAGGCGCGCCGGCCGGTGCCGGCATCGGGAGGACGCTCCATGCACGGAATCCACATCCGCACGCTCTTCGCCCTGCTCCTGGCGCTGGCCTGGACGCCGCCGGCCCAGGCGCAGGACGGAGCCGCGCTGTACCGCGACAACTGCGCCGCCTGCCACGGGCCGGACCGCCAGGGCACCGGCCTGGGGCCGCCGCTGTCGCCACGGACCTACCGTTACGGCGGCACCCGCGCCGACCTGGTCCGGATCATCCGCAACGGCATTCCCTCCCAGGGCATGCCGTCCTTCGCCGCCACCCTCACGGCGGAGCAGATCGAGGCCCTGGCCGACTTCCTGCCGGCCCGCCAGGGTCGCGAGGAGGAAGAAGGCGAGCCGCCGCCGCACGAGTTCGACCCGGTGCCGGGCGTGGTCGACACCCTGGACTACGCCGTGCGGGTGGAGCGCTTCGCCGAGGGGCTGGAGACGGTGTGGGCGATGGCCTTCCTCGACGCGCGCACGGCCCTGGTCAGCGAGCGCCCCGGGCGCCTGCGCGTGATCCGCGACGGCGTGCTGCAGCCCGAGCCGGTGCGGGGCACACCCAGGGTGCACGTGCACAGCCACCACTGGAACCAGGGTGGCCTGCTCGACATCGCCCTGGACCCGGACTACGCGCAAAACGGCTGGATCTACCTGTCCTACAGCCACCCGCTGGACCGGACCGGGCCGCAGGGCGATCCGCTGGCCATGACCCGGGTGGTACGCGGGCGCATCCGCGACAACACCTGGGTGGACGAGCAGGTGGTGTTCCAGGCCCCGCTGGAGAGCTACGGCGAGCTGTACTGGCATTACGGCGGGCGCATGGTGTTCGACCCGCAGGGGCGGCTCGTGTTCTCGGTGGGCGACCGCGGCGTGCAGGAGCTGGCGCGCGAGCCCGGCTGGCCCACCGGCAAGATGCACCGGGTGATGCCGGACGGCTCGATCCCGCCGGACAACCCGTTCGTGGGCCGCGAGGGCACGCTGCCCTCGATCTACAGCTACGGCCACCGCAACCCGCAGGGCATCACCCTGGACCCGCACACCGGGCGGATCTGGTCCACCGAGCACGGCCCGCGCGGCGGCGACGAGCTGAACCTGATCGAGGCCGGTGGCGACTACGGCTGGCCGGTGGCCACCTACGGCATCAACTACGACGGCACCCTGCTGACCCCGCACACGCACCTGGAGGGCGTGCGCCAGCCGGCGTACTACTGGCGTCCCTCGATCGGCGTGTCCGGCGTGGCCTACTACGACGGCGACGAGTTCCCGCTCTGGCGCGGCAAGCTGCTGGTGACCTCGCTGGGCCGGCGCCAGCTGCGCCTGCTGACCCTGGACGGGGAGCGCGTGCAGCACGAGGAGATCCTGCTGCGCACCGAGGGCCGCCCGTACGAGCCGGTGGTCGGACCGGACGGGGCCATCTACCTGGTGACCGATTCGCCGGGGCAGATCCTGCGCCTGACCGCGGCGGAGGAGCGCAAGCGCTGAAGGCACCGTGCCGGTCCGCCCCGCAATTGTCAGGAACCGCGTGCGCGGCGACCCGGACGGCGTGTCCGGGGCGGCGGTCAGGCGGCACGTGGCCGGAGTCCTTGGCCCGGGTGCGGTGCGTTGAACGCTGACTCCGGAGGTTCCTTCGGGTCGCCGCTGACGCGGCTCCTATAGGGGGGCGTGGCGGCCCGGCGGGCATGCGCCACGTGGCCGGCATCCGGTCTCGAACGCCAGGCTGGACAACGGGTCCGGTGTCCCGGGCGGGTGTGGTAGCGGTAACGCGCCGCAGTGGGTAACCTCGGCCGGAACGCGGGCGGGGCCTTCCGCCCGTGGCTTTCCGGGAGGGACCCGATGCCGACGCTGCCGTTCCTGGCTCCGCGTGGCCGCCTGCTGCGGCCGATCCTGCTCCTGCTGGCCGCCGTGCTGGCGGCGCCCGTGGCGGCCCAGCCCTCGGGCGGCCCTTACGGGCCGGTGCACCAGCGCTACGAGGTGCCGACCACCGGCACGGTGTACTTCGTCGCGCCGGACGGCGATGCCGCCGCGCCCGGCACCGACCTGCGCCGCCCGACCACCCTCGAGGCGGCCATGGCCCGCGTGGTGACCGGCGATGCCATCGTCCTGCGCGGCGGCACCTACCGCACCGGCGGGCTGCAGCTCAACCAGGGCATCACCCTGCAGCCATACCTGGACGAGGTGCCGGTGCTCAAGGGCACGCGCGTGGCCACGCAGTGGGAGGCGCTGCCCGGCAACATCTGGCGCACCAAATGGGACCGCCTGTTCCCGGCACGGCCGCTGGGCTGGTGGCGGCGCGAACGCGAGGGCATGCGCACGCCCCTGCACCGCTTCAACAACGACATGGTGTTCGTGGACGGCCGCCTGCTGCGTTCGGTCGGCTGGGAGGGCGAGCTGGACGACGGCTCCTTCTACATCGACTACGAACAGGGCTACGTCTACATCGGCACCGACCCGACCGGCCGCCTGGTGGAGATCACCGCGCACGACGTGGCCCTGCACCGGCCCTCGCGGGAGGTGCACGGCAAGCCCTCGGACCGCAGGGGACCGGTGATCCGCGGCCTCACCTTCACCCAGTACGCCTACCGCGCCATCGACATCGAAGGGAAAAAGCCCGCCACCGGGCCGGAGGAGGAGCCGACCGACGATCCGGTGGGCGTGTCCGACCCGGCCGAGCACGGCAAGGAGGTGGTCGGCACCACCCTGGAGAACGTGACCATCTCCTACACCTCGCGCGTGGCAGGCTACTTCCGCGGCGATGGCCTGGTGATCCGCAACTGCCTGATCAGCGACACCGGCACCGAGGGCATCTACGTCATCGGCTCGTCCGACGTGCTGCTGGAGCGCAACATCATCCGCCGCAACAACATCGAGCAGCTGACCGGCTACTACCCGGCGGCGGTGAAGATCTTCAACCAGTCGTACCGGGTGGTGGTGCGCGACAACCTGATCATCGACCACCCGCACTCCAACGGCGTCTGGTACGACGTGGGTAACGTGGACGGCGTGTTCGCCGATAACCACGTGCAGGGCACGCTGACCGGCTTCTTTTTCGAGATTTCCAAGGGCGTGGTGGTGGCCGGCAACGTGTTCGTGGACAACGAGCTGGGCATCCGTGTGCTCAACAGCGCCGGCGCGCGCATCCACCACAACACCTTCCTGGACTCGCCGGTGCTGGTGGACCGCACCGAGCGCAGCGCGGCCGGCGACCATTTCGGCTGGCACCCGCTGACCGGCCCGGACGTGGACCAGCGCGAGGGCCACGTGTTCGAGGGCAACCTGCTGGTGGCGCGGGCCGGGTTCGACCGGCCGCTGCTGCGCTTCGAGCAGTCCGAGGCGGTGTGCGGCCGGCTGACCCGGCCGCAGAGCACGCGCGTGGACGGCAACGCCTACGTGCGCGCGGAGGCAGGGAAGGCGCCGCTGGGGGGGTGGAGCCCGGCGCGCGGCCGGTGCAGGGCCGAGTACGCCAGCCTGGAGGCCTTCCGCAAGGCCACCGGGCTGGAGTCACGGGGGCGGGAGTGGACGCCGTATCCGGGCGCGGTGTTCCGCAGCCCGGAGCTGGCCCGCTTTGAGCTGGCCCGGCGCCTGCCCGGCATGGAGGAGGTGCCGGTGGCCGAGGAGGCGCGCCGCGTCCTGCGCTGGGAGGCCCCCACGCACGTTCCTGGTGCCTGGCCCGCCGCGCAAATGTAGGAGCCGCGTACGCGGCGACTTGGACGTGTCCGGGGCGGCGGTCAGGCGGCACGTGGCCGGAGCCTTTGCCCCGGGTGTGGTGCGTTGACCGCTGGCTCCGGAGGTTCCTTCGGGTCGCCGCTGACGCGGCTCCTACAGGCGGCGACCTGGGCTGCCCGCACCGCAATGCAGGAGCCGTGTACGCGGCGCCCCGGAGGGCGTGTCCGGGGCGGCGGTCAGGCGGCACGTGGCCGGGGCAGGGCGCGCGCAATGGCGCCGGATGCAGCGGCATGGGGAGATGCCGTGTAGAGTTGGCGGTCTTTCCCGCAACACCGCACCGCCATGTCCCAGTCCGCCAGCGCGTTCTATCCCGTCGGCATCCCCGGCCAGCCCTGGGGCGAGGCGGAGCGGGCGCAATGGCGGGCGCGGCAGCGGCGGCAGCGCAGCCATGCCGAGGACGTGGTGGCGGCCGTGCAGGAGCTGGCCGTGCGGTTCGAGGTGGTCGAATACGGCCGTCTGGCGCCGGAGGCCGGAGGTCATCCGCTGCTGGCCCTGCACACCCGCCACTGGGATCCGGCCCTGCCCGTGGCCCTGGTCACCGGCGGCGTGCACGGCTACGAGACGTCCGGCGTGCACGGTGCGCTGGAGTTCGCCACGCACCACGCCGGCGACTATGCCGGGCGCTGCAACCTGCTGGTGGTGCCCTGCGTGAGCCCGTGGGGCTATGAGCACATCCAGCGCTGGAACCACGACGCCATCGATCCCAACCGCTCGTTCCGCGAGGACAGCCCGGCGCCGGAAGCGGCGGCGCTGATGCGCCTGGTGGCGCCGCTGCAGGGCCGGGTACGCGTGCACATCGACCTGCACGAGACCACCGACACCGACGAGTCCGAGTTCCGCCCGGCGCTGGCCGCGCGCGACGGCAAGCCGTTCGTGCCCGGCGGCATCCCCGATGGCTTCTACCTGGTGGGCGACACCGCGCGGCCGCAGCCGGCGTTCCAGGCCGCGATCATCGCCGCGGTGGAGCAGGTGACCCATATCGCCCTGCCGGACGGGAACGGCCGGATCATCGGGTCGCCGGTGGTGGCGCACGGCGTGATCGAGTATCCGTGCCGCGAGCTGGGCCTGTGCGCCGGCCTCACCGACGCGCCCTACGTGACCACCACCGAGGTCTACCCGGACAGCCCGCGCGCCACGCAGGCGCAGTGCAACGCGGCGCAGGTGGCGGCGATGCGCGCGGCGCTGGACCACGCGCTGGCCGCGGGCTGAGCGCTCAGCCGCGCTCCACCGAGGCCTGCAGGGCCGAGGCCAGCGCGGCGTCGCCGTTGACCAGGTCGGTCCAGCGCAGCTGCACGCCGTTGCGGTGGCCCTTGGGCACCAGCTTCAGGCCCTCGGGGTCGATGGTCAGCGTCCAGGGCTTGTCTTCGATCCACACCTCGCGGCGCAGGGGCTTGTCGAGCGGGGTCATGCGCGGCACCTCGTTTCGGCCTGCGGCGACCATGCCGCGGGCCGCGTTGCCATCAGGTCAAGGCGCCTTCACACCGTGACCGACTTCTCGACCATGCCCTCGCGGCCGAAGATGCGCAGGTAGCGTTCCACCTCGCGCGGATCGCCGGTGGCCTTGGACGGGTTGTCCGACAGTTTCACCGCCGGGCGGCCGTTGGCCTCCACCACCTTGCACACGACCGAGATCGGATCCAGCGCGGTGGTGGGGGAGGAGGCGCAGCCGCGGAAGTCGTTGGTCAGGTTGGTGCCCCAGCCGAAACTCATGCGCACCCGGCCGCGGAAGTGGCGCCAGGTGGCCTCGATGCTGTCCACGTCCATGCCGTCGGAAAAGATCAGCAGCTTCTCGCGTGGATCGCGGCCCTTGGACTGCCACCAGCGGATGATCTGCTCGCCGCCCTCGACCGGCGGCAGGCTGTCGGGGCGGAAGCCGGTCCAGTCGGCCACCCACTCCGGCGCGTTGCGCAGGAAGGCGGCGGTGCCGAAGGCGTCGGGCAGGACGATCAGCAGGTTGCCCGCGTACAGCTCGCGCCAGTCCTCCAGCACCCGGTAGGGCGCCTCGCGCACGCCGTCGTCGTCGTTGGCCAGCGCGGCCAGCACCATCGGCAGCTCGTGGGCGTTGGTGCCGATGGCCTCCAGGTCCGCCTCCATCGCGATCAGCACGTTGGAGGTGCCGATGAAGCGGCTGCCCAGGCCTTCCTTCAGCGCCTGCACGCACCAGGCCTGCCAGAGGAAGCCATGGCGCCGGCGGGTGCCGAAGTCGGACAGCACCAGGTCGGGGATGGCGCGCAGGCGCTCGACCTTGTCCCAGAGCTTGGCCTTGGCGCGCGCATACAGCACGTCCAGCTCGAAGCGGCCGCGGCCACGCAGGGCCGCACGCGAGCGCAGCTCGTTGATGATGGACAGGGCCGGGATCTCCCACAGGGTGGTGTGGGTCCAGGGGCCGGGGAAGCGCAGTACGTACTGGCCATCGCGCACCGACAGCTCGTACTCGGGCAGCTGGAAGTCCGCCAGCCAGGCCAGGAACTCCGGCTGGAACATCTGGGTGCGGCCGTAGAAGGTGTTGCCGGCCAGCCAGATCAGCTCCTTCTTGGTGAAGCGCAGCGTGCGGGCGTGGTCCAGCTGCGCGCGCAGCTCGCCCTCGGGGATGACCTCGGCCAGGCGCACCTCGCGGCTGCGGTTGATCAGCTCGAAGGTGACCTGCACGTCCGGGTAGCGCTGCCAGATCAGCTGCAGCATCAGCAGCTTGTAGAAGTCGGTGTCCAGCAGGCTGCGGACCACCGGGTCCAGCCGCCAGTTGTGGTTGTACGCGCGGGTGGCCAGGTCGGTGAGGATCATGCGCGGTGCCGTATGCCCTGTGGCGCCCGGACGGCGCCTTCCGCAGCACGATACGGGCGCGGCCCGGCCCCGCCAAGGAGGGTGGCCCCGATGGCCGCGCGCCGTGCACGCCGGCGCGCGACAATGCGCGCATGGAGCAGGCAAGACCCGAGGCGGATCCGGCCACGGTGTGGACCGTGGGGCATTCCACGCTGTCCTGGGACGCGTTCCTGGCGCTGCTGGCAGCCTGGGACATCCAGGCCGTGGCCGACGTGCGCCGCTTCCCGGGGTCGCGGCGCTGGCCCTGGTTTGCCGGGCAGGCGATGGAGCGCGCGCTGCCGGAGGCCGGCGTCGGCTACCTGTGGCTGCCGGAGCTGGGCGGGCGCCGCAAGCCGCGGCCGGACTCCCCCAACGGCGGTTGGCGCAACGAGTCCTTCCGCGGCTACGCCGACCACCTGGGCAGTGCGGAGTTCGCGCGCGGCCTGGACAGGCTGCTGGCGCTGGCGGCGCGGCGGCGCACCGCGATCATGTGCGCGGAGGCGGCCTGGTGGCGCTGCCACCGCGGCCTGGTCTCCGACGTGCTGAAGCTGCGCGGCATCGAAGTGGTGCACATCACCGGCCCGGGCCGGGGCAGCGTCCACCCGTACACGCCGCCGGCGCGCATCATCGGCGGCCGGCTGGCGTATCCGCCGGTGCAGCCGCAGCTGCTGTGACGCGGTTCAGCGCTTGGCGTCGTCCTTCTTCGACTCGTCCACCCGGGTCAGCACGCGGGTGGTGCCCAGCACCTCGATGCGCCCGCCGGCCTTGCGGAAGGCTTCCAGGTCACGGGCGATGCGTTCGCTGGTCAGTACCACGCCGTTGCCCTTGGGTACCGGGCCGGAGGGCTTGCGGTGGGTGGTGGCGGTCTTGCGTGTGGCCATGGGACGGTCCTCGCTTTTCAGTGCAACGGGAGGGAAAGGCCACGCCCGTGCCGTGTGCGGCGGCAGGCGTGGGGGCCAGGCCGTGCGCCTGGCGATGGCGGCTGCCGCGCCGTGCGCGGCAGGAAGGTGCGGACGGGCGGCCGCGGCGTGCGGCCATCAGGCCGTCCCGTGCGCGGCGCGGCGGCAGAGCAGCAGGCGCCCGCGGTAGGGCGGGGTTTCGTCGTCGCGCAGGGCCAGGCGGCGCTCATCGACCGCGAAGCCCTGCGCCTTCAGATGGCGCGCGAACGCACCACAGTGGCCGCGGCCGGGGTCGACCAGCACCACCTCGCAGGCGGGGCGGGCCAGCGCGTCCACCAGACCGGCGATCACTCCGGCCTGGTCGCGCTCGTACAGCACGTCGCTGGCGATGATCATGTCGAACCGGTCCAGGCCCGGGCCCGGCGCCTGCCAGCTGAGGGTGCGGTAGGTGACTGCGGGCAGGTCATTGAGGCCGGCGTTGTAGGCCAGGAAGGTCTCGGCCAGCGGATGCACGTCGCTGGCCACCACGTCGGCGCCGCGGTGGCTCAGCACCAGGCTGGCCAGGCCGAGGCCGCAGCCCAGTTCCAGGATGCGCTTGCCGGCCACCTCGTGGGTGGCCATCACCCGGGCCAGGGCCTGCCCGGCGGGCCAGACCTGGCCGAACAGGCTCCACTGCGCCGAGGAGATGCCCGCGCGCTCGGCGTGGCCGTCCGGATCGTCGTACTGCTGCAGGTCGCTCAGGGAGCGGATGCGGTAATCGCGGTCACCCAGGCGCAGGGTGTGGATGCGGGTGTCGTAACCTGGCAAGGAAGCTCCCGGTCGGAGCCGCCGCGGCGCGGCGGAAGGGATGGAGGGAGCGAGGCGCGCCGGTGGAGCGTTGGCGTCGGATCGCGCGGAAGGGATGCAGGGGCCATCTTACGACACCTGGCCGGTGGCTGCCGGTGGAACCGTTCAGCTCCGTCAATCCGCCATGCGTCCCTGCAGAGCCGCGTGCGTGGGACCTGGGCGGCGTGTCCGGAGCGGCGGTCGACCGTCGTGTGGCCGGAGCGTGCCTTGGACGCCGTGTCGAGCGCCGGCTTCGGAGGGTGTCGTCGGGGTCGCCGCTGGCGCGGCTCCTGCAGCGGCCGACCTGTTTGCGTGGTTGGGCCGGGGGGGGTGGCGGTCGGGGACCCGGCTCTGTCTCTTTTCACAAACTTCGGGCCCCGCAGAGCTCCTGTGATCACGCATGCGCTGTTT
>NZ_PDWK01000046.1 GCF_010093135.1 Pseudoxanthomonas taiwanensis | reverse complement strand
GATCTTGGCGATGCTGGTCATGGAGAGGAGAACCTGTCCGATGGGGCGGCGGGCTCGGCTAAACTCACGCCCGATTCCACCCCATCGGACAGGTTCTCCTCTCCATGACCAGCATCGCCAAGATCCACGCCCGCGAGATCCTCGACAGCCGCGGCAATCCCACCCTGGAAGCGGAAGTCGTCCTCGCCGACGGCTCCTTCGGCCGCGCCGCGGTGCCCTCGGGCGCCTCCACCGGCACCAAGGAGGCGGTGGAGCTGCGCGACGGCGACAAGACCCGCTACCTGGGCAAGGGCGTGAAGAACGCGGTGGCCAACGTCAACGGCCCGATCGCCGAGGCCCTGGCCGGCTTCGACGCCGCCGACCAGCAGGGCCTGGACCGCCGCCTGATCGACCTGGACGGCACCGAGAACAAGGGCCGGCTGGGCGCCAACGCGCTGCTGGGCGTGTCCCTGGCCGCGGCCCACGCGGTGGCCGCCTCCAGGAAGCAGCCGCTGTGGCAGTACCTGTCCGGCCTGGCCGGTGGCGCCGAGCCGGTGCTCCCGGTGCCGATGATGAACATCATCAACGGCGGCGCCCACGCCGACAACAACGTCGACTTCCAGGAGTTCATGATCCTGCCGGTGGGTTTCGCCTCGTTCTCCGAGGCCCTGCGCGCCGGCACCGAGGTGTTCCACGCCCTCAAGTCGGTGCTCAAGGGCCACGGCCTGAGCACGGCGGTGGGCGACGAGGGCGGCTTCGCCCCGGACTTCCGCAGCAACGTCGAGGCCCTGGACACCATCCTGGAGGCCATCGGCAAGGCCGGCTACACCGCCGGCGAGGACATCCTGCTGGGCCTGGACGTGGCCTCCAGCGAGTTCCACGAGAACGGCAAGTACCACCTGGTCGGCGAGAACAAGCGCCTGTCCTCCGAGCAGTTCGTGGATTTCCTGGCCGACTGGGTCGCCCGCTACCCGATCATCACCATCGAGGACGGCCTGGCCGAGGACGACTGGGCCGGCTGGAAGCTGCTGACCGAGCGCATCGGCGGCAAGGTGCAGCTGGTCGGCGACGACCTGTTCGTGACCAACCCGCGCATCTTCCGCGAGGGCATCGAGCAGGGCGTGGGCAACGCCATCCTGATCAAGGTCAACCAGATCGGTACCCTGAGCGAGACCCTGGAGGCCATCGCCATGGCCGACAGGGCCGGGTACTCGGCCATCGTCTCGCACCGCTCGGGCGAGACCGAGGACACCACCATCGCCGACATCGCGGTGGCCACCACCGCCACCCAGATCAAGACCGGCTCGCTGTGCCGCAGCGACCGCGTGGCCAAGTACAACCAGCTGCTGCGCATCGAGGAGGCGCTGGGCGCCTCGGCCCGCTACGCCGGCCGCGGCGCGTTCGTCTCGCTCAAGCGCTGAAGCCGCCGGGATGCGCGCCATGCGCTGGGTACTGCTGGGGCTGGTGCTGCTGCTGGCATGGCTGCAGTACCGGCTCTGGTTCGGCCCCGGCAGCGTGGGTGAGGTGGCGGCGCTGGAGTCCCAGGTGGAGCACCAGCGCCGCGAGAACGGTGGCCTGCAGGAGCGCAACGCTGCGCTGGCCGCCGAGGTGCGCGACCTGAAGGAGGGCGTGGACGCGGTCGAGGAGCGCGCGCGCAGCGAGCTGGGCATGATCAGGCCCGGCGAGGTGTTCTACCGCGTGGTCGAGGACGCGGCGCCGCGCCGGCCGCCGCAGCCGCTGGAGGAGGAGCGATGAGCGCGATCTGGGCGGTGGTGCCCGCCGCCGGCCGCGGCACCCGTTTCGGCTCGGAGACGCCCAAGCAGTACCTGGAGGTGGGCGGCCGTCCGCTGCTGGCCTACACCCTGGACGCCCTGCTGGCGCATCCGGCGGTGGCCGGCGTGGTCCTGGCCGTGTCCGCCGACGACCGCTGGTGGCCGGGCTGGACCGAGCACGCCGGCAAGCCGGTGCGCACCTGCACCGGGGGCGACAGCCGTGCGGCCTCGGTGCTGGCGGCGCTGGAGGCGCTGCCGGAGTCGGTGCGCCCGGACGAGTTCGTGCTGGTGCACGACGCCGCCCGGCCCAACTTGGCCGCGGAGGACCTGGACCGCCTGCTGGAGCGCGGCCGCGCCGACCCGGTGGGGGCGATCCTGGCCGCGCCCGTGCGCGACACCCTCAAGCGCGCCGGCGACGACGGCGGCATCGACGGCACCGAGCCGCGCGAGCGGCTGTGGCGCGCGCTGACCCCGCAGCTGTTCCGCCGCCTGCAGCTGACCCGCGCGCTGCAGGCCGCGGCCGCACAGGGCGTGGAGGTCACCGACGAGGCCATGGCCATGGAGCGGCAGGGCCTGCGCCCGCTGCTGGTGGAAGGGCGCGAGGACAACTTCAAGATCACCACCCCGGCCGACCTGGCGCGCTTCGAGTTCGAGCTCTCGCGCCGCTGAGCCCGCTTCCCGGCCCCGGGGGAGGGCGGCGTCCCGTCTTTTCCCGCCGGCCGGCAGCGGGCGCGGGGCAGGGCGGTGCACGGCGAGGCACAATAGCGGCCCACGTGCCGGGCTGTTCCGGCAGGACCGGAAAACGATGGCAACCGATATTCCCCCCATCCGCATCGGCCAGGGCTTCGACGTGCACGCCTTCGGCGAGGGCGACCATGTCATGGTCGGCGGCGTGCGCATCCCGCACGAGTGCGGCGTGCTGGCCCACAGCGACGGCGACGTGGTCCTGCACGCGCTGTGCGACGCCATGCTCGGCGCCCTGGCGCTGGGCGACATCGGCCTTCACTTCCCGCCCGGCGACCCGCGCTGGAAGGACACCGACAGCCGCACCTTCGTCCGCCACTGCAACGGCCTGCTGGCAGGGCGCGGCTGGAAGGTGGGCAACGCCGACGTGACCGTGGTCTGCGAGCGGCCGAAGATCGGCCCGCACGCCCGGGCCATGCGCGAGGCCATCGCCGCCGATCTGGGCATCGCCGTGGACGCGGTCAGCGTCAAGGCCACCACTTCCGAGAAGCTGGGCTTCACCGGCCGCGGCGAGGGCATCGCCGCGCAGGCGGTGGTGCTGCTGGTGCGCGCGTGAGCGTGCCTTCGGCCTTCGGCGCGCCGGTGCTGGCCGCGCGCATCCGCGGGGCGCCGGAGGACTTCCGCGTCGAGGAACTGCCCGCCTTCGAACCGTCCGGCAGCGGCGAGCACCTGCTGCTGGAGGTGGAGAAGCGCGGCCTGAACACCGCCTTCGTGGCCGCCCGGCTGGCGCGCTGGGCCGGCATCCCCGAGGCCGGTGTGGGCCATGCCGGCCTCAAGGACCGCCACGCGGTGACCCGCCAGCGCTTCAGCCTGCACCTGCCGAAGAAGCAGGCGCCGGATCTGGACGCGCTGCAGGTCGAAGGCCTGCGCGTGCTGGAGGTGGCCTGGCACGGCCGCAAGCTGCAGCGCGGGGCACTGGCCGGAAACCGCTTCGAGCTGGTGCTGCGCGAGGTCGCCGGCGACCGCGCGGCGATCGAGGAGCGGCTGGCGCGGATCGCCACGCGCGGCGTGCCCAACGCCTTCGGCGAACAGCGCTTCGGCCACGGCGGCGGCAACGTCGGCAAGGCGCTGGCGATGTTCGCGCAGGAGGGCCGCGGCCGGCGCATGGGCCGCAACCAGCGCGCCATGCTGCTGTCGGCGGCGCGCTCGGCGCTGTTCAACCAGGTGCTGGCCGCGCGCGTGGCCGACGGCAGCTGGGACCGCGGCCTGGAGGGCGAGGTCTGGATGCTGGCCGGCAGCCGCAGCGTGTTCGGCCCCGAACCCTGGGGCGAGGCGCTGGCCGCGCGCCTGGCGGCGTTCGACATCCATCCCAGCGGCCCGCTGTGGGGGCGCGGGGAGCTGCGCAGCCAGGGCGCCTGCCGCGCGCTGGAGCTGGCCGCGCTGGCCGACGCCGAGGCGCTGGCCCTGCGCGAAGGCCTGGAGCGCGCCGGCCTGGCCCAGGAGCGGCGCGCGCTGCGGGTGCGGCCGGCAGGCCTGGCCTGGGAGTGGCTGGACGCGGCCACCCTGCGCCTGGCCTTCGCCCTGCCTCCGGGCAGCTACGCCACCGCGGTGCTGGCGCAGCTGGGCGAGGTCACCGACGCGGCGGGCGTGGCCGGGGCCGGCGCCTGAGCGTGCAGGCGGGCCGGCACGGGCCCGCCGCGCAGACCACGGAAACGGCAAGGGCGCCCCATGGGCGCCTTGCCGCAGCCGGATCCGGCACGCGGATCAGAAGCCGCCGCCGAAGGTGAACTGCAGGCGCTCGATCTCGTCGCCCGGCTCCTTCCGGATCGGGAAGGCGTAGCTGATCGAGATCGGGCCCACCGGCGCGCGCCACAGCAGGGCCACGCCCGCCGAGGCGCGCAGCTGGCCGGCGTCGAAGTCGTCGATGCCGTTGTACACGTTGCCGAAGTCCACGAAGGCCGACACGCGTGCGGCGCGGCTGTCGAACAGGCGCGGGAACACCAGCTCGATCTGGCCGACGGTCTTCAGCGAGCCGCCCAGCGGCTGGCCGCGGTAGCCGGCGATGACCTCCGAACGCGGACCCAGGGTGTTGTCGCGGAAGCCGCGCACCGAGCGCGTGCCGCCAGCGTAGAAGTTCTCGAAGAAGGGCAGGCCGGAGGCGGTGACCGTCTTGCGGAAGTCCGGCGAATCCGGCGTACAGGGGTCGCTGACGCCCGGGTTCGGGTTGTCGCTGGTCGGCGGGGTGTAGCAGATGTGGCGGGTGACGTCGTCGCCGTAGCTGTCGCCGTAGCCGATGTCCAGGCCGGTGCGCAGCACGAACGACGGGCTGAGCGGCCAGTACTTGGAGATCTCGTAGTTGAACTTGTAGTACTCGACCGTCGAGCCGGGCAGGCTGGTCTCCAGGCCGACGCGCTGGTACATGCCGCGGGTCGGCATGAAGAAGTCGTTGCGGGTGTCGCGCGCCCAGCCCAGCTCGGTGCGCCAGGCGTGGAAAGTGCGCTGGCCCACCGCGTCCACGTAGTCGATGATCGACTGCGGGGTGTAGCCGCGGTAGGTCTGGATCTGGTTGCTGTCGATACCGAACAGCAGCGACACCGAGCTGTGCTCGGTGATCGGCAGGCCCAGCACCACCTGCGCGGCGGCGTTGGTGCTGTTGTACTGGGCGGTGTTGAAGTCGGAATAGTCGAGCTCGCGCCACCACAGGTTGTAGCCGAGCGACACGCCCTCGTCGGTGAAGAACGGGTTCACGTAGGAGAAGGCGTAGCGCTGCAGGTAGTCGCTGCGCTGCGCCTCCACCGCCACGCGGTTGCCGCGGCCGAGGAAGTTGCTCTGCGACAGCTGTACCGAGGCGGTCATGCCGGCCAGCTGCGAGTAGCCCAGGCCGAACACGAAGCTGCCGGAGGTGGTCTCCTTGACGTTGAACACCACGTCCACCTGGTCGCCGGCGCCGGGGACCTCGGGAGTCTCCACCTCGACCGTCTCGAAGTAGCCCAGGCGCTGCAGGCGGATCTTGGAGCGGTCGATCGCCGCCTGCGAGTACCAGGCATTCTCGAACTGGCGCATCTCGCGGCGCAGCACCTCGTCGGAGGTGCGGGTGTTGCCCTTGAACACGATCCTGCGCACGCTCACGCGCGGGCCGGGGACCACCTGCATGTTGATGGCCACGGTGCGGTCGGCACGGTTGGGCGTCGGGATCGGGTTCACCCGGGCGAAGGCATAGCCGATGTTGGTCAGGCTGTTGGTGATCAGCTCGGCGATGGCCTCCAGGCGCGCGCGGGAGAAGGTGTCGCCCGGCTTGATGAAGACCATGCGCTCGACCGTTTCCTGCGGCAGGATCGTGTCGCCGGTGACCCGGACCTCGGAGATGGTGTAGACCTCGCCCTCGGTGACCGAGGCGGTGAGGTACATGTCGCGCTTGTCGGGGCTGATCGACACCTGGGTGGAGTCGATGCTGAAGTCCACGTAGCCGCGGTCCAGGTACCAGGAGTTGAGCTTCTCCATGTCGCCGGAGAGCTTCTCCTTGGAGTACTGGTCGTCGCGGCGGTACCAGGACATCCAGTTGCTCTCGCGCGACTCCCAGGTGTCCAGGATCTCCTCGACGTCGAAGTTGTCCACGCCGATCAGGTTGACGTGGCGGATCTTGGCCGCCTTGCCTTCCTTGATGTCGATGGTCACGTCCACGCGGTTGCGGTCCAGCCGGCTCACCGTGGGCGTGATCTGCACGTTGTACTTGCCGCGGTTGTTGTACTGGCGGGTCAGCTCCTGGGTGACGCGGTCCAGGCTCAGGCGGTCGAAGGTCTCGCCCTCGGCCAGGCCGATGTCGCGCAGGCCCTTGAGCAGGTCCTCGGTCTTGATGTCCTTGTTGCCGGTGACCGTCAGCTTGTTGATCGCCGGGCGCTCGACCACTGTCACCACCAGGATGTCGCCCTGGCGGTCCAGGCGCACGTCCTCGAAGAAGCCGGTGCGGTACAGGGCGCGGATGGTGTCGCCGGCGGTGGCCTGGTCCAGGGTCTGGCCGCGTTCCACGGGCAGGTAGGTGAACACCGTGCCGGCGGCGATGCGCTGCAGGCCGTCGATGCGGATGTCCTGGACGGTGAACGGCTCCACCGACTGCGCCAGCGCCGGCAGGCTCAGGGACGAGGCGAGGGCGAGGGCGAGCAGGCGGCGGGAGGGGGTTCGGGTCATGTCACATCCGATGGCGGGGCTTTGGGGCAGGAGGGGCCGGCGTCCGGCGTCCGGGGGCATGCAGGTCATCGCGAGAACAGGCCCAGTATGTCGTTGTAGAAGGCCAGGCCCATCAATCCGGCCAGGAGGGCCAGGCCGACATACTGCCCGGCGGCCATCGCCCTTTCGCTCAACGGACTGCCCTTGACCAACTCGATAAGGTAATACAGCAGGTGACCGCCGTCCAAGATCGGGATCGGCAGCAGGTTGATGATGGCCAGGCTCAGCGAGAGCAGGGCCAGGAAGTACAGGAACCAGTCGGCGCCGCGCTTGGCCGAGGCGTTGGCGGCGCGGGCGATGGTGACCGGCCCGGACAGGTTGCGCACCGAGGCCTCGCCGGTGACCATCCGCCGCATCATGCCCAGCGAATCGGCGGCCAGCCGCCCGGTCTCGCGCAACGCGGCGGGAATGGCGGCCAGCGGTCCGAAGCGCTGCACGGCGTCGTAGGCCGGCGCCTGCGCCGCGGCCAGCAGGATGCCCAGCTCCCACGCGCCGGCGCGCTGCGGATCGGTGCTGCGGCGCGGGCTCAGCTCCAGGGCCAGGCGCTCGCCGCCGCGCTCGACCTCGACCATGCCCGGGCCGCCGCGCTCGCCCAGCGCCTGCACCAGCGGCGCCACCTGGTCGGCCGATTCCACCCGCGCGCCGTCGATGGCCAGGATCAGGTCGCCCGGCTGCAGCACGCCGGCCGCGGCGCCGTCCTCGCGCACGCCGTCGATGCGTGCCGGGGCCAGCAGGAACTGCCAGGTGAAGCCGGCCATCTCCGGGATGCGGCGCTCGTCCAGCGGCTCGGGCAGGCGCGACAGGGGCAGGGTGCGGGTGACGCGGTGGCCGTCGCGGTCCTCGCTGCGCACCTGGATGTCGCGCCGGTCCAGCGCCGGCACGGCCATGGCCAGGGTCGCCTCGGTCCAGGTCGCCACCTCGCGCCCGGCCACCTCGACCAGGCGCTCGCCCGGCTGGAAGCCGGCCTCGGCGGCGATGCCCTCGACCCGGCCGACCACCGGCGCGTAGTCCTGGCGGCCGATCAGGAACATCGCCCACAGCAGGGCCACGCACAGCAGCAGGTTGGCCAGCGGCCCGGCGGCGACGATGGCGATGCGCCGCCATACGTTCTGGCGGTTGAACGCATGGGCCTGGCGGGTGACCGGCACGTCGCCCTCGCGTTCGTCCAGCATCTTCACGTAGCCGCCCAGCGGGATGGCGGCCACGGCGAACTCGGTGCCGGCCCGGTTGCGGCGCGACCACAGCGGCCGGCCGAAGCCGATCGAGAAGCGCAGCACGTCCACGCCGCAGCGGCGTGCCACCCAGTAGTGGCCGTATTCGTGGAACGTGACCAGCACGCCCAGGCTGACCACCAGCCACCACAGCGAGCCGAGGAAGTCACCCATGGGCCTGACCCGGGCAGGTGGCGGTGGCGCTCATGCGGTGGCGATCCGTGTGGAGGGGGAGTCGATTCTGGCGCGGGTCAGGCGGCGCGCCTCCGCGTCGGCGGCCAGCAGCACCTCCAGCGAGGCGGCCGGCTGCGGCGGCAGGGCGGCGAGGGCCTCCTCGACCAGCGCCGGGATGGCTAGGAAACCGATCCGGCCCTGAAGAAAGGCTGAAACCGCCTCCTCGTTGGCGGCGTTGAGCACCGCCGTGGCGGTGCCGCCGGCGGCCAGGGCCTCGCGCGCCAGGCGCAGGCAGGGGAAGGCCTCCATGTCCGGCGCCTCGAACTCCAGGCGGCCGTGCGCCAGCAGGTCCAGCCCGGCCACGCCGGATTCCAGCCGCTCCGGCCAGCCCAGGCCCACCGCCAGGGCGGTGCGCATGTCCGGCAGCCCCAGCTGGGCCAGGGTGGAGCCGTCCACGTACTCCACCAGCGCGTGCACCAGGCTCTGCGGGTGGACCAGCACGTCGATGCGCTCGCCGGGCAGGTCGAACAGGTGGTGGGCCTCGATCACCTCCAGGCCCTTGTTCATCAGCGTGGCCGAGTCCACCGAGATCTTCGGCCCCATCGACCACTTGGGATGGGCCACCGCCTGGGCCGGGGTGACGCCGGCCAGGCGGGCGCGGTCCCAGCCGCGGAACGGCCCGCCGGAGGCGGTCAGCACCAGCCGGCGCACGCCTTCCGGGGTGCGCGAGCGCATGCACTGGAACACCGCGCTGTGTTCGCTGTCGATCGGCACGATCTGCGCGCCGGAGGCGCGCGCGGCCTGGATCACCAGCTCGCCGGCCAGCACCAGGGATTCCTTGTTGGCCAGCAGCAGGCGCTTGCCGGCCGCGGCCGCGGCCAGGGTGGAGGCCAGGCCGGCGGCGCCGACGATGGCGGCCACCACCGTGTCGCAGGCCGGGCCGCCGGCCAGCGCCTGCAGCGCCTCGTCGCCGGCGTGGGCCGCGGTGGCCAGGCCGGCCTGGCGCAGGCCCTCGCGCAGCTCGCCCAGCAGGGCCGGGTCGGCGATCACGGCGTGGTCCGGGCGGTGCGCCCGGCACAGCCGCACCAGCGCCTGCACGTTGCGCCCGGCGGCCAGCACGCTGGCGCGCATCCGCCCGGGGTGGCGGGCGATCACGTCCAGCGCCGAGGTGCCGATGGACCCGGTGGCGCCCAGCACCGCGACCTGACGCATCTGTTCGGCTGCCGGTTGCATGGTGGGCGGCCTCAGAAGCCGAAGATGTCCTTGCCGATGGCGAACACCGGCAGGGCGGCGAGCACGCCGTCCACCCGGTCCAGCACGCCGCCGTGGCCCGGGATGAGGGCGCCGGAGTCCTTCGCGCCGGCTTGGCGCTTGAGCAGGCTCTCGGTCAGGTCGCCGACGATGGAGGCCAGGACGGACACCAGGGCGACCAGGGCCAGGGCCGGCATCTGTGCCCAGCCGGCGCCGGCGAGGGCGCCGAAGGCCAAGGCCACGATCATGCCGGCGATGATGCCGCCGATGGCGCCCTCGACGGTCTTGTTGGGGCTGATGGTCGGCGCCAGCTTGCGCCGACCGAAGCGGCGGCCGGCGAAGTAGGCGCCGGAGTCGGCCGCCCACACCAGGGCCAGCGCGGCCAGCAGCCAGCGGTGGGGCAGGGCCGGGTCGCCGCCGCCCAGGGTGGCGAAGTTGTCCGAGTGCACCAGGGACAGCGCGCACCAGGCCGGGACCACCGCCAGGGTGCCGGCACCCAGCTTGAAGGCGCGCGTCCAGGGGCGGTGCTCGGCGCTGATGGCCGGCCGCCACAGCCAGAACAGGGCGCCCACCCAGCCGGCCACGCCGGCCAGGCTGACCAGCTGGAACAGCACCGGCGAGAAGCCGGTCTCCGCGCGCGAACCCCACACCAGCAGCACCATCAGCAGCAGGTTCAGCAGCAGCAGGACGGTGCGCGGCAGGCTGTCGTCCACGCCGGCCAGCTTGAGCCACTCCCACAGTGCCGCCAGCAGCACCACGGCGGCCACGGCGGCCATCCACGGGGTCGGCAGCAGCAGGATGGCCGCGATCGCCACCGGGGCCATCACCAGCGCGGCGATCACGCGGGTCCGGGTCATGCCGGCACCCCGCCGGCCGCGACCTGGGCGCTGGTCAGGCCGAATCGGCGCTCGCGCCGGGCGTAGTCGTCCAGGGCCTCCTGCAGCACGCCGGCGTCCACGTCCGGCCACAGGGTGTCGGTGAACCACAACTCGGTGTAGGCGAGCTGCCAGAGCAGGAAGTTGCTGATGCGGAAGTCGCCCCCGGTGCGGATGAACAGGTCCGGTGGCGGCAGGTCGGCCAGGGCCACGTGCCGGGCCACGGCCGCCTCGTCGATGCTCTCCGGATCCAGGCGCCCGGCGGCCGCCTCGCGCGCCAGCGCGCGGGCGGCCATGGCGATGTCCTGGCGGCCGCCGTAGCTGGCGGCGATGGCCAGCTGCAGCCGGGTGTTGTCGCGGGTCAGCGCCTCGGCGGCGGCCATGCGTGCGCGGATCGCCTCCGGGAAGCGGGCGCGGTCGCCGATGAAGCGCACGCGCACGCCGCGCCGGTGCAGTTCGCCGACCTCGCGGTCGAGGGCGTTGAGGAACAGTTTTATCAGCGCGCGGACCTCCTCCTCGGGCCGTCCCCAGTTCTCGCTGGAGAAGGCGAACAGGGTCAGCGCGGCGATGCCGCGATCCAGGCAGAAATCGATGGTCAGGTTGACCGCGCGGGCGCCGGCGCGGTGGCCCACCGCGCGCGGACGCCGGCGGCGCTGGGCCCAGCGGCCGTTGCCATCCATGATGATGGCAAGGTGGCGCGGGACCGGGGCGCTGGAGCGGTCGGCAGTCATGGCCGTCATGCGTGGGCAGACCGGCTCAGACCGCCATCAGTTCCTGCTCCTTGGCCTTGACCACCTCGTCGATGTCCTTGATCGCCTTGTCGGTCAGCTTCTGGATGTCCTCCTCGGCGCGACGCACCTCGTCCTCGGTGGCCTGCTTCTCCTTGAGCAGGTCCTTGAGCTGCTGGTTGGCGTCGCGGCGGATGTTGCGGATGGCGACCTTGGCGTCCTCGCCCTCGGCGTGCACCACCTTGGTCAGCTCGCGGCGGCGCTCCTCGGTCAGCGGCGGCAGGTTCAGGCGGATCGTGGTGCCGGCGGTGTTCGGGGTCAGGCCCAGGTCCGAGGCCAGGATGGCCTTCTCGATCGGGCCGACCATGTTCTTCTCCCAGGGGGTGATGGTCAGCGAGCGCGCGTCGGTGACCGTGATGCTGGCCACCTGGGACAGCGGCATGTCCGAGCCGTAGTAGTTGACCTTCAGATGCTCGACCAGCGCGGTGCTGGCACGTCCGGTGCGGACCTTGACCAGGTTCTGCCGCAGGGCCTCGATGCTCTTGGCCATGCGGGTCTGCGCGTCTTGCTTGATTTCGTTGAGCATCGCCGTATTCCGTCGTGGAACGTTTAATCGGCCGATTATACGGGCAACCGGCGCGGACGGGCCGTTCGTCCGCGCCGGACGGTGGCCGCGGGCATGGCGCGGTGGGCCGCGCCGGCCGCGCTGCGGCGGAAGACGGTGGATGCCGGCCGCGGGCGGTGGCGGCGGGGAGGGTCCGGCGGCGCCGGGCGTGAGCCGGCCGGCCGCCCGGAACGGTTCAGTGGCGGCCGCGCACCAGGGTGCCGACGCTCTCGCCGCGCAGGATGCGCATCAGGTTGCCCGGCACCGACACGTCGTACACGCGCAGCGGGATGCCGTGGTCGCGGCACAGGGCGAAGGCGGCGGTGTCCATCACCTGCAGGTCGCGGGCGATGACCTCGTCGTGGTCCAGCTCCTCGAAGCGCACCGCGTCCTGGTGCTTCTTCGGGTCCTTGTCGTACACGCCGTCCACCTTGGTGGCCTTCAGCAGCAGGTCGGCGTTGATCTCGATGGCGCGCAGGGCGGCCGCCGAGTCGGTGGTGAAGAACGGGTTGCCGGTGCCGGCGGCGAAGATCGCGATGCGGCCCTTCTCCAGGTGGCGCACGGCGCGGCGGCGGATGTAGTCCTCGCACACGTCGTTGATCTTGATCGCGCTCATCACGCGGACCTTGCCGCCGAGCTTCTCCAGCGCATCCTGCATGGCCAGGGCGTTGATCACCGTGGCCAGCATGCCCATCTGGTCGCCGGTGACCCGGTCCATGCCGGCGGCGGCCAGGCCGGCGCCGCGGAAGATGTTGCCGCCGCCGATCACCAGGCCGATCTCGGCGCCGGCCTCGCGCGCCTCCATCACCTCTTGGGCGATGCGGCCGATCACCTTCGGGTCGATGCCATAGTCCTCCTCCCCCATCAGCGCTTCCCCGGAAAGTTTCAGCAGGATGCGGCGATGGGCGAGATGGGACATGGCGCGTTCTCGGTGTGGGGGCAAACGCGCAGATTCTAGCGGAAACCCCGCCAACCGGTGCATGTGTGCCGCGGCGGGCGGGGGTCATTGGCCGTGCTGGGTGACCCGGTTGCGGCCCTCGCGCTTGGCACCGTACAGGGCCTCGTCGGCGGCCTGCAGCAGGCTGTGGGCGTCCGGAAAGCGGCGGCCGGCCTCGTCGTGGGTGGCCACGCCGGCGGAGAAGGTCACGTACAGCGGCTGGCCGTCCACCCGGGCCATGGGCTCGTGGGCGGTTTCCTTCAGGATGCGCTGCAGCACTCGCGTGGCCGTGTGCTCGTCCGACTGGCTGAGCACGACCAGGAACTCCTCGCCGCCGTAGCGGGCCACCAGGTCGGTGCTGCGCAGCAGGCGCCGCAGGGCCTGGGCGAAGTTGCGCAGGACCTGGTCGCCGACCAGGTGGCCGTAGCGGTCGTTGATCTGCTTGAAGTCGTCCAGGTCGATGAAGGCGACGGACAGCGGCTGGCGCAGCGCCACCGCGGTGGCGAACTCGCGCTCCAGCACCTCCTCCAGCTGCAGGCGGTTGTACACGCCGGTCAGCGGGTCGCGGCGGGACTGCTCGGCCAGGTGGCGGATGCGCTCCTCGGACAGCTCGGCCTCCTGGCGCGCGCGCGTGGCCTCCTGGATCTGGCGCAGGTTGCGCAGCAGCAGCAGCTCGCGGGCCTGCTCCAGCAGGGCCTCCAGGTGCTGCGGCTGCTGCAGGCGCACATCGAACAGGGTGCCGATCTCCGGCAGGGCTTCCTCGATCCGGGCCAGGATCCCGTCCAGGGCCGCGGCGTCGCCGGTGGCGGCCTCCACCCGGGCGCGGGCGGCGGCCAGCCGGATCCCGTCGGGGTCGTCCGCGGCCAGCCACAGCTCGGCGATGGCCGAGGAGGCGACGATGCAGGCCTGGAACGGGTCGGCTCCGGGCTCGGACTCGCTGCCGGCGATGGCCTCGGCCAGGTAGGCGGGCAGGTGCCAGTGCCGGGCCAGCCAGGCGCCGACCTCGGCGTGGTCGGCGCCGAAGGATTCGCGCTCCAGGCGCAGGCGTGCGGCCGCGTCGGCGGCGCCGGCGGCCAGGGCGGTGTACGCCTCCGGCGAGGCCTGTAGCAGCGCCAGTGCGCCGATGTCCTGCAGCAGGCCGGCCAGCATCAGCTCCTCCAGCCGCCCCAGGCCACAGCGCTCGCCCAGCCGGCGCGCGGCCAGGGCGGCCAGCACGCTGCGCCGCCAGATGCGCTCCTGCTCGGCCGCGGTGCCGTTGCCGCCGCGCAGGTCCTGCATCAGGGAAAAGCCCAGCGCCAGGCTGAGGGTCGCGTTCAGGCCCAGCAGGGTCAGGGCCTGGGGCAGGTTCTCGACCTTGCGGCGCCCCGCGTACAGGGGCGAGTTGGCCACGCGCAGCATGCGCGCGCTCAGGGCGGGGTCCAGTGCGATCACCCGGGCGGTGGCGGCCAGGTCGGCATTCGGATCCTGGGCCAGCTCGATGATCCGCAGGGCCACGGCAGGGGGCGAGGCCAGGTTGCGGCAGAGCAGAAGCCTGGCTTCCAGTTCCGGTCGCATCGCTCGGGGTGCGGTACAGGTGGTCATTGCCGGCGAGTATGCCGGTAAACAGATGCGACCGTAATCACTGTTTTTTCTATCGAACCGCGGGGCTGCCCGCGCCGGGGGGCGGAAACGCGGAAAGCCGCGGCTCGCGCCGCGGCTTTCCGCTTGAGGACGCCGGGGATGGGCCCGGGGCCGGAGGGATCAGGCCAGGCCGGCCTGCTTCATCACCTCGGCGGCGAAGTCGTCCTCCTTCTTCTCGATGCCTTCGCCCACGGCCAGGCGCTCGAAGCGCACCACCTCGGCGCCGGCGGCCTTCAGCACCTGCTCGACGGTCTGGTTGGTATCCAGCACGTACGGCTGGCCGTACAGGGTGACCTCGTTGACGATCTTGGCCATCTTGCCGGAAATGATCTTCTCCAGGATCTCGGCCGGCTTGGCCTTGTCCTTCTCGGACATCTTGGCCAGCTCGATCTCCTTCTCTTTGGCCAGGAACTCGGCCGGCACGTCGGAGGCCCTGACGTACGGCGGGTTCATCGCCGCCACGTGCATGGCGATGCCGCGGGCCAGCTCGGCGTCGCCGCCCTTGACCTCGACCAGCACGCCGATGCGGCCGCCGTGGACGTAGGCGGCGACGTTGTTGCTGCTGTCGATGCGGACCATGCGGCGCACCTGCACGTTCTCGCCGACCTTGGCCACGACCGCGGCGCGGCCTTCCTCGACGGTCTCGCCGGAGGCCAGCCTGGCGGCCTTCAGGGCCTCGACGTCGGCGGCGCCGGAGGCCAGGGCGGCCTGGCCGACGGCATCGGCGAAGGCCAGGAAGTTGCTGTCCTTGGCCACGAAGTCGGTTTCGGAGTTGATCTCCACCAGCACGGCCTTGCCGCCGTCCTGGGCCACCGCGATGCGGCCGTCGGCGGCCACGCGGCCGGCCTTCTTGTCGGCCTTGGCCAGGCCGGACTTGCGCAGCCACTCGGCGGCGGCGTCGATGTCGCCGTTGTTCTCGGTCAGCGCCTTCTTGCACTCCATCATGCCGGCGCCGGTGCGCTCGCGCAGTTCCTTGACCAGGGAAGCAGTGATTTCCACGGGAATACCTCGGTTGTGGGATGGGTTGGCCCCGCCGGGGGCGGGGCGGCGGACGCCGGCGCGCCTGTCAGGCGGCTGGCCGGGCGCCCGGTGGGGCCACGGACGGCGCACCGCGCCGTCCGGGCGGGGCGGCCGCGGCGCGGCCGCCGGGGTGGATCACTCGGCCGTGGCCTCGCCTTCCTCGGCCTTGGCGCCCTTGCGGCCGGAACCCTTGCGGGCCGGGGCCTTGCGCGCCGGCTTGGACTCGCCGTCGGCCTCGACGAAGTCGGACTCGGTGATGTTGGCCGCGATCGGAGCGGCGGCCTTGCCCTCCAGCACCGCGTCGGCGGCGGCGCGGGCGTACAGCTGCACGGCGCGGATGGCGTCGTCGTTGCCCGGGATCGGGTAGTCCACCAGACTCGGGTCGTAGTTGGTGTCCACCACCGCGACCACCGGGATGCCCAGCTTCTTGGCTTCCTTGATCGCGATGTCCTCGTGGCCGATGTCGATCACGAACAGCGCGTCGGGCAGGCGGTTCATGTCCTTGATGCCGCCCAGCGAGGCTTCCAGCTTCTCGCGCTCGCGGCGCAGGGCCAGCACCTCGTGCTTGACCAGGCGGTCGAAGGTGCCGTCGGTCTCGGCGGCCTCCAGTTCCTTCAGGCGCGCGACCGACTGCTTGACCGTGCGGAAGTTGGTCAGGGTGCCGCCCAGCCAGCGCTGGGTCATGTACGGCATGCCGCAGCGCTCGGCCTCTTCCTTGATGGCGTCGCGCGCGCTGCGCTTGGTGCCGACGAACAGGATGATGCCGCGCTTCTGCGCGATGCCCGAGATGAAGTTCATCGCGTCGTTGAACAGCGGAACCGTCTTCTCGAGGTTGATGATGTGGATCTTGCCGCGGGCGCCGAAGATGTAGGGCGCCATCTTCGGGTTCCAGTAGCGGGTCTGGTGGCCGAAGTGCACGCCGGCTTCCAGCATCTGGCGCATGGTGATCTGGGGCATTGCTTTGACTCCTTGGACGTGGAATCGCCCCGCGCGGCATGGACTCGGGTTTGAGCCACGCTGGGTGCGCGGCCGGGCGGCCGCGCGTCGATTCCGGGGTTGGGCCTCCCTGCCGCTTCCGTGTCCGAACCCGGGGCGGAGCCTTGGCTCCACCGGCGGGCACCCCGGCACGAAGGGTGGCGGCAGGTGTGTATTCGCCGGCCGGGACGGCGCCCGGAACCCTGCGCCCGGCGTGGGCGGCCCCGTGGACGGGGCGGACAGAGCCGGGAAAGTATAGCTGCCACGGCCGCTTAGCGGCAAACCGGGCGACGGACGGGGCGGGGCGGCCGGGCCGGGCGAAGCTGAATGGGGCGGCGCCGGCGGCCGCCGGGCGCGGCGGCCCGCGTTCAGGCGGGGCCAACTTGGGGGATAATCCCTTGATGAACCTGCACCTGAAAACCCCCGAAGAAATCGAGAAGATGCGCGTCGCCGGCCGCCTGGCCGCCGAGGTGCTGGAAATGATCGCCCCGTATGTGAAGCCGGGGGTCAGCACCGCGGAACTGGACCGCATCTGCCACGACCACATCGTGAACGTGCAGGGCGCGATCCCGGCCAACCTGGGCTACCGCGGCTTCCCCAAGACCGTGTGCACCTCGGTCAACAACGTCATCTGCCACGGCATCCCCAGCGAGGCCAAGGTGCTGAAGGACGGTGACATCCTCAACATCGACGTCACCGTCATCAAGGACGGCTGGTACGGCGACACCAGCCGCATGTACTACGTCGGCACCCCCTCGGTGATGGCGCGGCGCCTGGTGGAGACCACCTACCGGGCCATGTGGCGCGGCATCCGCGCGGTGAAGCCGGGCGCGACCCTGGGCGACATCGGCCACGCCATCCAGAGCTACGCCGAGTCCGAGCGCTTCTCGGTGGTGCGCGAGTACTGCGGCCACGGCATCGGCAAGGTCTACCACGACGAGCCGCAGGTCCTGCACTACGGCCGGCCGGGCGAGGGCCTGGTGCTCAAGCCGGGCATGACCTTCACCATCGAGCCGATGATCAACGAGGGCACCCGCCATACCCGCGTGCTGCCCGACGGCTGGACCGTGGTCACCAAGGACCGCAAGCTCTCGGCGCAGTGGGAGCACACCGTGGCGGTCACCGAGGACGGCGTGGAGGTGCTGACGCTGCTCCCGGGCCAGCTGCCGCCCGACGAGGTCTGAGCATGGGTGTGGGCGCCGGACCTCAGGCTGCGGAGGGGGCGCCCGGCGGCGATGCCGCCTGGGCGGCACGCGCCCGCGAGGAGCTGGCGCGCACCGACGCGGGCCTGGCCCGGCGCTACGGTCCGGACGCGGACATCGACCGCCTGCTGGCGCTGCGCGCCCGCGCGGTGGACCGGATCCTGCGCCAGGCCTGGGCGCGCTGCATCCCGGAAGGGGCGCCGCTGGCGCTGTTCGCGGTCGGCGGCTACGGCCGCGGCGAGCTGTTCCCGCGCTCGGACATCGACGTGCTGGTGCTGGCCGAGGCCGATGCCCAGCGCGCCCACGAGGCCGACCTGGCGCGCTTCTTCGCCCTGCTGTGGGACGCCGGCCTGCCGGTCGGCCACGCGGTGCGGTCGGCGCAGGAGTGCACCACCGCCGCGGCCGGCGACCAGACCATCCTGACCGCGCTGCTGGAATCGCGCCCGCTGGTGGCCGACAGCGGCGCGCAGGCGGCGCTGTCGGACGCCATCGCCACCACCCGGGTCTGGCCGGCGCCGGAGTTCTTCCGTGCCAAGCGCGAGGAGCTGCGCGCGCGCCACCTGCGCCACGGCGACACCTCCGACAACCTCGAGCCGCACATCAAGGACGGCCCCGGCGGCCTGCGCGACCTGCACACCCTGGGCTGGATGGCGCAGCGCGCCTTCGGCGTGCGTGACCTGCAGGCGGTGGTCGCCCTCGGCCACGTCGGCCAGGACGAGGCGGCGACCCTGGCGCGCGAGCGCCGCACCCTGGCGCGGCTGCGCTTCGGTCTGCACCTGGTGGCCAGCCGCGCCGAGGAACGGCTGCGCTTCGACTACCAGAAGGCGCTGGCGCAGCGCCTGGGCCTGGCCGACGACGCGCACAGCCTGGCCGTGGAGAAGATGATGCAGGGCTTCTACCGCGCCGCGGCGGTCGTGCGGCGGATCAGCGACCGGCTCCTGCAGCGCTTCGAGGAGACCTTCGAGGGCGAGGCCGTGCCCGAGCCGCTGGAGGGCGACTTCGTCCTGCTGCGCGGCTACCTGGCCGCGTCCGGGCCGTACTGGCCGGAGGGCGACCTGCGCCAGGTGCTGGCGCTGTTCTCCACCTGGGCGGCGCATCCGCGCATCCGCGGCCTGCACTCGCGCACCGCCCGCGCGCTGGCCGAGACCCTGCCGCACCTGCCGTCCTACGAGCGCACCGGCCCGGCCGCGCGCGGGCGCTTCATGGCCCTGCTGCGCGGCCCGCAGCCGGTGGAGACGTTGACCCGGATGGCGCGTCTGGGCGTGCTGGGCCAGTACCTGCCGGCCTTCGCCCAGGTGTCCGGGCGCATGCAGTTCGACCTGTTCCACGCCTACACCGTGGACCAGCACACGCTGATGGTGCTGCGGAACATCGCCGGCTTCGCCGAGGGGCCGGACGAGCGCTTCGCCATCGCCCATGAGGTCTGGCCGCGCCTGCGCAAGCCTGAGCTGCTGCTGCTGGCCGGCCTGTTCCACGACATCGCCAAGGGCCGCGGCGGCGACCATTCCGAGCTGGGCGCGGTGGACGCGCGCCGGTTCTGCGCCGCGCACGGCCTGAGCGAGGCCGACACCGGGCTGGTGGCCTGGCTGGTGGAGCAGCACCTGCGCATGTCGGTCACCGCGCAGAAGCAGGACATCTCCGACCCGGAGGTGGTGCGCGCCTTCGCCCGTCTGGTCGGCGACCGCGAGCGCCTGGACTACCTGTACCTGCTGACCTGCGCCGACATCGCCGGCACCAGCCCCAACCTGTGGAACGCCTGGAAGGACCGCCTGCTGGCCGACCTGTACCTGTCCACCCGGCGCGTGCTGCGCGAGGGCCTGGAGGTGCCGGTGGACGTGGACGCGCGCGTGGCCGAGGCGCGTGAGGCCACCCGCGCGCTGATGCGCGGGCGGGGCTACGACGACGCCACCATCGACCGCCAGTTCGCGGAGATGCCGGAGGAGAGCTTCCTGCGCTTCCGCCCCGAGCAGCTGGCCTGGCAGGCCGCCTCGCTGGTGGAGGTGTTCCACGGCCAGACCCAGGTCGCGGTGCGGCCGATCGGCGGCAGCGCCAGCGGCGGCGCGCTGGAGGTGTTCGTGCACTCGCCCGACCGCGACGGCCTGTTCGCGGCCATCGTCGCCACCCTGGACCGGCACGGCTACGGCGTGCACCAGGCGCGCGTGCTGATGGGCCCGCACGGCACCGTGTTCGACACCTTCGAGGTGCTGCCGGCCGACACCTTCGCCAGCCGCGATCCGGCGCAGCTGGAGGCGGCGCTGCGCCAGGCCCTGTCCGGTGCGCTGGACCAGGTGCGCGCGCCGCGCCGGGTCGCGCCGCGCCAGTTGCGCCATTTCCGCTTCCCGCCGCGGATCGAGTTCAGCACCACCGGCGACGGCCGCCGCAGCCTGCTGAGCCTGGTCTGCCCGGACCGTCCCGGCCTGCTGTCCGACGTGGCCCAGGCGCTGCGCGCCTGCCGCCTGCGCGTGCACGACGCGCGCATCGCCACCTTCGGCGAGCGCGCCGAGGACGTGTTCCAGATCACCGACGAGAACGACCGGCCGCTGGACGAGGCCGCGCAGGAGGCCCTGCGTGCGGCGCTGCGCGAGCGGCTGGACCCCGACAGCCAGACCCCACCGTCAGGAGCCCCACGCTGATGGCACAGACCCCCAAGAAGACGACCACCCGCCGAAGCGCGCGCACGCGCGCCGCCGCCGCGGCCGCCCCCGGGCTGGCCGAGCTGAAGTTCTCCATCGAAAGCGCGTTCGAGCGTCGCGCCTCGCTGACCCTGGACGAGATCGAGGGCTCGACCCGGCCGCTGGTGGAGCGGGTGATCGAGGGCCTGGAGCGTGGCGAGTTCCGCGTCGCCGAGCCGGACGGCAAGGGCGGCTGGCAGGTCAACGAATGGCTGAAGAAGGCCGTGCTGCTGTACTTCCGGGTCAACGACATGGCCGTGATGGAGGGCGCGCCGGCCCCGTTCTGGGACAAGGTGCCGGCCCGCTTCGGCGGCTACGGCGAGGCCGAGTTCCGCCGCCTGGGCGTGCGCGTGGTGCCCGGCACCATCGCCCGCCGCGGCGCCTACCTGGGCAAGGACGTGGTGCTGATGCCCAGCTTCATCAACATCGGCGCCTACGTCGGCGAGGGCACCATGGTGGACACCTGGGCCACGGTCGGCTCGTGCGCCCAGGTCGGCAGGCACTGCCACATCTCCGGCGGCGCCGGCATCGGCGGCGTGCTGGAGCCGCTGCAGGCCAGTCCGACCATCATCGAGGACCACTGCTTCATCGGCGCGCGCTCGGAGATCGTGGAGGGCGTGGTGGTGGGCCACCACAGCGTGATCGGCATGGGCGTGTTCCTCGGCCAGTCCACCCGCATCTACAACCGCGCCACCGGCGAGATCACCTACGGCTACGTGCCGCCCTACAGCGTGGTGGTGTCGGGCGCGCTGCCGGCCGCCGACGGCAGCCACTCGCTGTACTGCGCGGTGATCGTCAAGCAGGTGGATGCGAAGACCCGGGCCAAGACCAGCATCAACGAGCTGTTGCGCGGCCTGGCGGAGTGACCGTTCCGTTCCACGAGGGGAGGTGAGGATGGTTGGCAGCAAGGGGAAGCGGTTGGCGCGGCTGGCGCTGCTGCTGGCGGCGGTGGTGCCGGCGGCCCCGGCGGAGAACCTGGCCCGCTACAGCGAGGACGGCCTGCGCGCCGAGCTGGCCGGGATCGCCGAGGCCGAAACCGCGGTGCTGGTGCCGATGCGCGACGGCGTCGGCCTGTCCACCAACATCTGGCGGCCGAAGGGCGCCACCGGCAGGTTGCCGACGGTGCTGTGGAAGACGCCGTACAACGAGCACAACCTGCGCGGCCGTGCCGCGCAGCTGGCGATCGAGGCCGTGCGCCGCGGCTATGCCTTCGTGGTGCAGAGCGAGCGCGGGCGCTACTTCAGCCAGGGCGAGTACCAGATCCTCGGCCACCCGCAGACCGACGGCTGGGACACGCTGGACTGGATCGCCGCCCAGCCCTGGTCCAACGGCAAGGTCGGCACGCTCGGCTGCTCGTCCTCGGCCGAGTGGCAGCTGGCGCTGGCGGCGATGAGCCACCCGGCGCACGCGGCGATGGTGCCGATGGCCGCAGGTGCCGGCATCGGCAAGGTCGGCCGGTTCCAGGAGCAGGGCAACTTCTACACCGGCGGTGTGCCGCGGACCCTTTTCGCGGTGTGGATGTACGGGGTGGACAACCCGCTGCGTGCGCAGCTGCCGCAGGACCTCGCCGGCCCCATGCGCGCGCGGGTGGCGCAGTACAACGACCTGCACGCGGCCAAGCCCAAGGTCGAGTGGCAGACGCACATCCGGCACCTGCCGTACGCGGAGCTGCTGTCCTCGCTGGGCGAGCCGCCGGCGACCTTCGAGCAGTTCATCGCGCGCACGCCGGCCGACCCGGCCTGGCGCGAAGGCGGGCTGTACCACGACGACATGGGCTGGGGCGTGCCGGCGCTGTGGTTCAACAGCTGGTACGACGTGTCCATCGGCCCGAACCTGGAGCTGTTCAACCACGCCCGCGGTGTCAACACCGATCCCGAGGCCAGCGCCAACCAGTACGTGGTGATCGGCCCGAACCCGCACTGCCAGTTCTGGCAGCTCGGCCCCGACTACACGGTCGGCGCGCGCAAGGTCGGCGACGCCAGCTTCCCGGTCAGCGAGCAGGTCTGGGCGTTCTTCGACCGCTGGCTGAAAGGCGACAGGAAGGCGTTCCCGTCCAGCACCCCGAAGGTGCGCTACTTCACCATCGGCCTGGACAAGTGGCAGGCCGACGAGCAGTGGCCGCCGAAGGCGGCGCGGCCGGTGCGCCTGTACCTGCGTTCGGGCGGCCGGGCCAACTCGCTGTACGGCGACGGCCGCCTGGCGTCCGATCCTCCCGGCGACGAGCCCGCCGACCGCTACACCTATGACCCGGCCAACCCGGTGCAGACCATCGGCGGCGGCGACTGCTGCAACGGTGGCCTGGTCGTCCCCGGCGCCTTCGACCAGCGCCCGGTGGAGGCCCGCCACGACGTCCTGGTCTACACCAGCGACCCGCTGGAGGAGCCGCTGGAGGTGTCCGGCTTCGTCGAGGCGGTGCTGAACGTGTCCTCCAGCGCGCCGGACACCGACTTCGCGGTCAGGCTGGTGGACGTGGCCCCGGACGGCACCGCCTGGATCGTCGGCGACACCATCCTGCGCGCGCGCTACCGCGACGGCTACGAAACGCCCGCCCCGATGGAGCCGGGCCGGGTGTACACGCTCAGGCCCACGCCGATCGCCACCTCCATCCGGTTCGGCAAGGGCCACCGCATCCGGGTCGAGGTGACCAGCTCGAACTTCCCGAAGTTCGCCCGCAACCTCAACACCGGCGGCCCGAACGAGACCGAGTCCACGCCGGTGGTGGCGGAGAACGCGGTGCACCACTCGGCCGGTGCCGCCAGCTACATCGAACTGCCCGTGGTCGCGCGCTGAGCGCGGCCACGGTCCCGGAAGCCCAGGCATGACCACGACGATCTACGGACTGAAGAACTGCGACACCTGCAAGAAGGCGACGAAGTGGTTGGACCGCTTCGGCATCGCCTACACCTTCGTCGACTACCGCGAGAACAAGCCCGCGCCGGAGACCCTGGTGGAGTGGGCGGGCAAGGCCGGCGGCTGGGACGCCCTGGTCAACAAGTCCTCCACCACCTGGCGGCAGCTGCCGCCCAACCGCAAGGCGCCCGGCAGCGAGGCCGAGTGGAAGCTGCTGCTGCGCGAGTACCCGCAGCTGATCCGCCGTCCGGTGGTGGTCGGCGAGGACGGGAGCTTCAGCCAGGGCTTCTCCGACAACGGCTTCAAGAAGCTGTTCCTCTGACCCCGTGAGGGGGGTGGATGCGGCGCGCCGGCGGCGGCCGCGGGCGCCGTCGCCGGGCCGCGCCTCAAGGGGCGCCGGTGGGCTGCCGCTACAATCGGCGCATCTGCCGGGACGCCACCATGAGCGATGTGCTTGCCCTGGCGTGCGAGCTGATCGCGCGCCCCTCCGTCACGCCGGACGACGCCGGCTGCCAGGACCTGGTCGCCGCGCGCCTGCGCCGCGCGGGCTTCGCCTGCGAGCGGCTGCGCTTCGGCGCGGTGGACAACCTGTGGGCCACGCACGGCGGCGGCGAGGGCCCGGTGCTGGTGCTGCTGGGCCACACCGACGTGGTGCCGCCCGGCCCGCGCGAGGCCTGGACCAGCGACCCGTTCACGCCGGAGGTGCGCGACGGCGTGCTGTACGGCCGCGGCGCCGCCGACATGAAGGGCAGCGTGGCCGCCTTCGTCATCGCCGCCGAGCGCTTCGTCGCCGAGCATCCCGACCATCCGGGCACACTGGCCCTGCTGCTGACCTCCGACGAGGAGGGCGAGGCCATCGACGGGGTGCGCCGCGTGGCCGAGCTGTTCCGCCAGCGCGGCCAGCGCATCGACTGGTGCATCACCGGCGAGCCTTCCTCGACCCGCCGGCTGGGCGACCTGCTGCGGGTGGGCCGGCGCGGCTCGCTGTCGGCCACGCTCACGGTGCGCGGCGTGCAGGGACACGTGGCCTATCCGGAGAAGGCGCGCAATCCCGTGCACCAGGCCGCGCCGGCGCTGGCCGAGCTGGTCGCCCGGCGCTGGGACGATGGCTACGAAAGCTTCCCGCCGACCAGTCTGCAGATCAGCAACATCCATGCCGGCACCGGCGCCGGCAACGTCATCCCCGGGCACCTGCAGGTGCAGTTCAACCTGCGCTACAACCCGCACTGGGACGCGCCGCGCCTGGAGGCGGAGATCGCCGCGCTGCTGGACCGCCACGGGCTGGACTGCGAACTGCGCTGGCACCGCAGCGGCGAGCCGTTCCACACGCCGGAAGGGCGCCTGCGCCGCGTCGCGCGCGAGGTGCTGGCCGGCTTTGCCGGCGCACCGCCGGAGGAGAGCACCGGCGGCGGCACCTCGGACGCGCGCTTCATCGCCCCCCTCGGCGCGCAGTGCATCGAGGTCGGGCCGGTCAACGCCAGCATCCACCAGGTCGACGAGCACGTGCGCGTGGCCGACCTGGAGGCGCTGCCGGAACTGTACCTGCGCCTGGTCGCCAGCCTGCTGCGGTGACGATGGCGGGGGCCGGGGGCAGGTACAGTTCCGGCAG
>NZ_PDWK01000045.1 GCF_010093135.1 Pseudoxanthomonas taiwanensis | reverse complement strand
GGAATCGGCCTCAGCGCCTCTTCCAATCCACCCCGGCGTTCCCGCCGGGGGAGCCGCATATTCTGGCGGCTCTCTCCGATCCCGTCAACACCCCGTCAGGAGATGCCTCCGGCCCCGGACCGCCCCGGAACATCCAACCGTTCCGGGCGAGGGAGCCGACCATTATAGCCGGCTTCCCAAGGACTGCAACACCCAAGTGTCCGTCCTTCCCTTCGACCCCGCGGCGCCTTCAGCGGCGCCCCGCGTCGAGGGCTGCGCATTGTGCACTCCGCGGACGGATTTGGGAAGCCCCCCTTCGCGCATCCTTCGCGCGGACGCTCCAGGCGGCAGGCTCTGCGCCTTGCGCCTACGCCGTGCGCGCGAGGAAGTTGCGCAGCAGCGCGTGGCCGTGCTCGGTGAGGATGGACTCGGGATGGAACTGCACGCCCTCCACCGGATGCTCGCGATGACGCAGGCCCATGATCTCCTCGAACGAGCCGTCCTCGTGCTCGGTCCAGGCGGTCACCTCCAGGCACTCCGGCAGCGAGTCCTTCTCCACCACCAGCGAGTGGTAGCGCGTGGCCTCGAAGCCGTCCGGCAGGCCGGCGAACACGCCCCGGCCGTGGTGGCGGATGCGCGAGGTCTTGCCGTGCATGATCCGGCCGGCGCGCACCACCCTGCCGCCGTAGGCCTGGCCGATGCTCTGGTGGCCCAGGCACACGCCCAGGATCGGCGTGGTCGGGCCGAAGCGGCGGATTACCTCCAGCGACACGCCGGCCTCGTTGGGCGTGCACGGGCCGGGCGAGATCACGATGCGCTCGGGGGCGAGCTTCCCGATCTGCTCCACCGTCAGCGCGTCGTTGCGCTCCACCCGCACCTCCGCGCCCAGCACCTGCAGGTACTGCACGAGGTTGAAGGTGAAGCTGTCGTAGTTGTCGATCATCAGGAGCATGGGAACCTCACAGGCCCTGCGCGGCCTGGGCCACGGCGCGGAACAGGGCGCGGCCCTTGTTCATGGTCTCCTCCCACTCCTTCTGCGGGTCGGAGTCGTGGACGATGCCGGCACCGGCCTGCACGTACAGGCGGCCGTCCCTGATCACCGCGGTGCGGATGGCGATGGCGGTGTCGGCGTCGCCGTGCCAGCCGATGTAGCCGATGCTGCCGGCGTAGACGTTGCGCTTGATCGGCTCCAGCTCGCGGATCACCTCCAGCGCGCGGATCTTCGGCGCGCCGGACACGGTGCCGGCCGGGAAGGTGGCGCGCAGCACGTCGGCATAGCTCAGGCCCGGCAGCAGCCGCCCGGTGACCTCGCTGACGATGTGCATGACGTGGCTGTAGCGCTCGATCACGAAGCGCTCGCCGACCTCGACGCTGCCCGGCTCGGACACCCGGCCGACATCGTTGCGACCCAGGTCGATCAGCATCACGTGCTCGGCCAGCTCCTTGGGATCGGCCAGCAGCTCCTGCTCCAGGGCCAGGTCCTCGGCCTGGGTGGCGCCGCGCGGACGGGTGCCGGCGATCGGGCGCATCGTGACCACCCCGCCCTGCAGGCGCACCAGGATCTCGGGCGAGGAGCCGACCACCTGCACCTCCCCGGTGTCGAGGAAGTACATGTACGGCGAGGGATTGAGCGCGCGCAGGGCGCGGTACACGTCCACCGGGCGGGCATTGAACGGCACGCTCAGGCGCTGGCTCAGCACCACCTGGAACACGTCGCCGGCGCGGATGTACTCCTTGGACTTCTCCACCGCGGCGATGAAGCCCTCGCGGGTGAAGCCGGAGACGAAGTGGCTCTCGTCCAGCACGTCGTGGGCCAGCGGTGGCGGGTAGTGGCCGGGCTGGCGCAGCTTGGCGGCCAGGGCGTCAAGGCGCGCCTGCGCCGCCTCCCAGGCGCCGGGCCGGCGCGGGTCGGCGTGCACGACCAGGTACAGCCGGCCCTTGAGGTTGTCGAAGACCGCCAGCTCCTCGGACAGCATCAGGTAGATGTCCGGAGTGCCGATCTCGTCGCGCGCCCCGCCGCCGGCCAGGCGCGGCTCGATGTAGCCGATGCACTCGAAGCCGAACCAGCCGACCAGGCCGCCGGTGAAGCCGGGCAGGCCTTCCAGCTTCGGCACCGAGTAGGCCGCGCGCAGGGCCTCGACCTCGGCGAAGGGATCGGCCACCTGGCGCGACTCCACCACCTGGCCGTCCTCGTGCACCTCCATCAGGTGGCCGCGGAAGGTCACGGTGCGGCGCGCAGGCAGGCCGATGATCGAGTAGCGGCCGAAGCGCTCGCCGCCCTGCACCGATTCGAACAGGTAGGTGTGCGGGGCGTCGGCCAGCTTCAGGTAGACCGACAGCGGCGTGTCCAGGTCGGACAGCACCTCGCGGACGACGGGAATGCGGGTGTAGCGGGATTCAGCAGCGTGACGCTGGAACTGTGCGGGCGTGATCAAGGCGGGCGTCCTTCCGGCAATACGGGGCATGGCAAACGACGGCAGAGGGCCGCCATCGCCAACCCGGGCGCGCGGAGGAACGGAACAGCCTGGTCGTTTGGCCGGACATGCGGCCCACTTTACCCGGAACCGGCGGCGTCGCGCAGCCTGCCCGGCGGTTGCGAAAGCAACGGACAGTCCGGCGGCAGGCGCATGCGCAGGCGGGCGGGCACGCAGCGCACCGCGAAGCGGGTGGCCTCCACCGGCTCGCCGTCCAGGTTGAGGGTCATCGGCTCCGGCGCCTCCAGCTCCAGGGCCGCCAGGCGGGCGCGCATGGCGCTGCGCTCCAGCGCGGCGCGCTGGCCCTCGCGCACCAGGGTGCCGACGGTGGCGACCAGTTCGCCGGACAGCTCGGGAATGACGGTCACCTCCATCAGGCCGTCGTCGATGCGCGCCTCCGGGCACAGCTCGCGGCCGCCGCCGGCCTGGCGGCCGTTGCCCAGGCCCAGGGCGATCAGCCCGCCTTCCCAGTCGAAGCCCCGGCCGCGCAGGCGCGCCCGCACCGGCTCGATCCGGCCCAGCCTGGCGATGCCGGTGACCAGGTAGGCCAGGCCACCCAGCAGCTTCTTCAGGCCCTCGTCGGTCTGGACCGTGACCTCGGTGCCGAAGCCGCCGCTGGCCAGGTTGGCGCACCAGTGCACGGCGTGGCCGGCCTCGATCCGCAGCAGGTCCATCGCCGCCGCCGGGGCGGTGAGCGCCAGCTCCAGCGCCGCGGCCGGTTCCTCCGGCAGGCCGGCGGCGCCGGCGAAGTCGTTGGCCGTGCCCAGCGGCACCAGGCCCAGGCCGGGCAATGCCGAAGCCGGCTCCGGGTGGCCGGCCAGGGCCGCGGCCACCTCGCTGAGGGTGCCGTCGCCACCGGCGGCCACCAGGGTCGCGGCGCCGGCACGCAGCGCGTCCTCGACCCAGCGCGCGGCATCGCCCGCCTCCCAGGTCAGCCGCACCTCCAGCTCGTGGCCGTGCCCGCGCACCCGCGCGACGGCCTCGCGCAGGGCATCGTCGCCGGCGGACTTGCCGTTGAGGATCAGCCAGGCCGGTCCGGTGGACGCCATGCGGACTCCTCGGGAATCGGGGTGCGCAGGCTAGCCGGCCCGGTGCGGAGCCGGCGTGAACCGGGCGTGGCGGCGCCGGTGCGGCTCAGCCGCGGGCGCGGGCCACCTCGGCCTTCATCTTGCCGATCACCTCGGCGTAGTCGGACGCGCCGAAGATCGCCGAGCCGGCCACGAAGGTGTCCGCGCCGGCGGCGGCGATGGCGTGGATGTTGTCGGCCTTGACCCCACCGTCGATCTCCAGGCGGATCGGGCGGCCGCTGGCGTCGATCTTCTCCCGCACCCGCTTCAGCTTCTCCAGCGCCGTGGGGATGAAGGCCTGGCCGCCGAAGCCCGGGTTGACCGACATCAGCAGCACCAGGTCCAGGTCCTCCAGCACCCAGTCCAGCACCTCCACCGGGGTGGCCGGGTTGAGCACCAGGCCGGCCTGGCAGCCGTGCGAGCGGATCAGCTGGATGGTGCGGTGGACGTGGCTGCTGGCCTCCGGGTGGAAGCTGATCAGGCTGGCGCCGGCCTGGGCGAAGTCGCCGACGATGCGGTCCACCGGGCTGACCATCAGGTGCACGTCGATCGGCGCCCGGATCCCGTACTTGCGCAGCGCGGCGCAGACCATCGGGCCGATGGTCAGGTTGGGCACGTAATGGTTGTCCATGACGTCGAAGTGCACCCAGTCGGCGCCGGCGGCGAGCACCCTGTCCACTTCCTCGCCAAGGCGGGCGAAGTCGGCGGACAGGATCGAGGGGGCGATGACGGTCGGTTGCATGGTCGGGCTCGCGGAGTCGGAATGGGGAGGCGCGCCCGGCTCAGCGGCCGCGCAGGGAACGGATCCGGTCGTAGGCGGCGTTGATCGCGCGGGCGCGGCGCTCGGCCTCGGCGCGCAGTTCCGGCGCGGCGCCGGCGAAGCGGTCGGGATGGTACTGGGAGATCAGCCGGCGGTAGGCCTGCTCCACCTCCTCGTCGGTCGCGTCCGGGGTCAGGCCCAGCTCCGCCCAGGGATCGTCGCGGCGGCGCAGGCGGAACCAGTCGGCGTCGAAGGCGTGCCCGATCAGCAGCCCGACCACCGCGCCGAACAGCGGATTGGCGCGGAACAGCAGGGCGCCGGCGATCAGCCCCAGCAATTTTCCATACCAGCGGTTCATGGTCGGGCGGCCCCCGGCGTACGGAGCCGGCAATTCTACGTCACAGGCGGCCCGGCAGGCCGTACACTGTCCGGCCCGCGCCGGGCCACGGCCCGGCGCCGGGGGCCCGATGTCCGTTCACGCCTGCGGAGACCCCCGTGTCCACGACCCTGACCCAGTCCGATCTGCCCGGCCTGCCCCTGCGCCACCGCGGCAAGGTGCGCGACGTCTTCGACCTGCCGCGCGAGCGGATTCCGGCCGAACACCTGCAGGCCGCCGGCCACGATGGCGAATTCCTGCTGATGGTGGCCACCGACCGCCTGTCGGCCTTCGACGTGGTCCTGCCCGACCCGATCCCCGGCAAGGGCGAGATGCTGTGCCAGATCTCCAACTTCTGGTTCGGCAAGACCGCCCACCTGATGCCCAACCACCTCACCGGCATCCCGGTGGCGGCGGTGCTGCCGGAGGGGGTGGACCCGGCCCTGTACGAGAAGCGTGCGGTGGTCACCCGCAAGCTCAAGCCGGTGCCGGTGGAGGCCATCGCCCGCGGCTACCTGATCGGCAGCGGCTGGAAGGACTACCAGCGCACCGGCAAGGTCAGCGGCATCCCGCTGCCGGCGGGCCTGCGCCAGGCCGAGCAGCTGCCCGAGCCGATCTTCACCCCCTCGACCAAGGCCGCCGTCGGCGACCACGACGAGAACATCGACTTCGACGCCATGGTGCGGCTGGTCGGCGCCGACCTGGCCGAACGCGTGCGCGACGCCACCCTGCGCATCTACAAGTTCGCCGCCGCCTACGCGGCCGAGCGCGGCATCCTGCTGGCCGACACCAAGTTCGAGTTCGGCACCGACGCCGACGGCCGGCTGTACATCATGGACGAGATGCTGACCCCGGACTCCTCGCGCTACTGGCCGGCGGACGAGTACCAGGTGGGCATCAGCCCGCCCAGCTACGACAAGCAGATCGTGCGCGACTACCTGGGGACCCTGGACTGGGACAAGACCCCGCCGGGCCCGACGCTGCCGGCCGAGGTGATCGAGCGCACCCGCGCCCGTTACGCCGAGGCGCTGCAGAGGCTGGCCGGCATCAGCATCGACTGAAGGCCGCGCCGCCGGCGCCACCCCGCGGGGCCCGCGCTGCGGGCCCCGTGCGTTTCCGGCCGCCCGGGGCGGGGTGGGGTGAACCCTCCCGTCGCGGTACACGGCCAGGCGGAAGAAGGAACAGGGCCTTCCAGGCCGGCCCCGCCGGCACCGGCCGCCCGCCGGCCGCGCGGCTCCGCCAGCCCCGCCCCCGCCGGGCCGATGACCACGCCCCGGGTCACCGCGGCGACCGTTCGGTCCAGCGGATGCGGGGCGAGCAGTTCCCGCGCCCCGCAGGCGGGGCAGGGGCTGGGCAGCATCCTCCGGCCCGCGCGGCCGCCGGGAGTTGTGCCCGGGAACGGCGGGGGGGAGCGGGGGCGGCAAGCGGCTATGCTTGCCGCATCTCGCAGCCGCGGAGAGAGCCATGAACGCCGAACAGCGGACGCAGTCCGGGCGCCGCATCGACCAACTGTTCGCCAGCTACTCCGACGACCACCGCCACCCGGTCAACCAGCGCATCCACATGGTCTGCGTGCCGGCGATCCTGTGGTCGGTGGTGGCGCTGGTCTGGTGCATCCCGGTGGCCGGCACCCTGTTCCGCAGCGGCGTGTGGGCCGCGCTGGCGATGTTCGTCGCCTGGGCCTTCTACAACCGCATGTCGCGCCGGCTGGGCCTGGGCATGCTGGCGGTGTTCTTCTTCTGCGGCTGCCTGTGCCGGCTGATCGAGACCCGCCTGGGCCTGCCGATGCTGCTGAAGATCGCGGTGGCGGTGTTCGTGGTGGCCTGGATCGGCCAGTTCATCGGCCACAGCCGCTGGTTCGAGGGCCGCAAGCCGAGCTTCCTCACCGACCTGACCTACCTGCTGGTCGGCCCGGCCTGGGTACTGGCCAAGTTCTACCGGCAGATGGACTGGAAGTACTGAGCCGGCCCGGCTCAGGGGCCGAACATCCCCGGCTCCGGCGCGAAGCCGCGCGGCGCGTAGCCCAGGTCGCGGCGGGCGGGGCCGGCGTCGAACACCAGGTCCTGGCGCATGCGCGCCAGCACCGCCGGACCGGCGTCGTGCAGGCGCACCCCGCGCGCGGTCCACGCCGCCAGCGCGAACAGCGGCCCGGGCAGCACCCACAGCCGGCGCGGCGGCCGCAGCGCGGCCAGCACCCGCGCCACCATCTCCCGGTAGCTGAGGGTCTCGCCGCCGGGCAGGTCGTAGGCGCGCACGCCCGGACCGTTCCAGCGCAGCGCCGCCAGCGCCGCCGCGGCCAGATCGTCCACGTGCACCGGCTGGCGCAGCCCGCGCGCGTCGTGCGGCAGCAGGAAACCGCCGTGGCGGCGGGCCAGCGCGGCGATGCGGCTGAGGTTGCGGTCGCGGCCGTCGCCGTAGACCAGGGGCGGGCGCAGCAGGGTCGCGGCCGCCCCGCGCGCGGCCGCCACCTCGGCCAGGCGCGCCTCGCCCTCGCGCAGGCGCCCGGCCAGCGCGCGCTCGGCCGGGTCGGGCGAATCGCCCTTGACGTGCACGCTGGTGGAACCGAAGGCCACCACCCGCGCGGCGCCCGTCCCGGCCTGCGCGTACCAGCGCGCGAACAGGTCCAGCGGGCCGCAGCTGAGGATGGCGTCGAAGCCGCCGCCCTCGCCCGCCTGCTCCGGCAGCGTGCCCAGGCGCCAGGCCAGGCCCGGGCGCGGCGCCTGCGGCTGGCGCGAGAGCGCCTCCACCTGCCAGCCGGCGCGCAGCAGGCCGTCGAGCACGCGGCAGCCGATCGGGCCGGTGGCGCCGAACAGCAGCGCGCGCGGCGCAGGGGTAGCGTGGCTTGCGGGCAGGAGCGGATCGATGGGCATCGGCACAGCATAGCCGGCACGCATCCGCGGCGTGGACGACACCTGCGCGGCGGCTGGTAAACTCCGGCCATCCCCGACCGGTATTCCGATCCGGATGGTTCCTTTCCTGGAAATCCTGCTCGCCCTGCCGTTCATCGCGGCGGCGGCGGTGGCCCTGCTGCGCACGCTGCCGCGCGGGCATCTGGCGTGGCTGGCCGCCGCGGCGCCGCTGCTGGGCCTGGTGCTGCTGGCCTGGCTGACCCCTTCCGTGCTGCAGGGCTGGACGGTGCGCGGCCAGCATGCCTGGATCCCGCAGATCGGCCTGGACTTCACCCTGCGCATGGACGGGCTGGCGTGGATGTTCGCCGGCCTGGTGCTGGCCATCGGCGCGCTGGTGGTGATGTACGCGCACTACTACCTCTCGCGCGAGGACAGCGCGCCGCGCTTCTACGCCTGCCTGCTGCTGTTCATGGGCTCAATGCTGGGCGTGGTGCTGGCCGGCAACCTGTTGCTGTTGCTGGTGTTCTGGGAGCTGACCAGCATCAGCTCGTTCCTGCTGATCGGCTACTGGTCGCACCGCCAGGACGCGCGCGAGGGCGCGCGCATGGCCCTGGCCATCACCGGCGGTGGCGGCCTGGCCCTGCTCGGCGGCGTGCTGCTGATCGGGCGCATCGTCGGCAGCTACGACCTGGACACCGTGCTGGCCTCCGGCGGGCTGATCCGCGACAGCGCGCTGTACCCGTGGGCGCTGGGCCTGGTGCTGGCCGGCGTGTTCACCAAGAGCGCGCAGTTCCCGGTGCACTTCTGGCTGCCGCACGCCATGGCCGCCCCCACCCCGGTGTCGGCCTACCTGCACTCGGCCACCATGGTGAAGGCCGGCGTGTTCCTGCTGGCGCGCCTGCACCCGGCGCTGGCCGGCACCGACCTGTTCTTCTACGTGGTCAGCGGCATCGGCGCGGCCACCCTGCTGGCCGGCGCGTGGCTGGCGATCTTCCAGCACGACCTCAAGGGCCTGCTGGCCTACTCCACCATCTCCCACCTGGGCCTGATCACCCTGCTGTTCGGCCTGTCCACGCCGATGGCGGTGGTGGCCGGCGTGTTCCACATCCTCAACCACGCCACCTTCAAGGCCTCGCTGTTCATGGCCGCCGGCATCATCGACCACGAGACCGGCACCCGCGACATCCGCCGCCTGGGCAACCTGCGCCGCTACATGCCCTGGACCAGCGCGCTGGCCATCATCGCCTCGCTGGCCATGGCCGGCATCCCGCTGCTCAACGGCTTCCTGTCCAAGGAGATGTTCTTCACCGAGGCGCTGGAGATCACCGGCCACCATCACATGCGCCTGGCCGTGGCCGGGGCGGCGCTGCTGTACGGCGTGTTCGGCGTGGCCTACAGCCTGCGCTTCGTCTACGAGACCTTCTTCGGCGACGGCCCGCACGGGCTGGGCGCGCGCCTGCCGCACGAGCCGCCGCGCTGGATGAAGATCCCGGTGGAGGTACTGGTGGTGCTGTGCGTGGCGGTGGGCGTGCTGCCGGGCATCACCGTGGCGCCGGTGCTCGAGGCCGGCGCCGGCGCCATCCTCGGCGACGCCATGCCGCACTACAGCCTGGCGGTGTGGCACGGCTTCAACACCCCGCTGGCGATGAGCCTGGCCGGCATCGCCGGCGGCGTGGTCCTGTACTTCGGCCTGCGCCGGCTGCTGGACCTGCACGCCATCGTGCGCCGCTCCTGGGGCCGCCTGCTGTTCCGCTGGAACATGGAGGCGCTGTACGCCCTGGCCGGACGCCTGACCACGCGCATCGCCAACGGCAGCCTGCAGCGCAGCCTGGTCTGGCTGGTGCTGGCGGCGCTGGCGGCCGGCCTGGCGCCGTTCCTGGCCGGCGGCGGGCTGCCGGTGCACGCGCCGCAGCCGATGCCGGCGCTGGGCTGGGTGGTGTGGCTGGTGCTGGTGGCCTGCACCCTGTACACGGTGCGCCTGCACCGCCAGCGCCTGCTGGCCCTGATCGTGATGGGCGGCGCGGGGCTGATGATCAGCCTGGTGTTCGTGTTCCTGTCCGCACCGGACCTGGCCCTGACCCAGCTGCTGGTGGAGATGGTCAGCCTGGCCCTGCTGCTGCTGGGCCTGCACTACCTGCCGCCGCGCTCGCCGCACGAGCGCTCCCCGCGCCGGCGCGCGCGGGACGTGGCGGTGGCGCTGGCCGCCGGCCTCGGCACCGGGCTGCTGGCCTACGCGGTGATGGCCCGCCCGGAGACGGCGACCATCAGCGGCGAGCTGCTGGCCCGCTCGCTGCCTGAGGCCTACGGCCGCAACGTGGTCAACGTGATCCTGGTGGACTTCCGCGGATTCGACACCTTCGGCGAGATCACCGTCTTCGGCACCGCCGCGCTGATCGTGCACGCCCTGCTGCGGCGCGCGCGCATGGCGCCGGAGAAGGTGGTGGCCGGCCCGCCGGTGAAGCTGCCGGTGCCGGCGGACCTGGCCCAGATCCTGTTCCCGCTGACCCTCACCGTGTCGGTGTTCCTTTTCCTGCGCGGGCACAACGCCCCGGGCGGCGGCTTCATCGCCGGCCTGGTACTGGCCGTGCCGCTGCTGATCCAGTACGTGATCCAGGGCGCGGCCTCGGTGGAGTCGCGCTTCGGCTTCGACTATGTGCGCTGCATCGGCATCGGCCTGCTGGCCGCCGGGCTCAGCGGCGTGGCCTCGATGCTGTTCGGCCTGCCGTTCCTGACCAGCGGCCACGCCGAGCCGCGCCTGCCGCTGGTGGGCGAGGTGCCGCTGGCCAGCGCGATGGGCTTCGACACCGGCGTCTACCTGGTCGTGTTCGGCGGCACCATGCTGATCCTGTCCATGATGGGCAAGGTCAAGCCCTCGCGCACGCGCGTGGCCCGCCTGGGCGTGGTCGAACCCGGCCAGCGCTCGACCCGTACCGCGGAGCTGGACCCCTGATGGAACTGGCACTGGCAAGCGCGATCGGCATCCTCACCGCGGCGGGCGTGTACCTGCTGCTGCGCGCGCGCACCTTCGACGTGATCCTCGGCCTGACCCTGCTTTCCTACGCCACCAACCTGCTGATCTTCTCCAGCGGCCGGGTGGTGGTGGGCAAGCCGCCGGTGCTGCAGCCGGGCGTGGCCACCGACCTGGCCCACTACACCGACCCGCTGCCGCAGGCGCTGGTGCTGACCGCCATCGTTATCGCCTTCGCCATGACCGCGGTGACCATCGTCCTGGCCATGCGCAGCCGCGCCGACAACGACAGCGACCACGTGGACGGCCGCGCCGGCGAGCGGGAGTTCCGCGACGCCGAGGCGCGCCGCCACGAGCAGGCCCGCGGCGGCGGCCGGGAGGGTGGCGCATGAACCACCTGCCGATCCTGCCGGTCGTCATCCCGCTGTTCGCCGCGGCGCTGGCGCTGCTGGTCGAGCACCGGCGCTTCGGCATCGCGCCGCAGCGCGTGGTCGGCTGGGCCTCGCTGGCGGCACAGCTGGCCGTGGCCGTGCTGCTGGCGCGCCAGGCCGCCACCGGCCAGGTGCTGGTCTACCTGCTGGGCGACTGGCCGGCGCGGCTGGGCATCGCCCTGATGGTGGACCGGCTGTCGGCGCTGATGCTGCTGGTCGGACTGCTGCTGGCGGCGGCCTGCCTCCTGCACGCCTGCGCCGGCTGGGACCGGCGCGCGCCGCACTTCCATGCCTTCTTCCAGCTCCAGCTGATGGGGCTCAACGGCGCCTTCCTGACCGGCGACATCTTCAACCTGTTCGTGTTCTTCGAGGTGCTGCTGATCGCCTCCTACGGCCTGATGCTCAGCGGCGGCCGCGGCGAACGCATGCGCGCCGGCCTGCACTACGTCAGCTTCAACATCGCCGCCTCGACCCTGTTCCTGATCGCCCTGGGCCTGCTGTACGGCCTGCTCGGCTCGCTCAACATGGCCGAGCTGGCCGTGCGCGTGGCCCAGGTCCCGGACGGGCAGCGTGCACTGGTGCAGGCCGCCGCCGGCCTGCTGCTGGTGGTGTTCTGCGCCAAGGCGGCGCTGCTGCCGCTGCAGCTGTGGCTGGTGGAGACCTACACCCACGCGCCGGCGGCGGTGGCCGCGCTGTTCGCGGTGATGACCAAGGTGGGCCTGTACGCGGTGCTGCGCGTGGGCACGCTGAGCTTCGGCGGCGCCGGTCCGCTGGACGGCTTCGCCTGGCCGGCACTGCTGTACCTGGGGGCGGCGACCCTGGTGTTCGCCGCCCTCGGCGTGCTGGCCGCGCGCCGGCTGCGGGTGCTGGCCTCCTACCTGGTGCTGGGCTCGGCCGCCACCCTGTTCGTGGCCTTCGCCCTGGCCCGTCCGGGCACCATCGGCGCCGGCCTGTACTACCTGGTGCACAGCAGCTTCGCCGCCGCGGCGCTGTTCCTGCTGGCCGACCTGGTGCGCCGCCGCCGCGGCCGCGCCGGCGACCGCAAGGACGTGATCGCGGCCATGCCCGCGCCCACACTTCCGGCGCTGCTGTACCTGGTGGTGGCGGTTTCGCTGGCCGGCCTGCCGCCGCTGTCGGGCTTCATCGGCAAGCTCGTGCTGCTGCAGGCGGTGCCGGAGGGGCCGCGCACGTTCTGGGTCTGGCTGCTGGTGCTGGGCACCAGCTTCATGATGCTGGTGGGCCTGGTGCGTGCCGGCACCCGGCTGTTCTGGCGCACCGAGCCGTGGCCGGACGCGACACCGGAGCGGCTGGCCGAATATGTGCCGGCCGAGGCACTGCCGCACGCGCCCAACCGCGCCCTGGAGACCGCCGCCACCCTGCTTCTGGTCGGCTACGGTGTGGCGATGGTGCTGGCCGCCGCACCGCTGCTGGCCTACACCCGCGCCGCCGCCGTGCAGCTGCAGACACCGCTGGACTACGTGGAGCAGGTGCGCGCGCACCTGCCCGCCACCCGGGAGCACTGAGATGGCCAGGACCCTGCGTCGACGCCTGTTGCCCTCCCCGCCGCTGAGCGTGCTGGTGTTCTGCTTCTGGCTGCTGATGAACGACCAGGTCAGCGCCGGCCACGTGGTCATGGCCCTGCTGATGGCCCTGGTGGTGCCGCCGTTCGCCGCGCGCCTGGACCGCGAATTCGCCCGCATCGGCCGCCTGCGCGGGCTGCCGCGGCTGGTGGCGCGGGTGGCCGCGGACATCGTCCGCTGCAACATCACCGTGGCCCGCCAGGTGCTCGGCCCGCAGGAGCGGCTGCGCCCGGGCTTCATCTGGGTGCCGCTGGACATCGCCAACATCCACGGCATCGCCGTGCTGACCAGCATCATCACCCTGACCCCGGGTACCGTGTCGGCCTCGCTGTCCGACGACCGCCGCCACCTGCTGGTGCACGTGCTGCACCTGGAGGACCCGGAGGCGCTGGTGCAGGAGATCAAGGCCCGCTACGAGGCGCCGCTGATGGAGATCTTCCCATGACGCCGCAATCGTTCATGGCCGGCGTGATCGCCGGCGCGATGCTGCTCGTCGGCCTGGCCATGCTGCCGGCGCTGTACCGGCTGCTGCGCGGGCCGACCGTGCCCGACCGCATCCTCGCCCTGGACACCCTGTTCGTCACCGCCATCGCCGAGCTGATGCTGCTGGGCATGCACCTGGGCACGGCCGTCTACTTCGAGGCGGCGCTGGTGATCGCCATGCTCGGCTTCGTCGGCACGGTGGTGCTGAGCAAGTACGTCATGCGCCGGGACATCGTCGAATGAGCTGGCTGGTCGCCATCGCCCTGAGCCTGCTGCTGGCCGTGGGCTGCTTCTTCATCGTGGTCGGCTGCTTCAGCCTGGTCCGCCTGCAGGAGTTCTTCCGCCGCCTGCACGGCCCGACCAAGGCCAGCACCCTGGGCGTAGGCTGCGTGCTGCTAGTCTCGGTGGGCTACCACCTGTTCACCGGCACCGACCCGCAGCCGCGCGAGCTGCTGATCACCGCCTTCCTGTTCGTCACCGCGCCGATCAGCGCGCACCTGATGGCCAAGGCCGCGCTGGCCCTGCACATGGCCGAGCGGCCGCCCCTGCCCGGCAACGCCGACGGCGAGGGCGGGGCCGGCGACGCCTGAATGCGCCCTCCTAGAACAGCAGCAGCTCCAGCGCCACCCAGGCCAGGAAAGCCCCCACCAGCACCGCGCCCTCGCCGCGGCTGATGCGGTGGTCGCAGCGCAGCATCGGGTACAGCACCAGCGCCAGCACCACCGCCGCCGGCAGCTCCAGGCGCACGAACGAGGCCGGCAGGGCCAGCGGCCGGTACGCTGCCATGCCGCCGACGATCAGCAACAGGTTGCACAGGCTGGAGCCGAGCACGTGGCCGGCGACCATGTCGCCCTGCCCGCGCCGCGCCGCCACCACCGCGGCGGCGACCTCCGGCAGCGCGGTGGCGATGGCCACCGGCAGCAGGCCGGCCAGCAGCGGGGTGATGCCCCAGGCCGCGGCCAGGCCCAGGCCGGCGTCCACGACCCGGCCGCCGCCGAAGTACAACAGCACCGCGCCGATGGCCAGGCGCAGCAGGTTCAGGCCCAGTCCGGTGCGGGTGGCGGCGAAGGCGGCGACGCCCGCCTGCACCTCGGCCGCCTCGCGCCGGCCGCGATGCAGCAGCAGGCCGAGCGTGGCCAGGAACCCCAGCAGCAGCAGCGCGCCCTCGACCCGGCCGATGTACCCGTCCAGGCCGAAGCCCATCACCACCAGCGAGGCCAGCACCAGCACCACCAGCAGCGGCGCCGGCATGCGCGCGCGCAGCAGCAGCGGCGCCGCCAGCGCGGCCAGGCCCAGGGTCAGGCCGAGGTTGGCCAGGTTGCTGCCGACCGCGTTGCCCAGGGCCAGGTGCGGCTGGCCGGCGGCCAGCGCGCGCAGGTTGACCGCCAGTTCCGGCAGCGAGGTGCCGAAGGCCAGCAGCAGCAGGCCGGCGGTGAACGGACGCAGGCCCAGGCGCTGGGCCAGGCCCGACACGCCCTTGACCGCCGAATCGCCGCCCAGCGCCAGCAGCAGCAGGCCCAGTACCAGTGCACCCAGTGCCTCGGCCATGGTCGCTTCCTCCGGTGGAATGCGCCGATTCTACGCACGCCGGCGCCGCGGACGGCCAGGCCTCAGCCGCAGCCCTCCACGTAGTCCACCTGTGGCGGCACGCCGATGCGCCAGGCCTGCACCCGGCCGTCGGCCCCGGTCTCGAACAGCAGCACCCCGCCGGTGCCCGGCGTGGCCACGCGCAGGTAGGCCGCGCCCGGGGTGTACTTGTGTGGACGGGTCTCCACCCGCCCGGGGTACAGCGCGGCCACGGCGGCGGCCTCCATCCCGACCCGGCCGCCGCCGGGCGCGGTGACCGTGGGATCGTCCACGTCCACGCGCACGAAGCGTCCGTCCTCGACCATGAAGGCCAGGCCGTAGCCGGTGGGCGGGCGCGGCTGGGCGAACAGGTAGTGGCAGCCGCCGTCGGCGCCGCCGCCGGCCAACGGGCGGCCCCAGGCCGCACGCAGGGCCTGCTCGCCGGCGCCGAACGGCACCGGCACGAACGCGGCCAGGTCGGCCGCGTGCAGGGCGGCGGCCGCGCCCGGGGCGGTGGCCGGCGGCACCGGCTCCCCCGGATCGCCGGCCTCGTCGTGGGCGTGCCAGCCGTCGCCGGCCTCCGCGTCCAGCCCGCCGGGCTGGACGGCCGCCGGCACGGTTTCCGCGCCGGCGTTGTCCATCGGCGGCCGCTGGCAGGCGACCAGGATCAGCGCCAGCGTGAGCAGGCAGATGTCGGGGGTCCTGGCGGCCATGCGCTTCCCCGGGCGGTGTGTGTCCGCCGCAAGCTGGCAGGACCGCCGTCAAGGCGCGGCGAAGGCCGCGCGCCCGGCCTCAGGCGCGCGGATCGAAGTGCCGCTTCAGGCCCGCCCAGCAGTGCTGGTAGTCGCGCTGGCGGTGCGGGGCCTGCATGGCCTGCACGGTCGGCCGCAGCACGAAGCGGGTCTCGAACATGAAGGCCATGGTGTCGGTGATCACGTCCGGCCTGCTCAGGTCGGCCGTGGACGCCTTCTCGAAGGTGGCCGCGTCCGGGCCGTGGCCGCTCATGCAGTTGTGCAGCGAGCAGCCGCCCGGGAGGAAGCCTTCCGCCTTGGCGTCGTAGGCGCCGTGCACCAGGCCCATGAACTCGCTGGCGATGTTGCGGTGGAACCAAGGCGGGCGGAAGGTGTGCTGCTGCACCAGCCAGCGCGGCGGGAAGATCACGAAGTCGGTGTTGCCCACGCCCGGGGTGTCGCTGGGCGAGGTCAGGACGAGGAAGATGGACGGGTCCGGGTGGTCGAAGCTGATCGAGCCGATGGTGTTGAAGCGGCGCAGGTCGTAGCGGTAGGGCACGTGGTTGCCGTGCCAGGCCACCACGTCCAGCGGGCTGTGGCCGATCGGGGCACGCCACAGGTGGCCCTGGAACTTGGCCAGCAGCTCGAAGTCGCCCTCCAGGTCCTCGTACGCGGCCACCGGCGTCTCGAAGTCGCGCGGGTTGGCCAGGCCGTTGGCGCCGATCGGTCCCAGGTCGGGCAGGCGCAGCGGCGCGCCGAAGTTCTCCAGCACGTAGCCGCGCGCCTGGCCGTCGGGCAGCCCGACGCGGAAGCGGATGCCGCGCGGCACCACCGCGATCTGCTGCGGCTCGACCTCCAGCACGCCCAGCTCGGTGGCGATGCGCAGGCGGCCCAGCTGCGGCACGATCAGCAGCTCGCCGTCGGCGTCGTAGAAGTAGCGACCCTGCATGTCGCGGTTGGCCGCGTACAGGTGCACGCCCACACCCTGCTGCACCGCGGGCGAGCCGTTGCCGGCCATGGTGAACAGGCCCTCGACGAAGTCGGCCGGCGCTTCCGGCAGCGGCAGCGGGTCCCAGCGCAGCTGGTCCGGCGTCACCGGGCCGGTGCCGAAGTCACTGTGCAGGCGCGGGTGGGGAAACGGTTCGAAGCGCCCGTGCATCACCGCCGGACGGATCCGGTACAGCCAGGTACGGCGGTTGTGCGCGCGCGGCGCGGTGAACGCGGTGCCCGAGATCTGCTCGGCGTACAGCCCGTAGGCCACCCGCTGCGGCGAGTTCTGCCCCACCGGCAGGGCGCCGGGCAGCGCCTCGGTGGCGAACTCGTTGCCGAAACCGGTCATGTAGTTCAGTTCAGTCACAGCGCCCATCCTCGTTCGCCTGGGTTGCCCCCTCTCGCGCCGGGAGAGGGCTCGACACAGCAAAGTGCACGGTAGGCGGCGGATGCGGGCGGCGGAGCTCCGGTCCCCGGGCCGGGCCCGCGGGTGCCGCCGGAGCCGGCCCGGCCGGCGACACGCAGCCGGGGCTGGCATCGCGGCGGGAGGCCGAAGGCATCGGGGTCCGGGCGGGGCCCTGGCCCCTGCCCTCCCCGCCCCTCTCCCGTGGGAGAGGGGCTCCCGCGGCCGCCGTCAGAGCACGCCGCGGCGCATCTGGTCGCGCTCGATGCTCTCGAACAGCGCGCGGAAGTTGCCCTCGCCGAAGCCCTCGTTGCCCTTGCGCTGGATGATCTCGAAGAAGATCGGGCCGATGGCGTTCTGGGTGAAGATCTGCAGCAGCTTGCGCTTGCCGGTCTCCGGGTCGGCGTCGATGAGGATGCGGTTGCGGCGCAGCCGCTCCACGTCCTCGCCGTGCTCCGGGATGCGCTGGTCGATCACCTCGTAGTAGGTGTCCGGCGTGTCGAGGAACTCGATGCCGGCCTCGCGCATGCGCTCCACCGTCTCGTAGATGTTGCCGGTGAAGCAGGCGATATGCTGGATGCCCTCGCCCCGGTACGCCTCGAGGAACTCGTTGATCTGACTCTTCGGGTCGGCCGACTCGTTGAGCGGGATGCGCACCATGCCGTCCGGCGCGGTCATCGCCTTGGACAGCAGGCCGGTCTTGGCACCCTTGATGTCGAAGTAGCGGATCTCGCGGAAGTTGAACAGCCGCTCGTAGTACTCCGCCCACTTCTCCATGTTGCCCTGATAGAGGTTGTGGGTCAGATGGTCCACGAAGGTCAGGCCGAAGCCGGCCGGCTTCTTCTCCGCGCCCGGCAGCCATTCGTAGTCCGGGTCGAAGATGTTGCCCTCGGCGTCGTAGCGGTCCACCAGGTAGAGCATGCAGCCGCCAATGCCCTTGATCACCGGCGCGGCCACCGCCTTGGTCAGCTCCTCGTGCTGCGGGAACGCCTCGGCGCCCTTGGCCAGGACCTGGGTGCGCACCCACTCGGCGGGCTTGCTGAAGCGGATGGCGAAGCCGCACGCGCTCGGGCCGTGCTTGGCGGCGAAATCGGCGGCGAAGGAATCCGGATCCTCGTTGACCAGGAAGGTGCAGTCACCCTGGCGGTAGACGGTGATCGGCCGGCGGCGGTGCCGGGCCACGGCGGTGAAGCCGAGCTTGCGCATGTAGTCATGCAGCTGCGCGATCCCGTCCGGGGGCGCGGTGAACTCGACGAACTCGAAGCCGTCGATGCCCATCGGGTTCTCGAAGCGGCTCACGGTCATGCCGGGATCCGGCGCGGCGGGGGAAAGGACTTGCGGTTGCGCGCTCATGATGGCTTCCTCTGGGCATCCCATCCGGGATGAGATGGACGGTCGCTGTTCATAGTTACGTATGTAACCACTTGCAAGGTACCCCAATGACCACCGCCACACAACCCACCCGCCTGGAACCGGCCGACGGATCTTCAGCCCGACAGGGTCACACCCAGCTCGACCTGGAGCATTTCCTGCCCTACCGGCTGAGCGTGCTGTCCAACCGCGTCAGCCAGACGATCGCCGACCTGTACCAGCAGCGCTTCGGCCTGGCGATCACCGAATGGCGGGTCATGGCGGTGCTCGGCCGCTATCCGGGGCTGTCGGCCAACGAGGTGGCCGAGCGCACGGCCATGGACAAGGTCGCCGTCAGCCGCGCGGTGGCCCGGCTGCTGGAGCGCGGGCTGATCACCCGCGACATCCACGCCGACGACCGGCGCCGCTCGGTGCTGGCGCTGTCGGAGGTCGGCTATTCGGTCTACGACGAGATCGTGCCGATGGCGCTGGGCTGCGAGGCCAAGCTGGTGGCGGCGCTGGACGAGGAGGAGCGCGCCGCGCTCGACCGGCTGCTGCGCAAGCTCGCCGGGCCGGGCCTGGCGGCGCTGCGCGAGGGCTGAGGCCCGGCATCGGGGGCGCGGTCCGCGGGCGGACCGCGATCGGGGAATCAGGGCGTGGCCGGCGGCGACGCCCACTGCTCCAGGAACCCGCGGACGCGGTCGCCGTCCGGCCGGCCGTCGCGCAGCAGCGCGCGGCCGTCCTGGGCGTGCAGCACCTGCCCGTCGGCGTCCAGCACCAGCAGGTACGGGGCCGGCGCCCGGTCCGCGCCCGGGTAGCCGGCCACGAAGCCGGCATTGTCCGACGCGCCGCGGTCCACCTTGACCCAGACCAGACCGGCATCGCGCAGGCGCCGCAGCGCCGGCTCGCCTTCGATGTGCGCCGACAGCGCCTCGCAGGCCCGGCAGCCGGCCTGGCCGAACTCCAGGACGATGCGGCGGCCGCCACGGGCGGCCTCCAGCCTGGCCGTGGCCAGGTCGGCCGCCGGATCGCGCGTCGGATCGAAGCCGGCGCGCAGGGCCGCCAGGGCGGCGATGTCCGCCGCCGGGGCGGTGTCGCCGGAGGTCACCGGCACCCGCGCATCGGCCGCCGGCGGCGCCTGCGCCTCCGCTCCGGCCTCCGCCGGCAGCGGCGGGGCGGCGGCGACCGGCGCCTCGCCGCCGCGGCAGGCGGCCAGCAGGCACGCCGCCAGGGCCGCCGGCCATGCGGCCGTCATCCCCGCGCGGCGGCCCGCCGGCGCCATCACTTCACTCCGTGCATCAGCTTCTGGATCAGCGGCGCGACCAGGAACAGGAACGCACCCGAGCCGACCAGCACCCAGAAGCCGAAGGTGTAGCCGGACAGCGCGGAGGCCACGCTCATGCCGGCCTCGCCGCTGACGTGGCTGGCGAAGATGCCCGACAGGTTGTTGCCGATGGCGGTGGACAGGAACCAGCCGCCCATGCCGAAGCCGACCAGGCGCACCGGCGCCAGCTTGGTCACCATGGACAGGCCGATCGGCGACAGGCACAGCTCGCCCACCGACTGGATCACGTAGACCATGAACAGCGTCCAGAACGGGATCTTCAGGGTCTGCGGATCCACCAGCCGGGTCAGCGCGAACATCAGCAGCAGGAAGGCCAGGCCGTTGAAGATGATGCCCAGGCCGAACTTGCGCGGGATCGACGGGTTGGCCGGACCCATCTTCACCCAGATCCAGGCGATGACCGGGGCCAGGGTGATGATGGCCAGCGAGTTGACCGACTGGAACCAGCCCACCGGGAAGACCCAGTCGCCGAAGCGGCGCTCGACGATGTTCTGGGCCAGGAAGTTGAACGAGCTGCCGGCCTGCTCGAAGAAGCACCAGAACAGCACGTTGAACACGAAGATGATCAGCATGGCGATGGCCTTGTCCCGGGCCACGGCGCCGTTGGAGAAGCCTTCCCTGAGGATCAGCACGCACAGGGCCACGAACAGCGCGGTGAGGATGCCCTGCAGCACGCTGGCATCGATCGCCAGCAGGAAGTAGACCAGCGGGATCGAGGCCAGCACGCCGATGGCCACGCCCAGCACCTTGCCCGCGGAGGCCCGGGTGCCGGCCTCCTCCTCCGGCGGGCGGCCGATGCCCTGCAGCTGGCGACGGCCGAACCAGAACCACACCAGGCTGATCACCATGCCGATGCCGGAGGCGATGAACACCGCCTTGTAGGCCGGCATGTCCGGCGAGCCGCCGAACAGGTTCTCGGCCAGCCAGCCGGTGAAGATCGGCGCGATCAGCGCGCCGGCGTTGATGCCCATGTAGAACAGGGTGAAGCCGGAGTCGCGGCGCCCGTCCCCCGGCGCGTACAGCTTGCCCACCATGGTGGAGATGTTGGGCTTGAACAGGCCGTTGCCGGCGATCACCGTGGCCAGGCCGATCTTGAACACGTGCTCGTTGGGCACGACGATCAGGAACAGGCCCACCGCCATCACCACCGCGCCGAGCAGGATCGAGCGCTGGTAGCCGATCACCCGGTCGGCCACGTAGCCGCCGAACAGCGCCGCGGCGTACACCAGCGCCAGGTAGGCACCGTACAGCTTGCTGGCCGGGGCCTCGCCGGACGCGTCGCCGCCGTGGAACTGGGCCACGATGTACAGGGCCAGCGCCCAGCGCATGCCGTAGAAGGCGAAGCGCTCCCAGAACTCAGTCATGAACAGCATCCACAGTGGACGCGGATGGCCCAGGGTCTGGGCGAATTCGGGGAGGGACGGCCCAGGCGGGGCCGCGTTCCGGGGCTCGACAGCGTCGGCGCTCATGGGAATCCTTCTGCGAGAAAAGCGGGAAAGCGCGGGCGCGGAGCGCCCGGCGGGGGCGAGAATCCCAGACCATGGCCGCGTGCGTCAATGTGAACGTGCGCTGAGCCGTGCCGCCAGGGACGGCAAAACCGGCCCGCCGGCGGCCCGGCGGGCCCCGGCTCAGGCCGCGCCGATCAGGGTGCGCACCTCGAACAGCTCCGGGAAGAAGCTCAGCTCCAGCGCCTCCTTCAGGAAGCCCACACCGGAGGAACCGCCGGTGCCGCGCTTGAAGCCGATGATCCGCATCACCGTGCGCATGTGGCGGAAGCGCCAGGCCTGGAACTGGGTCTCCAGGTCCACCAGGTCCTCGCACAGCGAGTACTCGCGCCAGTAGCGTCCGGTGTCGGCGTAGATGCGCTCGAACACCGGCAGCAGGGCCGGGTCGGACACGTGCGGCGCGGTCCAGTCGCGCTGCCCGGCCAGGTATTCCGCCGGGATGGCGTGGCCGAAGCGCGCCAGATAGCGCAGGAACTCCTCGTACAGGCTGGGCGTCTCCAGCTCGCGGCGCAGCACCGCCTGGCCTTCCGGATCGTGGGCGAAGACCTTGACCATCTCCGCGTTCTTGTTGCCCAGCAGGAACTCCACCGCCCGGTACTGCAGCGACTGGAAGCCCGAGGCCGGGCCGAGCAGGTCGCGGAAGCCCATGTATTCCGAGGGCGTCAGCGTCTCCAGCACCGACCACTGCTCGATCAGCTGGCGCAGCACCTGCTTGCCGCGCGCCATCACCTTGCGCGACTGCCCCACCAGGTCCTGGCGCAGGAACGCGCGCGCGGCCTGCAGCTCGTGCATCAGCAGCTTCAGCCACAGCTCGGCGACCTGGTGCTGGATGATGAACAGCATCTCGTCATGGTGCGGCGGATCGGACAACGGCCGCTGCGCCGACAGCAGGCGGTCCAGCTGCAGGTAGCCGGCGTAGGTCATGCGTCCATCCAGGTCCGTATGGATGCCGGGTTCGAGCGGTCGCTGGTTCCTGTCGAGGCTCATCGCGGTTCCGTGGCGGAATGGAAGCGTGCCAGCTTACCGCAGCACTCCACGTGCCGGCGGAACGGCACGTGTCAGCGCTGTCAAGCACGCGGCGCGGGCGCCGCCATGCGTGCGCAAGTCACTGCCACGCAAGACTTGTTGCGCTGCATGGCGGCTTTCGCCGCGCAGGTCTTTAACATGACCGGCTTATCCTTTCGACTTTCCGCGTCGGCAGGCGCATGCAATGACCGTAGCCGCAGAGTTCTCGATTCCCTATCTCCAGTACCTGGATGCGGACGGCAGGCCCGTCCGCGAGCTTCCGGAAAACTTCCGTGACCCGGCCAAGCTGGTGCCGCTGTTCAAGCAGATGCTGTACGTGCGCACCTTCGACGCGAAGGCGGTGGCGCTGCAGCGCACCGGCAAGCTGGGCACCTACGCCTCCTGCCTGGGCCACGAGGCCACCCACGTCGGCATCGGCGCCTCGATGCGGCCGGACGACGTCTACGCCCCCAGCTACCGCGAGTACGGCACGCTGTTCATGCGCGGCGTGCGCGCCCGCGAGGTGCTGCTGTACTGGGGCGGCGACGAGCGCGGCAACGACTTCCAGGAAGGCCCGGCGCGCCACGACTTCCCGTTCTGCGTGCCCATCTCCACCCAGTGCCTGCACGCGGCCGGCGCCGCGCTGGCGTTCAAGCTGCGCGGGCAGCCCAACGTGGCGGTGGCCACCTGCGGCGACGGCGGCACGTCCAAGACCGACTTCTACGCCGCGCTGAACTCCGCCGGCGCCTACCGCCTGCCGCTGGTGCTGGGCGTGGTCAACAACGGCTGGGCCATCTCCGTGCCGCGCTCGGCGCAGACCGGCGCGCAGACCCTGGCGCAGAAGGGCATCGCCGGCGGCCTGCACTGCCTGCAGGTGGACGGCAACGACCTGGTCGCGGTGATGGAGGCCATGCGCATCGCCATGGAACGCGCCCGCAACGGCGACGGCGGCAGCGTGGTGGAGTTCGTCACCTACCGCCTGTCCGACCACACCACCGCCGACGACGCCCGACGCTACCGCGACGAGGCCGAGGTCAAGGCCGCCTGGCAGCGCGAGCCGATCGCGCGCCTGCGCAACTGGCTCACCGCCAACGGTGCCTGGAGCCAGGCCGAGGAGGACGCCTGGAAGGAGGAGTGCGAGCAGCGGATCGCCGCCGAGGTGGACGCCTACCTGTCCACGCCGGTGCAGCCGGTGGAAGCCATGTTCGACTACCTGTACGCCGACCCGCCGCCGGAACTGCTGGCGCAGCGGCAGGCCGCCATCGCCCTGGAGGAGCGCCGCCATGGATGAGATCCGCAGCCATGTCCCGGCCGCCCCGGCGGCGAGCGACGCCGCGGCCCGCGCCGCCGGCGGAGGAGAAGCCATGACCCAGACCCCGATCACCCTGATCGAGGCCATCACCCAGGCGCTGGCCTGGGAACTGAGCCACGACGAATCCGTGCTCGTCCTCGGCGAGGACGTGGGCGTCAACGGCGGCGTGTTCCGCGCCACCGCCGGCCTGCAGCAGCGCTTCGGCGCGCAGCGCGTGCTGGACACCCCGCTGGACGAGACCACCATCGCCGGCCTGGCCGTGGGCCTGGCCGCGCAGGGCATGAAGCCGGTGGCCGAGGCCCAGTTCGACGGCTTCGTCTACCCGATGCTGGACCACCTGGTCTGCCACGCCGCGCGCCTGCGCACGCGCACCCGCGGCCGCCTGCACTGCCCGCTGGTGCTGCGCGTGCCGTGGGGCGGCGGCATCCGCGCGCCGGAGCACCACAGCGAGGCCAACGAGGCCATGTTCACCAACGTGCCCGGCCTGCGCGTGGTGATGCCGTCCTCGCCGGCACGCGCCTACGGCCTGCTGCTGGCCGCGATCCGCGATCCGGACCCGGTGATCTACTTCGAGCCCAAGCGCATCTACCGGCAGTACAAGGAACTGGTGCCGGACGACGGCGAGGCGCTGCCGCTGGACGTGTGCTTCGTCCTGCGCGACGGCACCGACGTGACCCTGGTGGCCTGGGGCGCACAGGTGAAGGAGGCGCTGGAGGCGGCCGAGGTGCTGGCGCAGGAGGGCATCAGCGCCGAAGTCATCGACGTGGCCACCCTGCGCCCGCTGGACTTCGACACCATCGCCGAGTCGGTCAGCCGCACCGGCCGCTGCGTGATCGTGCAGGAGGCCCCGCGCACCGCCGGCTTCGGCGCCGAGATCGCCGCCCGCCTGGCCGAGCACTCGATGTACGACCTGGTGGCGCCGGTGGAGCGCGTGACCGGCTACGACACGCACATCCCGCTGTTCCGCCTGGAGATGAAGTACCTGCCCAGCGTGGCGCGCATAGTCGAGGCGGCCCACCGCGCGATGGCGCACGGCTGAAGGCGCACCACGGGGCGCCGGCCCGGGCATGATGCCCGGGCCGCGCCATGCCTCCCCGCCGCACGGGGAAGGCCCACACGACCTGAAGAGACTGCAATGACCGACACCAAGACCTTCCACCTGCCCGACCTGGGCGAAGGCCTGCCGGATGCCACCATCGTCGAGTGGCACGTGCGCGAGGGCGACACCGTGCGCCTGGACGAGCCGCTGGTCTCGATGGAGACCGCCAAGGCCGTGGTCGAAGTGCCCTCGCCGGTCTCCGGCAAGGTGATCAAGCTGGCCGGCGGCCCCGGCGACGTGATCGCCACCGGCGCCGTACTGGCCGTGTTCGAGCCGGATCCCAACCTGCCGCAGCGCGCCGAGGGTCAGGACACCGGGCACCACCACCACGCCCCGGCCGCCGCCGCGCCGTCGCCGGCGGCCGGGGCGTGGTGGTGGTG
>NZ_PDWK01000044.1 GCF_010093135.1 Pseudoxanthomonas taiwanensis | reverse complement strand
CAATGATACGGATGCCGGGGCCGGGGGGGGGGAAGTTGTACGACGGCCCCGGCATCCGTATCATTGCGGGTCCCGCGGCCGGCCGGCCGTGGGACCGCGGAAAGGTGGCAGAGTGGTCGAATGCGCCGGATTCGAAATCCGGTGTACCGGTCTCCGGTACCGTGGGTTCGAATCCCACCCTTTCCGCCAGCTTCCCGAAAGACGGGCCTCGCGCCCGTCTTTTTTTGCGGCGGCCGAACGGCTGCCCGGCACGGGCGCGATGCGTTTATCCTGCGTCCGGGCGAAACCGCCACGGACCCATGATCGAATTCGGACACCTCACCCACCCGGGCCTGCGCCGCGTGCTGAACGAGGACACCTACTACGGCGACGGCGAGCTCGGCCTGTGGCTGGTGGCCGATGGCATGGGCGGCCACGCCTGCGGCGAGGTGGCCAGTGCCCTGGCGCGCGAGGCCATCGTCCGCGAGGTGCGCGGCGGCACGCCGCTGGCCCAGGCCATCCTGCTGGCCGACGAGGAGATCATCCGCGCCTCGCGCCGGCGCAACGACGCCCTGCCCATGGGCACGACCGTGGTCGCCGCGCGGGTGCGCGGGGACCGCTACGAGGTGGCCTGGGTCGGCGACAGCCGCGCGTACCTCTGGCGCGACGGCAGCCTGGCCCAGCTCAGCCAGGACCACAGCTACGTCCAGGACCTGGTCGCCCAGGGCAGCCTGACCCCCGAGCAGGCCCGCCAGCATCCGCAGCGCAACGTGGTCACCCAGGCGCTGGGGGTGACCGATCCGTCCCACCTGAACGTGTCCGTCACCTCCGGCGAGCTGCGCCCGGGCATGCAGCTGCTGCTGTGCAGCGACGGCCTGACCGAGGAGGTGGACGACGCCCGCATCGCCGAGGTGCTGGCGCAGGGCGACTGCAGCGCCCAGGAGTGCGTGGACATGCTGGTGGCCGCGGCGCTGGACGGCGGCGGCTCGGACAACATCACCGTGGTGCTGGTGCGCTGCCAGTAGCGCGCACCCGGGCGGCGCCGGCTCCGGCCGACACCGCCTCCTTGCCTTCCTCCGTCTCCGGCAGCGGCTCCAGCGCGTCCCACAGTGCCCGCCCGGCCTTCTTGCGCAGGGTCGCCAGGCGCTTCCGGTGCGCGGCCGCCTCCTCCGCCGAGGCGGTGATCCGGGGCCGTTCGCCGGCCCCCGGCGCGAACTCGGCCACCGCCACGGTCGTGGCCGCCGCGTCCACCGGCTCGGCAAAGCCGATCTCCTCCTGGCCCGAGGTCAGGGCCAGGTAGACGTCGCACAGGATCTGGGCGTCCAGCAGCGCGCCGTGCAGCTGGCGGTGGCTGTTGTCCACGCCCAGGCGCTTGCACAGCGCATCCAGCGAGTTGCGCTGGCCGGGGAAACGCTCGCGCGCCAGCAGCAGCGAGTCCTCGATCCGGCAGCGGTCGGCGATGCGGCCGTACTGCGGCCCCAGCAGCGACAGCTCGTAGTCGAGGAAGCCGATGTCGAAGGCGGCGTTGTGGATCACCAGCTCGGCGCCGTCGATGAACTCGAGGAACTCGTCCACGACCTCGGCGAAGCGCGGCTTGTCGGCCAGGAACTCCAGGGTCAGGCCGGTGACCTCCTGGGCGCCGGCCTCGAACTCGCGGTCCGGGTTCAGGTAGCGGTGGAAGGTGCGGCCGGTCGGGCGCCGCTCCAGCAGCTCCACGCAGCCGATTTCGACGATGCGGTTGCCCTTCTCCCAGGACAGGCCGGTGGTTTCGGTATCGAGGACGATCTGGCGCACGGGGCTAGTCTACCCTGCCTTGCGCCTTGACCTGCTGCGCGGCCGCGCGCGCCAGCGCGTCCACCCGCTCGTTGTCCGGATCGCCGTTGTGGCCCTTGACCCAGCGCCAGTCCACGCGGTGGCGCTGGCAGGCGGCGTGCAGCCGCTCCCACAGGTCGCGGTTCTTCACCGGGTCGCCGCCGGCGGTCTTCCAGTTGCGCCGCACCCAGCCGGGCATCCATTCGGTGATGCCCCGGCGCACGTACTGCGAGTCGGTGTGCAGCACCACCTCGCAGGGCTCGCGCAGCGCCTCCAGGGCCATGATCGCCGCGGTCAACTCCATGCGGTTGTTGGTGGTATCCGATTCGCCGCCGGCCAGCTCGCGCTCGTGCGCCTTGTAGCGCAGCAGCGCGGCCCAGCCGCCGGGCCCGGGGTTGCCGAGGCAGGCGCCGTCGGTATGGATCTGGATTTGCTTCATTCGCAGTCCGGTTGGGGGGATTCATGCCGCCGGCGCCGCACCGCGGCGCCACCGCAGCGGCAGCGGGGCCACGGGTGCCGCCACCCGCTTCTCGGCCATGATCACGCAGGCCGCGCGCAGCGGCGCGGCGGCACCGCCGGCGCCGGGGCGCATGCGCCAGCACGGGCCGACGAAATGCGCCGGGGCCAGGTACTGCAGCCCCAGCGCGCGCAGCCGGCGCCGGCACAGGCCCGGCGACGGCGCGAAGCCGGGCGCGCCGCCGCCGCGCAGGCGGTACGGGCTCCACGGCGTGAACACGCACAGCCACAGGCGCCCGCCCTCGACCAGCACGCGCACGCTCTCCTCAAGCAGCGCGTCCAGCCGCTCCGGCGCCGGATGCTGCAGGACCACGTCGCCGACGCACTCGCTGGGCAGCGGCAGGGGCAGACCGCAGCGCACGCTGCCGGCGTAGCCCGCGCCGTCCTGGTGCAGCAGCAGGCCGCGGGGCGACGGCGGCCGCCAGCCGCCGGCCGCGACCGGCGCCACCCACAGCCACGGGCGGACCGGGCGGCTGGCCAGCGCCCCGGCCAGCCAGCGCCGCTCCTCGGCCAGCAGCCACTGCCCCGCCTGTCCGCTGAACCAGGTCGAGGCGCCGGGTTGACGGCTGGACGCGGGGACGGGCATGGTCGGATTCTATGCGACTGAGTGCGCTGCCCGCATTCGAGGACAACTACGTCTGGGTCCTCGACGAAGGCCACGGCGCGCTGGTGGTGGACCCCGGAGACGCCACGCCCGTGCTGGCGGCCGCGGCGGAGGGGCTGGCACCGGCGGCGGTGCTGGTCACCCACCACCACGCCGACCACTGCGGCGGCGTACCCGCGCTGCTGGAACGATTCCCCGGCCTGCCGGTGTTCGCGCCCGAGGACGCGCGCATCGCCCTGGATTGCGAGCACGTCGGCGACGGCGCACGCCTGCGCCTGGCCGGCATGGACGTCGAGGTGCTGGCCGTGCCCGGCCACACCCGCAGCCACCTCGCCTTCCGCACCGGAGACGTGCTGTTCTGCGGCGATGCCCTGTTCAGCCTGGGCTGCGGCCGCATGTTCGAGGGCACACCCGCGCAGATGCACGCCTCGCTGCGGCGCCTGGCCGCGCTGCCGGGGCACACCCGGATCTGCTGCGGCCACGAGTACACCCTGGCCAACGCCGCCTTCGCCCTGGCGGTGGAGCCGGACAACCCGGCCCTGGCCCGCCGCCGCGACGAGGCCGCCGCCCTGCGCCGTGCCGGCCGGTCGACCCTGCCGGCCCGGCTGGAGGACGAGCTGGCCTGCAACCCGTTCCTGCGCTGCGACGTCCCGGCGGTGCGCGCCGCCGCCGAGCGCCGCCTCGGTCGCCCGCCCGAGGACGCGGTGGAGGTGTTCGCAGTCCTGCGTGCCTGGAAGGACGGGTTCGGCGCGTGAGCGGGTCGCGCCGGCTCGCGCTGCTGCTCTGGCTGGCCCTGCCGCAGGCCGCGGCCGCCATCGCCCAGGAGGCCGCGCAGGAGCAGGCGCTGCCGGTGGATGCACCGGCCACCCTGCCATCGCCACCGCCCCACCCCGAGGACCCGGAGGCCGCCGGCATGCGCAACGGTCTGGAGATCTACCGGGCCTTCCGCGATGGCCTGGCCGAGCCGGAGTGCAACGGCGACCAGGGCCGCTGGCGTCGCCACTTCGCCCACGCGCCGCGGCGCCTGGCCGACCCGGGCAGCGACGCACTGCCCCTGTTCGGCTACGTGGTCGACGCCCTGCGCGAGGCCGGGCTGCCGACCGAGTTCGCCCTGATCCCGTTCGTCGAGAGCGGCTACGCGCCGGGCGCGCGCAGCCGCAGCGGCCCGGCCGGGCTGTGGCAGTTCATCGACACCACCGCCCGCCACCACGGCGTGCCGGTGGGCGGCGCCTATGACGGCCGCCTGTCGCCGGCCGAATCCACCACCGCCGCGGTGCGCTACCTCAGCACCCTCAACGGCATGTTCGACGGCAACTGGCGCTTGGCGGCGATGGCCTACAACGCCGGCGAGCAGCGCGTGCGCCAGGCGCTGCGACGCAGCGGCGCCGACCCGGCCGCGGCCGGGTCCGCACACCTGCCGGGCCTGTCGCCGGTGACCTACGCCTACGTGGAAAAGCTGCACGCGCTGGCCTGCGTGCTCGAGGAGGCCGGCAAGGACGCGGCCTGGCTGGGCGAACTGGACCGGCCGGTCCTGCACCTGCACGCACACCGTCTGGAAGGCGCCACCCACCTGGCCGACTGGGCGCAGCCGCAGGGCCACGACCCGGAGCTGCTGCGCCGGCTCAATCCGGCCCTGGCCTCGGCCTGGCCGCGTGGCCAGGCGCCGCTGGCGCTGGTACCGCGGACGCCGCCCGGCATCCTGGTCTCCGTCCCCACGACGGAGGCCGACGGCGACGCGGCCGTGGCCGCCCCCCCCGGCGCCGCCGGCGGGGCCGCGCCGCGCACCCACACCGTGCGCAGCGGCGAATCGGTGTGGCAGATCGCCCGCCGCTACGGCATGGCGTCGGCACGGCTGATCGAGCCCAACGGGCTGGGCCGGCGCGCCCTGATCCGGCCCGGCATGGTCTTGCGCCTGGACTGAGCGGCACAAACGCAACGGGCGCGGAAGCCGTGCCTCCGCGCCCGTCGGGTTGCGCCACCGTGCGGCGCGGAGCCGCCCTCGGGACTTACAGCTGCTCCTCGCGCACCTCCACGCGGAAGCGCTGGCGCAGCTGGCGCACGTAGGCGTCGGCCGCGGCGGCGCCGTCGAGCTCGGCCAGCTGCCGGCGCACCTGCTGGCGCTGCTCGGCCGGCAGCTCCTCCGGATTGCCCGGATGCACGGCGGTGACCACGTACAGCACCTGGCGGCCGTCCGGCAGGGCCACGCGGCCAGCCGACGGCTTGCCCTCGGCCGGGGCCTCGGCCTCGAACACGGCGCGGTTGACCTGCGGCGTCGGCACCGGCGCGCCGCGCGGCAGACCCGGCAGCGGGGTGACCTCGGCGCCGGCCGCGGCGGCGACCTCGGCCAGGGCCTCGCCGGCCTGCAGGCGCTTGACCAGCGCCTCGGCGGCCTCGGCCGCGGCCCTGGCGCGGCGGTCGGCGCGCACCGCGGCCACCACCTGGTCGCGCACCTCCTCCAGCGGGCGGGCCTGCTCCGGGGTGTGCTCGACCACACGCAGCACCACGCTGCGGTTCGGGCCCAGCTCGATCGGGTCGCTGGCGGTGCCGTCCTCGATCAGGATCTCGGAGAAGGCGGCGCGCTTGACCTCCGGCGCGGCGGCGATGCCGGTGGCCTCGTCGCGGCTGAACGGCCCCAGGCGCCGCACCTCCAGGCCCACGGCCTTGGCCGCCGGTTCCAGCGTGGACGGGTTCTGGTAGACCAGGTCGGTCAGGCGCCCGCTCAGTTCGCTGTAGGCGCGCTCGCGCTCGGCCTGGGCGTGCTCGCGCGCCAGCTCCTCGCGCACCTCCTCGAACGGCACCTGCTTGCCGGTGCTGACCTCGCGCAGCTGCAGCACGTGGTAGCCGAAGTCGGTCTGCACCGGGCCGCGCACCTCGCCCGGCTGCATCGCGAACAGGGCCTCCTCGAACGGCGCCACCATGGTGCCGCGCTCGACCCAGCCCAGGTCGCCGCCGGCATCGCGCGAACCCGGATCCTCGGAATGCTCGCGCGCCAGCGCGGCGAAGTCGGCACCCTCGGCCCGGGCCTGCGCGGCCAGGCGCTGCGCCTTCTCCTCGGCGGCCTTGCGCGCGGCCTCGTCGGCGTCCGGCTCCACCCGCACCAGGATGTGCGAGGCCAGGCGCCGCTCCGGCTCGACGAAGCGCGACTTCTCCTCCTCGTAGCGGCGGCGCAGGGTGGCCTCGTCGGCCGGGGCCGGCTCGGGCAGCTGCGCGGCGTCCACCTCGACGTACTCGATGGTCACCGTCTCCGGGCGCAGGTAGTCGGCGCGGTGGCCCTCGTACCAGGCCCTGGTCTCCTCGTCGGACACCGGCGCGGCGTCCTCCTCCGGCAGCGGCAGCAGGGCGACCTCCACGTCGCGGGTCTCGGCGGACAGGCGCAGCAGGCGGTCAACCTCCGCGTCGGTGGCGAAGGCCGAAGCGGCCAGCCCCGAGGGGATCAGCGACTGCATCAGGCCCTGCCGCACCATGTCCTCGAACCGGCGCGGGGGCAGCGGCGGCACCTGCGATGCCAGCGCCAGCTGGTAGCGGGTGGCGTCGAACTTGCCGTCGGCCTGGAAGGCCGGGATCTGCCGGATGTACTCGCGCAGGGCGGCATCGGAGACGGTCACGCCGGCGCGGCGCGCGGCCAGCACCAGCGCCTTCTCGTCCACCAGCTGTTCGAGCACGCGGCGCTTGTTCTCGGCGCTCTCGAACTGGCGCGGGTCGAACTGGTCGCCCATCGCCTCGCGCTGGCGCATGCGCTCCTGCTCGAAGCGCTGGCGGAACTCGTCGCCGCTGACCTCCTCGTGCTCCCACAGCATCGACACCGGCCACCAGGCCGGGGCACCAGGCCACCACGCCGGCGGCGCCTTGACCTGGGCGACGTTGTTGGCGCCCATGCCGCCCAGGTAGCTCTGGTCGACGACGAATACGAACGGGATCATCAGCAGCCCGATGATGATCGTGGCGACCCATCCCGAAGACCGCTCGCGGAGTTTCTGCAGCATCTGTTGCCAGCCTGGTTGGTTAAGCGGCGAAGTGTAACCCGGCCGCGGGCGGCCGCGGCGGAACGGCCGGCGCGCCGCCCGCGCGGGCAAAAAGAAAGCCCCCGATCGCTCGGGGGCTTCCTGGATAGTGGCGGAGCGGACGGGACTCGAACCCGCGACCTCCGGCGTGACAGGCCAGCATTCTAACCGGCTGAACTACCGCTCCGCGTTGGGAAATCTATTGTAGGAGAACTTTCGGGTTTGCGCTAGTCCTTCCCACAAATTTTTTCGCGCCGCCGGTGGTGGGTGCTGAGGGTTTCGAACCCCCGACCCTCGCCTTGTAAGGGCGACGCTCTACCGCTGAGCTAAGCACCCGGGTGCCTATTCCCTACCTCGGCAGCAGGCTGATCAGTTTACAGCATCCTTCAGGGCCTTGCCAGCCTTGAAGGTCGGGTTCTTCGAGGCCTTGATCTTGATGGTCTCGCCGGTCTTCGGGTTGCGGCCGGTGCGGGCGGCGCGCTTGCGGACCTGGAAGGTGCCGAAGCCGACCAGGGTGACGGTGTCGCCCTTCTTCAGCGCCTTGGTGATGGTGTTGATCACGGCATCCACCGCGCGGGCGGCTTCGGCCTTGGTGACTTCGGCTTCGCCGGCCACGGCTTCGATCAGATCGGTTTTGTTCATTCTGCTGGCTCCCTGTGCGGCTGCGCCGCGGAGATGGATCCGGTCACGCATGCGTGGCGTGCCCGGTGTGAGTGGACCGCCGCCGCGGAACCAAAGCCGCTGGCGGGGGCGCCCGTTATACAGGGCCGCGCCCCCATGCCGCAAGCCGAAATGCAGCAATGGCGCGGGTTTCCGGCCCGCGCCATTGCATGCGTCGATCGGATGCCGGCCTCAGTGCGTGACGTCCGCCTGGTCCGGAAGCACCCGCTCCCGGCGGCTGCCGCCGCGGGCGCGGCCCGGCTTCGCCTTGCCGCCCTTGGGTGGCCCCAGCGGCCGCTCCAGGGCCAGGTCCAGCACCTGGTCGATCCAGCGCACCGGGACGATCTCCAGCCCCTGGGTGACGTTGGCCGGGATGTCGGCCAGGTCCTTGCGGTTCTCCTCCGGGATCAGCACCGTGCGCACGCCGCCGCGCAGCGCCGCCAGCAGCTTCTCCTTCAGGCCGCCGATGGCGGTGACCTTGCCACGCAGGGTGATCTCTCCGGTCATGGCCACGTCGGCGCGCACCGGCACCTTGGTCAGGGTGGACACCAGCGCGGTGACCATGGCGATGCCGGCGCTGGGACCGTCCTTGGGCGTGGCCCCGTCCGGCACGTGCAGGTGCACGTCGTGCTTCTGCAGGAAGTCGGCGTCGATGCCCAGCACCTCGGCGCGCGAGCGCACCACCGACAGCGCGGCCGAGGCCGATTCCTTCATCACGTTGCCCAGCTGGCCGGTGAGGATCAGCTGGCCCTTGCCCGGCACCAGGGTGGCCTCGATCTGCAGCAGGTCGCCGCCGACCTCGGTCCAGGCCAGGCCGGTGACCAGTCCGATCTCGTTCTGCTCCTCGGCACGGCCGAAGTCGTAGCGGCGCACGCCCAGGTACTTGCCCAGGTTCTCCGAGGTGACCTGCACCAGCGCCTTCGGTGCCTTGCGCGCCTTGCGCGCGGCGGCCTTCCTCGCCGGCTGCGGTCCCTTGAGCGCGATCTCCTTGACCACCTTGCGGCAGATCTTGGCGATCTCGCGCTCGAGGTTGCGCACGCCGGACTCGCGCGTGTAGTAGCGCACGATGTCGCGGATGGCGTCCCCGTCGATGGCCAGCTCCTCGGGCTTGAGGCCGTTGGCCTTCAGCTGCTTGGGCACCAGGTAGCGCTGGGCGATGTTGAGCTTCTCGTCCTCGGTGTAGCCCGGGATGCGGATCACCTCCATGCGGTCCAGCAGCGGGCCGGGGATGTTCAGCGAGTTGGAGGTGGCCACGAACATCACCTCGGACAGGTCCAGGTCGACCTCCAGGTAATGGTCGTTGAAGCTGTGGTTCTGCTCCGGGTCCAGCACCTCCAGCAGTGCCGAGGACGGGTCGCCGCGGAAGTCCATGGACATCTTGTCGATCTCGTCCAGGACGAACAGCGGGTTCTTTGTGCCGGCCTTGTTGAGGTTCTGCACGATGCGGCCCGGCATGGAGCCGACGTAGGTGCGGCGGTGGCCGCGGATCTCGGCCTCGTCGCGCACGCCGCCCAGGCTCATGCGCACGAACTTGCGGTTGGTGGCCTTGGCGATGGACTGGCCCAGCGAGGTCTTGCCCACGCCCGGCGGGCCGACCAGGCACAGGATCGGACCCTTCATCTGCTTGACGCGCGACTGCACCGCCAGGTACTCGAGGATGCGCTCCTTGACCTCCTCCAGGCCGTAGTGGTCGGCGTCCAGCGTGGCCTGCGCGACCTTCAGGTCGCGGCGCACCTTGCTGCGCTTCTTCCACGGCACGCCCAGCAGCCAGTCGAGGTAGTTGCGCACCACCGCGGCCTCGGCCGACATCGGCGACATCTGCTTGAGCTTGTTCAGCTCGCTCTTGGCCTTGGCCTCCACGGCCTTGGGCATGCCGGCCTCGGCGATCTTGCGCGCCAGCTCCTCCATCTCGCCGGGCGAGTCGTCCAGGTCACCCAGCTCCTTCTGGATGGCCTTCATCTGCTCGTTGAGGTAGTACTCGCGCTGGCTGCGCTCCATCTGCGACTTGACCCGGCCGCGGATGCGCTTCTCCAGCTGCTGCACGTCGATCTCGCCCTCGACCAGGCCGATCAGCAGCTCCAGGCGGTCGGCGATGTCGGCCGTCTCCAGCAGGCGCTGCTTGTCCGCCAGGCGCACGCCGATGTGCGCGGCGATGGTGTCGGCCAGGCGGCCGGGCTCCTCGATGCCGGACAGGGTCTGCAGCAGCTCCGGCGGCAGCTTGCGGTTGCTCTTGACGTACTGTTCGAACAGGTTGACCAGGGTGCGGGTGATCGCCTCCAGCTCCCGCTCCTCGCGGTTGGTGGTGCTCTCGACCAGCTCGCCCACGCCGTGCAGGGCGCCGTCGCGCTCGGTGATGCGGCCGACCTTGACCCGGGCGGTGCCTTCGACCAGCACCTTGATGGTGCCGTCGGGCAGCTTCAGCAGCTGCAGGACCTGGGCCAGGGTGCCGACGCCGTGCAGGTCGGCGGCCTGCGGGTCGTCGATCTCGGCGGATTTCTGCGCGACCAGCAGGATCTGCTTGTCGGCCTCCATCGCCTGCTCGAGGGCGCGCATGGACTTGTCCCGCCCGACGAACAGCGGGATGACCATGTGCGGGAACACCACCACGTCCCGCAGCGGCAGGACGGGCAGCTCGAAGGCGTCGGAACGGGTACGGGACATGCAGGCTCCGTTGGGGGAAACGGTTGGCGGCGCGGCCGCCTCCACCCCGTTATGGGGCCTGGCCGCGCGCGATGCAAGCACGGCGCGTTTTCCCTGCCGGATCAGGCAGTTGCGCCGGCGGACCGGTCCGCCCGGGAACCCCGGGCGGGGGCGGATACGGACGCGCCGCCCGGAGGGCGGCGCGCGGGGTCAGTCGGCCGAAGCCACCTTGGTGGACGGCGGCGGCGTCTGGTAGATCAGGTACGGCTCGGTCTTGTGCTCGATGACCGACTCGTCCACCACCACCTTGCTGACGTTCTCCATGGACGGCAGCTCGTACATGGTGTCCAGCAGCACCGACTCGACGATGGTGCGCAGGCCGCGGGCGCCGGTCTTGCGCTTGAGCGCCTTGCGCGCGATCGCGGTCAGGGCGTCGGGGCGGAACTCCAGCTCCACGCCCTCCATCTCGAACAGCTTCTTGAACTGCTTGGTGATGGCGTTCTTCGGCTCGGTCAGGATCTTGACCAGGGCCTCCTCGTCCAGCTCCTCCAGGGTCGCCACCACCGGCAGGCGGCCGACGAACTCCGGGATCAGGCCGAACTTGATCAGGTCCTCGGGCTCGACCTCGGCCAGCAGCTTGCCGGTGTCGGCCTTGCGCGTGCTGCTCTTGACCTTGGCCCCGAAGCCGATGCCGCCGGCCTCGGTGGTGCGCTGCTGGATGATCTTCTCCAGGCCGGCGAAGGCGCCGCCGCAGATGAACAGGATGTTGCGGGTGTCCACCTGCAGGAACTCCTGCTGCGGGTGCTTGCGCCCGCCCTGCGGCGGGACGCTGGCCACCGTGCCCTCGATCAGCTTCAGCAGGGCCTGCTGCACGCCCTCGCCCGAGACGTCGCGGGTGATGGACGGGTTCTCGCTCTTGCGCGAGATCTTGTCGATCTCGTCGATGTAGACGATGCCCTGCTGCGCCTTCTCGACGTCGTAGTCGCACTTCTGCAGCAGCTTCTGGATGATGTTCTCCACGTCCTCGCCCACGTAACCGGCCTCGGTCAGCGTGGTGGCGTCGGCGATGGTGAACGGCACGTTGAGCAGGCGCGCCAGGGTCTCGGCCAGCAGGGTCTTGCCCGAGCCGGTCGGGCCGATCAGCAGGATGTTCGACTTGGCCAGTTCGACGTCGTCGCTCTTCTGCCGGCTCTCGATGCGCTTGTAGTGGTTGTACACGGCCACCGCCAGCGTCTTCTTGGCGCGCTGCTGGCCGATCACGTACTGGTCGAGGACCTCGAGGATCTCGCGCGGCTTCGGCAGCGAGCTGCGCGCCGACTGCGCCTTCTCCTCCAGCTCCTCGCGGATGATGTCGTTGCAGAGCTCGACGCATTCATCGCAGATGAACACGCTCGGGCCGGCGATCAGCTTGCGCACCTCGTGCTGGCTCTTTCCGCAGAAGGAGCAGTAGAGGATCTTGTTGTCGCCGGAACGGCCTTGCCGGTCTTCGCTCATGCTTCGTTTTTCCAGTGTCGCAGCCCGCCGCGGGGGCGGGTCGGTCCGAGAATAGCACAGGGCCACGGGCGCGCCAGCGGCGCGCCGGGCCTTGCATGAATGGGGTCAGGGCCGCCCCGGGACAACCCCGGCCCGGCCGGTGGGACCTCAGCCGGCCTGGATGGAGTCCTCGGGACGGCGTTCGAGCACCTCGTCCACCAGGCCGTAGGCCTTGGCCTCGGCGGCGCTCTTAAAGTTGTCGCGCTCGGTGTCGCGGGCGATGGTCTCGATGGTCTGGCCGGTGTGGTGGGCCAGGATCTCGTTCAGCCGCGAGCGCATGCTCAGGATCTCGCGGGCATGGATCTCGATGTCGGTGGCCTGGCCCTGGAACCCGCCCAGCGGCTGGTGGATCATCACCCGCGAGTTGGGCAGGGCGTAGCGCTTGCCCTTGGCGCCGGCGGCCAGCAGCACGGCGCCCATCGAGGCCGCCTGGCCGACGCAGATGGTGCTCACGTCCGGCTTGATGTACTGCATGGTGTCGTAGATGGCCATGCCCGCGGTCACCAGGCCGCCCGGCGAGTTGATGTACAGGCTGATGTCCTTGTCGGGGTTCTCGGCCTCGAGGAACAGCATCTGGGCGATGATCACGTTGGCCACGTGGTCCTCGACCGGGCCCACCAGGAAGATCACCCGCTCCTTCAGCAGGCGCGAGTAGATGTCGTAGGCGCGCTCGCCGCGGGCGGTCTGCTCGACCACCATCGGGACCAGGTTGAGGGCTTTGGTTTCGAGGCTCATGTTCGGCTCCGGTTGGTCAAGCGGTTGCGGTATGGAACGAGGATACGGCAGGCCCGGCGGCGGCGGGCCGGCGCCGGCGGAGGGGCCTCCGCCGGCCCGGGGCGCCGCGGGCCCGCGCCCGCGCCGCCTCAGCCCCGGATCGCCTCCTGGAAGGTCAGCTTCTGCTCGGTGTGCTGGGCGCGCTCGGCGATCCAGTCGATCACCTGCTCCTCCATCACCCGGGCCTGCAGACCCGACATCAACTGGGGATCGTTCCGGTACATCTCAATGACCTGCTCCGGCTCCTCGTAGGTCGAGGCGATCAGGCGCAGGGTTTCGTTCACGCGCTTGGGATCCAGGCGCAGCTCGTACTGGCGGGCCACCTCGCCGACCAGCAGGCCGGCCAGGACGCGCTTGCGCGCCGGCTCGACGAACTGCTGGTGGGCGTCGGCCGGCACCTGGCCCGGGTCGCGGCCCATGCGGCGGACCTGCTCCAGCTGCTGGGCCAGCATGGCGCGGGCCTCGTTCTCGACCAGGCGCGGCGGCAGCTCGACGTGGGCGTAGGCGGCGGTCAGGGCCTCGCCGACCTCGCGGCGCAGGCGGGCCATCAGGGCGCCCTTCAGCTCGCGCTCCAGGTTGGTGCGGATGTCCTGGCGGAACTGTTCCATCTTGCCGCTCTTGACGCCGAAGCTCTTGATGAACGCGGCATCCACCTCCGGCAGCACCGGCTCGGAGACCTGGTCCAGGGTCACGTGCACCTGGGCGGTCTTGCCGGCCAGCTCGGCCTGGCGCCAGTTCTCCGGGAAGGCCACCTCGACGGTGTGCTCCTTGCCCGGCTCCAGGCCGACCAGGGCCGACTCCAGCGCCGGCAGCAGCTGGCCCGAGCCGATGATGGTGCCGAACCGCTCGCTGCCCTCGGCCGGCTGGCGGAAGTCGCCCAGCCCGGTCCACAGGCTGCCGGTGACCAGGTCGCCGGTGGCGGCCGCGCGCTCGACCTTGTTCCAGGTGCGGCGCTGCAGGCGCAGGTTCTCGATCATCTGGTCGATGTCCGCGTCGGTGACCTCGGCGGTGTGGCGGGTCACCTGCAGCTTGGACACGTCGATCTGGCCGAAGTCCGGCACCACCTCGAAGGTGGCCACGAAGTCCAGCTCGCCCTCGCCGGCGCGGTCGATGCGCGGGGTGCCGGCCACGCGCAGGTCGTGCTCGCGGATGGCGGCGTCGAAGGTCTGGCGCACCAGGGCGCCGAGCACCTCGGCCCGGACCTGCTCGCCAAAGCGCTGCTCGATCACCTTGGCCGGCACCTTGCCCGGGCGGAAGCCCTTGATCCGGGCGGTGCGCGCGATCTCGCGCAGGCGGCCGGCCACGCCGGTCTCCAGCTGCTCCGCCGGCAGGCTGAAGTTCATGCGGCGTTCGAGGTTGCCGGTGGATTCGACAGAGACTTGCATGTTGGTCTGACTCCTGCCGCCGTGACCTTCGTACGGCGGAAATCTCGGGGGTGGACGGAAGGCGCCGGAATCCCCCCGGCGCCTGCGGAAAACGCGCTAGTTTCGCCTATCGGCGGGCGTGGCGCCAGAGTCCCGCGCCGCTCCCATTGACAGGGCCGCACCGCATTCACGACAATAGCCGGCCTTCGGGGCGCCCTCGGGCTCCCGGAAGCCGGGCTCGGCGAGCCGAAGGCCGGACCCGTACCCAGCACGCCGGGGTATAGCGCAGCCTGGTAGCGCGCCTGCTTTGGGAGCAGGATGTCGGGGGTTCGAATCCCTCTACCCCGACCATCCCGTCCAGGGGGAGGCCGATGCGACACCGAGTTGTGCGCCCGTAGCTCAACCGGATAGAGCACCGGCCTTCTAAGCCGGCGGTTGCAGGTTCGAGTCCTGCCGGGCGCGCCAGCATGGGCGCCGGCGGAAGTTCAAAACATGGTGGCTGTAGCTCAGTTGGTTAGAGTGCTGGATTGTGATTCCAGTGGTCGTGGGTTCGAATCCCATCAGCCACCCCATCCCCGAGCGGTTCCGCGTCGCGAGGGGGCTTGCCAGGACGGCAGAAACTGCATAGGATATGCGACTCAGTTCGGGCCGTTAGCTCAGTTGGTAGAGCAGCTGACTCTTAATCAGTAGGTCCAAGGTTCGAATCCTTGACGGCCCACCACCGAACATCGAATCAGCCCCGCCGGCGCGGGGCTTTTTCGTATCCGCGCACCGCCGCCCGCGTGCGGTTTAGAATGCGCCGGCACGCGAAAGTGGCGGAACTGGTAGACGCACTGGATTTAGGTTCCAGCGGGTAGCCCCCGTGCGGGTTCGAGTCCCGCCTTTCGCCCCATCCCGGCCGGCGCCCCGCGGGCGCCCCCTTGATCGGCCCCGGGCATTCCCCCACTTCTTCCCCACCGGACGCCATGTATGCTTCCGGCGGCACTCCAACCACTTCACGGAGCGACACGATGATCCGCAGCGGCAACCCGGCCCTGAAGGAATCCACCTTCCTCGACCTCGGCAGCGGCACCGTCGTCTCGCGCGACGCCGGCGCGATGACCCTCAACGGCACGGTCAACAAGACCGGCCTGCTCCTCCTGCTGGCGGTGCTGACCGGCGCCTACGCCTGGTCGCAGATGCAGATCACCGAGACCGGCGTGACCGGCACCGGCTACGTCTGGGGCGGCGCCATCGCCGGCTTCGTCCTGGCCCTGGTGACCATCTTCAAGAAGGAATGGTCGCCGGTGACCGCACCGCTGTACGCGCTGGCCGAGGGCCTGTTCCTGGGCGGCGTCTCCTCGCTGTTCGAGGCGCGCTTCCCCGGCATCGTCATGCAGGCGGTGCTGCTGACCTTCGGCACCCTGTTCACGCTGCTGATGGCCTACCGCAGCGGCCTGGTCCGCGCCACCGAGAACTTCAAGCTCGGCGTGGTGGCCGCCACCGGCGGCATCGCCCTGGTGTACCTGGCCACCATCGTGCTGGGGTTCTTCGGCATCGGCATCCCGTACATCCACGAATCGGGCCTGGTCGGCATCGGCTTCAGCCTGTTCGTGGTGGTGGTCGCGGCCCTGAACCTGGTGCTGGACTTCGACTTCATCGAGACCGGCGTCGAGCAGGGTGCACCGAAGTACATGGAGTGGTACGGCGCCTTCGGCCTGATGGTCACCCTGGTGTGGCTGTACGTGGAGTTCCTGCGCCTGCTGGCCAAGCTGCAGTCGCGCGACTGAGTCACGGCCGCCACCGCCGGCGGCAGACGCGGAGCGGGCGCCCCGGGGCGCCCGTTTCGCGTTTCAGGCCCGTGCGCCCTGCCCGGCCGGCGCGTCCCGGCCGCGCCGCCGGTCCGGCCACAGCATGAAGCCCACCGCCACCAGCGCCAGCAGCCAGCAGTAGTGCACGCGCCCGGCCAGGGCCAGCGGCGAGACCGAGGCCAGCGAGGCGGCCAGCAGGATCTGCGCGCCGTACGGCAGCACGCCCTGGGCCACGCAGGCGAACACGTCCAGCACGCTGGCCGCGCGCCGCGGGCTGATGCCGTGGCGCCCGGCGATGTCACGGGCCAGCTCGCCGCTGACCAGGATGGCCACGGTGTTGTTGGCGGTCAGCGCGTCGGCGCCAGCCGACAGCGCGGCGATGCTGAACTCCCCGGCGCGGCGCCCGGTATGGCCGCCGGCGAAGCGGGCGATGGCCCCGGCCAGCCACTCCAGCCCGCCGCCGGCGCGGATCAGCGCGGCCAGCCCGCCGACCAGGACCGACAGCAGCACGATCTCGACCATGCCCTCGAAGCCGGTCCAGACGTCGCCGGCGAAGCGGGCCGGTCCGTAGCCCTCGCCCAGCAGCACCCCGGCCAGGCCGGCGGCGACCAGGCCGATGCCCAGCACCAGCACCACGTCCAGCCCGAGCAGGGCCAGCGCCAGCACCAGCAGATACGGCAGCGCCAGCCATGGCGATACCGCCGCCGGCGCGGCCCCCGGCGCCGGGTCGCCCAGCACCGCCAGCAGCGCCGCGGTGGCCAGCGCCGCCGGCAGCGCGATGCGGAGGTTCTCGCGGAACTTGTCGCGCATCTGCGCGCCCTGGCTGCGGGTGGCGGCGATGGTGGTGTCGGAGATGATGGACAGGTTGTCGCCGAACATCGCCCCGCCGACCACCGCGCCGGTGACCAGCACCCGGTCCAGCCCGGCGGCATCGGCCACGCCCAGGGCGATGGGCGCCACCGCCGCCACCGTGCCCATCGAGGTGCCGATGGACAGGGACACGAACGCGGCGGCCAGGAACAGGCCCGGCAGCAGCAGCGCCGGCGGCAGCATGCCCAGGCCCAGCGCCACCACCGCGTCCACCGCGCCGATCGCCCTGGACACGGCGGCGAAGCCGCCGGCCAGCAGGAAGACCAGGCACATCAGCATGACGTTGGCATCGCCCATGCCGGACAGCAGCACCGGCTGGGCCTGCAGGCCGCGGCGGCGGACCAGCCACAGGCCCAGCGCCAGCGCCGGCAGGATCGCCACCGGGGCGCGCAGCTGGTAGAAGCCCAGGGCCCTGCCCTGGGCGGTGAAGTACAGCCCGGCGCCGAAGAACAGGGCCAGGAACAACAGCAGGGGCGTCAGCGCCAGCGCGCTGGGACGGGGTTTCATGCGGGAGAAGGACGCGGGGGAACGGACCGCACATCCTAAGGCCCGCGACCGCCTCCCCGGGAAGGCCCGTAATGGAAAACGGGACGCTCGCGCGTCCCGTTCCCCGTCAGCCCCGGGCCGGATCGGCTCACACGCGGCTGGCGATGGCCTTGGCGAAGCCCATCGTGGTGCCGGTCCCGCCCAGGTCCGGGGTCAGGCTGTCCCTGGCCTCCAGCGTGGCGATGATGGCCTTGCGCAGGCGCTCGGCGTTCTGCGGCTGGCCGATGTGGTCCAGCATCTGGGCCGCACCCAGCAGCAGCGCGCACGGGTTGGCGATGCCCTTGCCGGCGATGTCCGGGGCCGAGCCGTGCACGGCCTCGAAGATGGCCGCGTCCTTGCCGATGTTGGCGCCCGGGGCCAGGCCCAGGCCGCCCACCAGGCCGGCGCACAGGTCGGAGATGATGTCGCCGAACAGGTTGGTGGTGACGATGATGTCGAACTGCTCCGGACGCATCACCAGCTGCATGCAGGTGTTGTCCACGATCATCTCGTTGAACTCGATCTCCGGGTACTGCGTGGCCACCTCGCGCGCCACCTTCAGGAACAGGCCCGAGGTGGTCTTGAGGATGTTGGCCTTGTGCACCGCGGTGACCTTCTTGCGCCCGGTGGCGCGGGCCAGGTCGAAGGCGTAGCGGACGATGCGCTCGGAGCCCTTGCGGGTGATCTTCTGGGTCAGGGTGGCGACCTCGCCGTCCTCGGAGATGGCCTGGCCCTCGCCGATGTAGGCACCCTCGGTGTTCTCGCGCACGGTGATCAGGTCCACGCCCGAGGGGAAGCGCGACCGGGTGTTCGGGAACGACTTGGCCGGACGCACGTTGGCGTACAGGTCGAAGTGGCGGCGCAGGGCCACGTTGATCGAGCTGAAGCCTTCGCCGACCGGGGTGGTCAGCGGGCTCTTCAGGGCCACGCCATTGCGCCTGATCGAGTCGAGCGTGGCCTGCGGCAGCAGCTCGCCGTGCTTCTCCAGGGCGACCAGGCCGGCATCGACCTCCTCGTAGGACAGGCCGGCGCCGAGCGCCTCGAGCACGTGCAGCGTGGCATCCATGATCTCCGGGCCGATGCCGTCGCCGCGGATGACCGTGATCTTCTTGGTCATGGGTTGGGGTTCCTTGCAGGCAGGCACACGCCCGGGACCGGGCGTGGCGGATGGGATGGGAAGGGGGTAAACAGTTGGCCGTGAAATTATGCCCGATCGCCGGCCCGGACCCCACCTCGACCTTGGGAGGGGCCGGCCGGCGCGGCCTCAACCGTGCTCGTGCGGGGCGGCCCCGGGGGCTTCCTCCCCGGCCTCCAGCTGGTCCAGGAAGTCCACCGCCCGGCGCAGGTGCGGGATGACGATGGAGCCGCCCACCACCAGGCCGACCGAGAAGGCCTCGAAGAACTCCTCGCGGCTGACCCCGGCCTGGCGGCACTGGGCCACGTGGTAGCTGATGCAGTCGTCGCAGCGCAGGACCAGCGAGGCCACCAGGCCCAGCAGCTCCTTGGTCTTCACGTCCAGGGCACCGGGCTGGTAGGTCTGGGTGTCCAGGGCGAAGAAGCGGCGCACCACCTGGTTCGGCTCGGCCAGGATGCGTTCGTTCATGCGCTGGCGGAACTCGGTGAAGGCGCGTACGCGGTCCCCGCCGCCGGCGCCGCTCATGCCGAGGCCTCCGGCGCCTGGCCGTCCAGCAGCGGCAGCAGCTTGCCGGCCCGGTGCAGGGCCATCATGTCGTCGTAGCCGCCGACGTGGACGTCGCCGACGAAGATCTGCGGCACGCTGGTGCGGCGCGCCAGCGCCACCATGCGCTCGCGCTCGGCCGGATCCAGGTCCACCCGGATCTCGGTCCAGGTGCGGCCCTGGCTCTTGAGGAAGTTCTTGGCCGCCACGCAATAGGGGCAGACGGCGGTGGAGTAGATGCGGATCTCGGGCTGTGCGTTGGCCACCGGAAACTCCATGGCTGCGTTGTTGTCAGACCAGATATGGTATCGGCCGGGCCGTTTACAGGCCCGGAACGCTGTGGATTAACCACCGATTCACCCGCCCCCGGCCCCGGCCGGGGCATGCTGCGATCGGATCGAACCGGAGTCCGCCTTGCGCACCCTGCTGCTGGCCGCCGCCGTCTCCCTGGGCCTTGCCGTCGCGACCGCGCCGGCGCAGGACCTGCGCCTGCCCGACATCGGCTCCTCCGCCGGCGAGCTGCTGACCCCGGCCCGCCAGGCCGAGTACGGCGCGATGATGCTGCGCGAGCTGCGCAACTACGGCTACACCCTGGAGGACCCGCTGCTGGACGACTGGCTGCAGTCGCTGGGCAACCGCCTGGGCGCCAACAGCGACCGGCCGGAACAGCCGTTCACCCTGTTCATGCTCAAGGACCGGCAGATCAACGCCTTCGCCACCCTGGGCGGCTACATCGGCATGAACGCCGGCCTGGTGCTCACCGCCGAGCGCGAGGACGAGGTGGCCGCGGTGCTCTCCCACGAGATCGCCCACGTCACCCAGCAGCACGTGCTGCGCGCGGTGGAACGGGCCCAGCGCGACCAGGTGCCGATCCTGCTGGGCATGCTGGCGGCGATCGTCGCCGCCCAGGCCGCCGGCGGCAATTCCACCGGCGACGCCACCCAGGCGGCGATCGTCAGCGCCATGGGCCTGATGCAGCAGACCCAGATCAACTACACCCGCTCCAACGAGGCCGAGGCCGACCGCATCGGCATCCGCACCCTGGCCCGCACCGGCTACGACGTGGACGCCATGGCCGGGTTCTTCGAGCGGATGTCGCTGGCCATGCGCGGCAACCAGGGCGGCTACAGCGTGCCGGAGTACCTGCGCACCCACCCGATGACCCTGACCCGCATCAGCGAGGCCAAGGAGCGCGCCGAGCAGCTGCGCCGCACGGGCGTGGCGCCGACCCGGGCCACCACCACGGTGACCACCGAGGACGGGCGCCGGGTGGAACGGGTGGAGCCGGTGCCGCCGGTGCAGGCCCCGCCGCCGCCGGGCAACGGCAACCCGTTGCTGCCCTCGCAGCTGCGCATCGGCGGTCTGGACGAGGCGCTGGGCTACGGCGAGTCCGGCCAGTTCCGATGGGCACAGGAACGCCTGCGCGCCCTCAGCGCCAACACCACCGACGCGGCCATCCGCGAGTACGAGGCCCTGCGCCGGGCCCGCCCCGAAGGCCTGACCGACGCGCAGCGCTACGGCCTGGCCCTGGTGCGGATGGCGCGCGAGCCGCAGGCGGCGGTGGCCGAGCTGGAGGCGCTGCTGCGGCGCCACCCGGACCATGTCTGGATCACCCTGGCGCTGGCCGAGGCCGAGTCCCGCGCCGGCCGCCACGAGGACGCCAACCGCCGCTTCGAAGCGCTGCTGCAGCGCCTGCCCGGCAGCCGCCCGGTGGCCCTGACCTATGCCCGCGTCCTGGTCGAACAGGGCGGCACCGGGGCCGGGCGCCGCGCCCAGGCCGTGCTGCGCCCGCTGCTGGCCAGCGCCGCCGAGGACCCGGTGTTCCAGGAAACCTTCGCCCGCGCCTGCGAGCTGGCCGGCGACACTGTGCGCGCCGCCGAGGCCTGGGCCGAGGCCGCCTTCCTCAAGGGCCGCCCGGAGCAGGCCCTGATCCAGCTGGAGAACCTGAAGAAGCGTGGCGATCTGGACTACGTGACCCGCGCCCGGGTGGACGCGCGCATCGCCGCCATCACCCCGACCGTGCTGGAGCTGCGCCGCCAGGGCGTGTACGACCCGGACATCCGGCGCCGCTGAGCAGCCTGTCATACAACCGTCATGCGCCCGTAGTCCAATACCTGCGACGCCACCGGCGGGGACCGCCCATGCAGAAGCAGATCCTCATCGTCGACGACGAACCCGCCATCCGCGACATGGTCGCCTTCGCCCTGCGCAAGGGCGACTTCGCCCCGGTCCTGGCCGGGGACGCCCGCCAGGCGCAGGAGGCCATCGCCGACCGGGTGCCGGACCTGATCCTGCTGGACTGGATGCTGCCGGGCACCAGCGGTTTGGAGCTGGCGCGGCGCTGGCGCCGCGACGGGCTCACCCGCGAGGTGCCGATCATCATGCTCACCGCCCGTGGCGAGGAGGACGACCGGGTCGGCGGCCTGGAGGCCGGAGTGGACGACTACGTGGTCAAGCCGTTCTCCGCGCGCGAGCTGCTGGCACGGATCCGCGCGGTGATGCGCCGCGCCTGCGGGGACGATCTGGACGGCAGCGTGACGGTGGGCGTGCTGCGCATCGATGGTGCCGCGCACCGGCTCTATGCCGGCGACCGGACGGTGCCGATCGGCCCGACCGAGTACCGCCTGCTGCACTTCTTCATGACCCATCCGGACCGGGTGTACAGCCGCGCCCAGCTGCTGGACCATGTCTGGGGCGGCAACGTGTACGTGGAGGAACGCACCGTGGACGTGCACATCCGCCGCCTGCGCCGCACCCTGGAGCCGTACGGCGCCGACGCGATGGTGCAGACCGTGCGGGGTGCCGGCTATCGTTTCTCCGCCCTGGTCTGAGGCGGCCACCGCGGCAGGCATGCGTCCCCCCGTCCCCCCGTCCCACGGATCCCGCCACGCCCTGCCGCCGCCGTTGCGCCGCGCCCTGTGGCGCAGCCTGCGGGACGCGCTGCTGGTGCTGGCCGCGGCCGCGCTCGCCGGCCGGGTCGCCGGCCACCCCGGCGCGGCGCTGGCGGTCGCCGCCCTGGGCCTGCTGGGCTGGCACGGCTGGCGCCTGTACCGCCTGCTGCAGGGCCGCCGACCGCCGGCGGCGGAGGCCCGCGGCATCTGGGACGCGCTGGGGCGCCTGCTGCACCGGCGCCAGGCACAGACCCGCGCGGCCCGCCGCCGCCTGCTGCAGCTGCTGCGCGCCTACCGTGCCGCCGCCGACGCCCTGCCCGACGCGGTGGTGGTGGTGGACCGCAACACCCAGCGCATCCGCTGGTTCAACCGCGCCGCCACCGGCCTGCTGGGCCTGGCGCCGCACCGCGACCTGGGCGCGCCGCTGGCCGCGCGCCTGCATCCGCTGCCGATCGCGCATTGGCTGGCCGCCGGGCGCCGGGCCGAGCCCATCCTGGACGCGCCCTCGCCGGTGGACGGGCGGGTGCACCTGCACCTGCGCCTGCTGCCCTACTCCGAGGACCTGTGGCTGCTGGTGGCGCGCGACGTCACCCAGCTGCTGCACCTGGAGCGGATGCGGCGCGACTTCGTGGCCAACGTCTCGCACGAGCTGCGCACGCCGCTGACCGTGGTCCACGGCTACCTGGACATGCTCGATCCGGAGGATCATCCGGAATGGGCGACGGCGCTGGCGGAGATGCGCAGGCAGTCGCAGCGCATGGCCCGGCTGGTGGAGGACCTGCTGACCCTGTCCCGCCTGGAATCGCGCGACAGCCTGCCCGAGGAGCCGGTGGAGATGGCACCGCTGCTGGCCTCGCTGGCGCGCGAGGCCGCGGCGCTGGGCCAGGGCCGCCACGCCGTCGAGGTGCGCGACGAGGCCGGCTGCGACCTGCTCGGCTCGCCGCAGGACCTGCACAGCGCCTTCTCCAACCTGGTCGCCAACGCGGTGCGCTACACCCCCGCCGGCGGCACGGTGCGGATCGTGTTCGCGCGCGAGGACGGCGGTGGCGCGGCCCTGTCGGTGGAGGACACCGGCCCGGGCATCCCGGCCGAGCACATCCCGCGCCTGACCGAGCGCTTCTACCGGGTCTCGGCCAGCCGCCCGCGCGAGAGCGGCGGCACCGGCCTGGGCCTGTCCATCGTCAAGCACGTACTGGGCCTGCACCAGGCGCGGCTGTCCATCGACAGCCGGGTCGGCCACGGCAGCCGGTTCACCTGCCATTTCGGCCCGGAACGGGTGCGCATGAGGCATGATGGCCCGGTGGCCGCGCCGGCCGCGCCATGAGGCCGCGGCCGGCGCGCACCGACACCGGAGCCGGTCCTGCATGAACCACGACAGCCGCCTGCCCGATCCCCTGCACGCCGCGCACGCACCCGGCGCCGATCCACTGCGCGACCCCGCCCTGTACCTCAACCGCGAACTGTCGCAGCTGGATTTCAACTTCCGCGTGCTGGCCCAGGCGATGGACCCGCAGGTGCCGCTGCTGGAGCGGCTGCGCTTCCTTTGCATCTCCTGCACCAACCTCGACGAGTTCTTCGAGATCCGTGTGGCGACGGTGCGCCATTCGGCGCAGCTGTGCCTGACCGCCGCGCCGGACGGCATCACCCCCGGGCGGCTGCTGGAGCTGATCCACGAGCGCTCACGCGAGCTGGTGGATGCCCAGTACCGCTGCTGGAACGAGGTGCTGCGCCCGGCCCTGGCCAAGGCCGGCGTGCGCATCGTCAACCCGCGGCACTGGACCCCGCGCCAACGGCGCTGGCTGCGCGCCTACTTCCGCACCAAGGTCATGCCGGTGCTCTCGCCGCTGGGCCTGGACCCGTCGCACCCGTTCCCGCGCATCCTCAACAAGTCGCTCAACGTGGTGGTGGTGCTGGAGGGCATCGACGCCTTCGGCCGGCCCGGCCACCTGGCCATCGTGCGCGCACCGCGCTCGCTCAGCCGCATCGTCGAGCTGCCGCCCCGCCTGCGCGGCAGGGACGAGCGGGCCTTCGTGCTGCTGTCCTCGATGCTGTCCACCTTCGCCGGCGAGCTGTTCCCGGGCATGACGGTGCGCGGCGCCTACCAGTTCCGCGTCACCCGCGACTCCGAGCTGATGCTGGACGAGGACGAGGTGGAGAACCTGGCCTCGGCCCTGCGCAGCGAACTGCCCGGCCGCGGCTACCGCCCGGCGGTGCGCCTGGAGATCGCCCACGACTGCCCCCGGCCGATCGTGCGCACCCTGCTGCAGAACTTCGGCCTGGGCGAGAACGCGGTGTACTACATCGACGGCCCAGTCAACCTCAACCGGGTGATCCAAGTCTACGACCTGGTGCAGCGTCCGGAGCTGAAGTACCCGCCCTTCGCCCCGCGCCAGCGCCTGGAGGACGAGGACGTGTTCGCCCGGGTGGCGCGCGGCGACGTGCTGCTGCACCACCCGTTCGACTCCTTCGCCGGGGTGCTGGAGCTGCTCAAGCAGGCCGCCAGCGACCCGGACGTGCTGGCCATCAAGCAGACCCTGTACCGCACCGGCAAGGACTCGGCCATCGTCGACGCCCTGGTGCAGGCCGCCCGCAACGGCAAGGACGTGACCGTCGTGGTGGAGCTGCGCGCGCGCTTCGACGAGGACGCCAACCTGGGCGTGGCCGACCGCCTGCAGGAGGCCGGCGTGCAGGTGGTGTACGGCGTGGTGGGCTTCAAGACCCACGCCAAGATGCTGCTGATCGTGCGGCGCGAGGGCCGGCGCCTACGCCGCTACGTGCACCTGGGCACCGGCAACTACCACGGCGGCACCGCGCGCCAGTACACCGACCTGGGCCTGATCACCGCCAACCCGGAGATCGGCGAGGACGTGCACCAGCTGTTCCAGCAGCTGTCCGGGCTGGCACCGCGCATCCGCCTGCAACGCCTGCTGCACTCGCCCTTCACCCTGCACAGCGGGATGCTGCAGCGGATCGAGCGCGAGGCACGCATCGCCGCCGCCGGCCGCCCGGGCCGGATCATCGCCAAGATGAACGCGCTCAACGAGCCGCAGGTGGTGCGCGCCCTGTACGCCGCCTCCCAGGCCGGGGTCCGGATCGACCTGATCGTGCGCGGCGCCTGCACCCTGCGCCCGGGCATCCCCGGCGTGTCGGAGAACATCCGGGTGCGCTCCATCGTCGGCCGCTTCCTCGAGCACAGCCGGGTGTACTGGTTCGGCAACGACGGCCGACCGGAACTGTTCTGCGCCAGCGCCGACTGGCTGGAGCGCAACCTGCTGCGGCGGGTGGAAATCTGCTTCCCGATCCTGGACCCGGAGCTGGCCGCGCGGGTGGAGCGCGAGGTGCTGCACAACTACCTGGCCGACAACATCAACGCCTGGGAGCTGGGCCCGGACGGCCGCTACCGCAAGTGCGAGCCGGCCCCCGGCCAGGCCCCGCACTCGGCGCAGCAGGCCCTGCTGGACGAGCTCTAGGGAAGGTCTGAACAACTCCGCCCGATTGCGCGACAATGCCTCACCGTGATCGGGGTGAGTGCGATGCAGCTGTCGTTCGGTGATGCCGAGGGTCTGGGGAGCCGCAAGCGCACGCGGCGCGA